>NZ_AHMO02000008.1:1770416-2077500 GCF_000243715.2 Leptospira broomii serovar Hurstbridge str. 5399
AAAATTTTATCAAAGATGATTTTCTCCGGCTTTAAGTCCTTAGCTTGCTGAACTTTTACGACATCCACTAAATCATCTAGAATCCCCATCATTTTTGTGGAAAGCTCTTGAAGCATGCGAAGGTACTTACTCGTTTCTTCTTGATTGGAACTTTCTCGAAGCAGATCGACAAGTATCGGAAGGTTTCCGACGGGAGCGCGGAGATTATGGGATATGATTCTGTTAAACTCTTCTAGCTGATGGTTTTGGCGAGTCAGTTGATTAATCAGCGTTTTATTTTTCTCTTCCGTTTCCACTTCTTTTGTGACGTCTTGGAAAACTCCCCGAATTTTTTCGGTTTTCCCTGCTTCCGATTGGGGCTTTCCGATAATTCGGATCCATATCCTTTTATTTTTTCCCGTCTTCGCAGGAACTTTTATATCCCAGGATTCTCCGGATTTAGCGCTTTCAAAAACCGAGTTTTGTATTATTGTCCTAACTTCATCAGGATAAAACCGTAATGAATCTTCAAAGCTCATAATATTATTATTGGAAATTTCCAACAGCTCATGGGCGTATTGAGACCATTCGGAAATCATCGTGGTTAAATCCAATTCCCAGGCACCCATTAAAGAGAGCTTACAAGCGTCCTGAAGTAATTCTTCCGATTTCTTTAATTTTTTTCGAATGGTAATTTCTTGCGATAAATCGCGAGAGGTTGTATGCAATTGAAATACTTCGCCATTCGAATTTCTAATAGGTCGAGTCAAGGTTTGCAACCAGACAAAATTGCCGTCCTTTCTTAAAAAGCGATGTTCGATCATATTACTATCGCTTCCTTGCAGAGAAGGAATGTGGCCGGTTCTTCTTATATATTCCTGATCTTCTTTATGAAAAAAATCATACGGGTTCTTTCCGATAAGTTCTTCGGGTTCATAGCCTGCGATAGTTTTGATGGAGGGACTCACATAAAGATATTTACCGTCAGCTGAGTGAAGGCAAACCAGTTCCCGCCCTTCTTCGATCAGATATTTAAAGAAATCTAGATTAGGGGCCGTCATAGCACAATAGGGCAGCAAGACTAGAATTCCTTTCAACTAAAAGACTAGAATGGGCAAATTTAGCTGGGTACAAAGATTGGTTCCGGTAATGGATTTCAATAAATCACCCAAAAATGAAACGCGTATGTCCGAATCAAGGCGGGTGAAAAGCAAATGTTTTAACTCTTTTTTGCGAATTCACCCTAAGTTTCTTCCAGGAAGCATCGACATTATTAATATGGCTTCCTTGCTTCGCAGTTTGCTAACGTTACTGATAATAGTTCCCGTTTCTATTTTTTCGGAAGAAGCGACTCTTTTTCGATGGAAGCTTAAAACCGGAGACGACTTAGAGCTAAACGAGTATCATAAAGTTCAGGCTCGCCAAGGTAATAGGATTATTCGGCGCGAAGATAAGAATAGAATCGTGTTAAGAACCGAGAAATGCGATTCGGAAGGTTGTGAATTAGCTGGAATTTTCAACACCTATACTAAGTTTCCGCAAGTAGATCCCGCATTCTACAAGGATAGAACCTACAAAAGCAGATTTCTCTTAACGGAGCTCGGAGAATACAAAGTTCCTGCAAAATACATTATGCCGAATCTACGCTCGCTTCCTAGTTTTTCAGAGACTGCAGTTGAAACGGGAAGCGAATGGACCAAACCGGCGACCGAAAGCTTTCAATTTTCGCAATCGAGGATGGAAATTCCGGTTCAAGCCAAGTACACTTTTAAGGGAACCCAAGATTGGGCCTATGCAAACGAAAATGGTAGAGCTCAATTAATAGAATATACGTATACGCTCTTACATGATTCGGAGGTCTCTGCCGCCGGAGTCCCTTATAAGATTTACGGATTTGCAAAGGGACAAGTTTATTTCGATGCTGATGCGGGAATTCCCCAATATAAACATATTCAATTAGTTTATACGTTTCTCTATCCGAACGGGATCTCGCAAGAAATGTCTTTTGATATTCATGGGCTGTATTCAAAACAAAGAAGTTTGAGCGAACCAGATAAGGATCAAATTGCGGAAGAAGTAAAAAAAATACTCGGGCCTATGCGGGGAAGACCCTCACAGCCGGTAGGAAAGAAATCTACTGCGATCGGAAACGGGTTGCACTGGCCCGAGTGGGAAGAGGGGCCGGCTAAAGATCAACCGGCAAATCGCCCCCCTGTCGAAGTGCGCAAATCCGAAGAAGGCGTTACACTATCTTTGGATAATCTTTTATTCGATACGAATCGCTCCGATCTTCAGGAATCTTCCAAAGAAATAATCTCGAAGATCGCCGATGTGCTTAAAAAATATCCAGATAAGGAAATTCGTATCAGCGGTCATACGGACGATCGAGGGAGCCAAGAATATAATTTAAAACTTTCTCAAGAAAGAGCTCTTTCGGTACTGAAGGAGCTTCGGGATGCTCATGGCATAGAGCAGGCTCGAATGTCTTATCGCGGATACGGAAAATCTAAGCCGATTTCCGACAACTCATCGGAAGAATCGAGAGCTAAGAATCGAAGGGTAGACATCACCATTGTTTTGGATTAGCGACTTGGCAATATTGATCGGTCAGTTAACGATTTTGTATAAATGATTTGAGTATTCTATTTTTATTAATCGATTCGGTAGGTTCCGGAATTCGATCTATTCGTGAATATATCCCCAACTTTCCAGAACTTTTCGGACTTCTTTTCCTAAAGCTGCTTGGCCGGGGGAATCGGAATTTCCGGACAGTCCGGCGTCATTATAGATGTAAGGAACGGTCGAAGAGCGAAATTCGTAAGGAAGTTTAGAAGACGCTACCGTTTCGGGGGAGGTTGCATAAACCCGATTTCCCGCCTCGGGAGAAAATCCCCACTTTCCGGATTTATAATTCTCTAATCTGCCGTCTTTCCATAAGGAAAGCCTAAATCGAAATGTCGGCTCAACCGTATCTATTCTTAATACGACCTCTTTTCCCGGCGACTGAGTTACCTTTAAGGATAGATTTCGGTGTTCAGATCGAACGGTTTCAAAAGGAGAATCCGAGTAATATCGATAAATTCCACCGTCTACGAAGAGATCGATCTTACGCACGATTGCTTTGTCCGAGGCCGGTAATTTTAGGACGAATGAATTCTTTTTTAAACTATTGGAAGCCAGAAGATCTCTCGCTTTTTGCAGCAATGGGGATTTTTCCGGAGCCAGATTTTTCATTTCTTGAGGATCGGAGATAAGATCGTAAAGTTCTTCCGGCATGGAATGCGGAGCTCCTTCTCTTGTTCGACGAACGGTATCGTAGCCGGGATATCTACGTATTAACTTTAATTCTTCCGTTCGGATCGATTCTGAAAATCTTCCTTCGGTATAAACGACTTCCTCAAAATCCCGTCCCTTCTCTCCGAACATGGCCGGAGAATAATCGGATCCGGAGCAGGAACTTTCGGAGCACGGAAAGCCCATTGCCCCCGCTAGCGTCGGAAATAAGGAGAGTAGGGAAACCTGTTTCTCGAATTTCCACTTCTTGATCCGAGACTTGGACGATTCGGGGGGATGTAAAATCCAAGGAACGCGTATTTCCTCTTCGTAATGACTTTCTCCATGAGCATGAAGATTTTCGGCTACGAAATGATGGTGATAGTAATGTTCCATCTCCTGCAGTTCGCCGTGATCCGCTACGACGGCGATCCAGGTTTTATCGTAAACGCCGTTCCTCTTGGCTTCGTCTAGAATTTTACCGATGACTTCGTCCGTATATAAGATTTCCGCCATGTATTTTCGAACATAAGGGTCGTACCGTTTCCATATTTCTGCAGGAACGGATTTTTCCAACGCTTCCAGATATTTTCGTTCAGGTAAATACGGGTAATGCGGGGTGTTAATATTTATGTGAAGAAAAAATCTTCGATCCCTATTTTCTCTCAAGAACTTTATGGATTCGTTAAGTATGAGTTCCGTATCCGCCCTGTCTTTTCCCGGTTGAAACAGTCTATGAAATCCCAGATCTACGCCGACACCGGTATAGTCTAGTAGAAAAACGTTATTCATTAAACTTGCGGTTACAAAGCCGACGTTTCTGAGATGGTTTACAAGGGTTTCCGGATTTTTGGAGTAAAAAATCTTCCTATGTAAATTCGTGGAATAGAACCAAGCGTTCCCCATTCCAAGTTCCGAAGCGATCTTGGATGTGAAAAAGGATAACATGGACGGTTTTGTCCAATTTCCATTGGCGAAAGCTTTTTCGAACACGATCGATTGAGAAGCTAAGCGATCCAACGCTGGGCTTGTGGGGACAGGCGAGCCGCCGTAACCGAGGCGATCCGGGCGCAAGGCGTCAACGACGATCAGGATAAGGTTTTCCTTGGGACCCCAATCGCTAGGCGAAAATACTTTCGAAAATAAAAGCGGTTCTCCGATAAAAACGAAGGAATCTTTTTCGATCGGAATCCAACGAAAACTCCAGTTCGGCTTCTTCTCCGAGATTAGTAGTTTAGCGACATTTCCTACTAACGGAATTTTAAATTCTTTCCACGAGTCTCCCTGTCCCGCGATCGTTTCGTTGAAAACGATTTCGTTTCCGAGTTTGATTTCTAATCTTCCCGAGGATCGAATCCTTTCTCCTTTTGCCGAGAGTATTGTTGCGGAAAAAGAGAATATGATGTCGTTTTCGGATGCGAGTCTCGCTTCTTTTTTTGTAAACTCGGAAGAGATGGTACAATCTCCGCCTTCGAATAGAAAGAGGCTATCCCTTGAATCGTTTAGTAGATTTTCCTTATCTAACAATATCGTAAACTGTAGATTTCTCCAACGGTCTTGACTCGACAGATCGGAATATCGTGCTGGGTTTTTCTTATAATGAAAGGCGATCTTTTTAATTTCTTTTTCCGCATCGCCTTTGCATGCGCTTCCTATTTTAGAGAGCGATCTCAATCCATCCCAGACAGGAAGGTTTACGCTTTCGTCTCCGAAAGATCGTGAAATGATTTTTCGACAGTTCGGAGCACAAAGTAAAATTCCTAGTAGGAAAAAACCGAAACGTTGGTAATATTTATTTGGAATCATGAACGGAAAACAGGTACACGATTCTTTATCCTCTTTGTCTTACAACTCGAAACCGATCAGGCGAACAGTATTCGGTGAACGTTTGTTCTGAACGGCCGAGCCTTAGAAAGGAAAAAGCAATAGACCGGAAGACTCCGAGGTAAAAAATTAGGGCGGTTAAGCACCACCTCCTATATGGGAGGATCACGATCCAAATTAGGAAAGGATTATGGCAGAAAAAGGCATATCAAAAGACCTGATCGGCACAAAACTGGACCGCTACGAATTCGACGTAGAACGCGGAAAGATCCGCGAATTTTGCCAGGCGATCGGAGAAACGAATCCAATTTATTTCAATGTAGAGGCTGCAAAAAAGGCCGGCTACGAGGACGTCCCGGCTCCGCCGACATACCCTACTGTGATTCAATTTTGGGGTTACCCCAAAATTTGGCAGGATATGGAAAATATGGGAGTGGATACGTCTCGTATTCTCCATTTAAAGGAAAAATACACGTATCTCAAAACTCTTTATCCGGGTAAGGTATCGTCTCAAGGCGAATGCGTTAATGTTACCGTCGGTAAAATGGATACTATGACTTTCAAGACCACGGTTCGCGATTCTAAAGGCGACGTCGTAATCGAAGCTGAGATGTCGATTTTCATTCGTAAACCCGAGCTTTGATTGGAGGAAATCTATGAGCAAAATAGAATTTGATAAATTCGAAATCGGGCAGGAACTTCCTCCCTTAAAAACGGACGTTATTACTCACGCGAATCTGGTCCGTTATGCCGGTGCAAGCGGGGACTTTAATCCGATTCATAATGATCCCGACTTTGCACGTAAGACCGGACTCGACGGAACTATCGCACACGGAATGTTTGTTATGGCGCAAATCGGAAGACTTTGTACCGCTTGGGTCGACCAGAAGCAAATCAAGGAATTCGGCGTAACGTTTAAAGCGATGACTAAGCCGGGACAAAGATTGACGTGCAGCGGTAAAGTAAAACGTAAAAAGGAAGAAAACGGAGAAAAGTTGTTAGTCGTGGCTGTGGAAGCCGCAGACGATTCCGGCGAAGTAAAGGCTTCGGGAGAAATGATCGTAGCTTGTTAATCAAACTTTTAACGATTCTTTTATTCAGGACCTCTTCGGAGGTCCTTTTTATTTTAACTCGGGACAAAATTCTAAGTTCCGTAAGCGGGAAAAAAACTTTTCCTCAAGAGACAGGAAATTCAAAATCAATTCAGCGGGAAGTTTCGATTAGTGGAGCGGATTGCGCTACTCGGTCCTGAGTCGATTCGATTGCGATAATCGTAATATCATCGTATCTTTGTTCGTCCCCGCGAGAACGTTCTTCCATCGCTACGAGTTCCTCTAGAAGTTCCTGCAAATTCGAAGAAGCCATGGACGTCGCTTTGATCGCTATAGAATCCACGGTGCTCCAGCGATTTTCCTTTCTCCGGTTTTCTATAAGCCCGTCCGAGAAAAGTAGAAGACGGCTACCGACGGGAAACGCGAACGTATTGAACTGAATTTCCAAATCATCAAATAGTCCGAGAATAGGACCGGTCTTGTGCAGAAGTTCGTAAGTCCCGTCCGGTTTGATCAGAACTTGATCGGGATGTCCTGCTGATGCATAAAGAAGCTCGCTCTTTTCCAAAAAAATGTCCGCGACAAAGCAGGGAAAGATACTTTCAAGCGTATCGAACTTTCGTAAAAATCTTCCGTTCAATTCTTTTAAGACCTGTGTCGGGCAATCCAGTTTCTTGAGTTCCTCATACTCGGTCTTCAGCGCCATGGTCATCAAACTGGCCTGTACACCGTGACCTACTGCGTCCGCCAACAGAACTCTCACTTTTCCCGGCTTGACTTCGGAAATATCCAAGAAGTCTCCTCCGACTTTTTCCAAAGGTTTATACACGTATTCGAAACGAATTCCTGATATTTCCCGATCGGGAGGAGTTAGAATCTTCCTCTGAACGTTTTGCGCGATCTCCAACTCGCGATTGATTTGCTGCAGAGTGTCATTAAGAGTTTTTGTTCTGTCTTCGACCTTTTGTACGAGTTTTTCCTTCATCTCGAATAGTTCCAAATTCATCGTTTGAAGGTCTTCGGTAAGGATTTTTGCTTCCTTATACTTGGATGATCTATCCGAAGCGATTACTAAAGATTGCAAGAAAACGAAGAATACTAAAGCGAAATGCGAAACTTCGTACGAAGAGACTTTCAATACGTAAGTATAAAATAAATCGATACCGATTCCTAAGAATAGTAGACCGGTTCCGTAAAGAATGTACGCCGAGTTGCTTTCCTTATCGAAATCGATCGTATAAATCACATACAAAACGTATAATATGGTAAATCCCATAAATATATGGAAATACATTATCTTTTCGCTGTTGAACGCCAAGGATCCGAAGAAAGTCGCGACGGTAAAGATAGCGGAAACCGCGATCGAGACCCTAACGAATGTTTTCGAAACATAAGGCTCGAAGGTGGTCCAAAAGAACATTAAATAAAACGGAACGCTTACGATTAAGGGAATCTGATCCAGCATTTGGATCGCAGGCTGCGGTAGGGAGGGAAAAAACTCCATTAGAAGTTTAGCATTCGTTACTAAGGTTCGAATGCTGATAACCAGACTCATAAAACCGAAATAAAGTGGGGCCGTGCTGGATCGCAAATAAAGATATAGGGAAATATGATAAAGTCCCATGATTAAGAGGCTTGCGAATGCGAATATATCGGAAAAAATCGTACGAGTTCGATAACCTTGCATGACTTCCGAAGGACCGATACGAACGGGAGATATGATCCCTCCCTGTCTGGAATAATTATTGGAAACGAAAATTTCTAGGGAAACTACGTTAGAGGGGGGGATGAACGAAAAAAACTTAGGTTGAACTCTAGGTATCGTCTCTTTTGACGAAGGCGAGGGAGTTCCCGATTCTCCCAGGATATTTCCGTCGATATAAAGTCTGTAAGAGGTCAGGATGGAGCCGAGTCCGATCGTTAAAACTTTCCCGACCCACACGTCTGGGATTAAAATTCGCAGCCGATAAGTTCCATATCCCAGCTTTTCGTAAGAAGAATGAATTTCCGTTTCGCGATTCCATGCACCCGGTACGGTAATCTTGCTACGGAATGTCTCCAAAACCTTTCCGGCTTCCTGGCTCCAAAAAAATTCCCATTCTCCGGAAAGATCAACCGGGCCTGAAGAGGCATCGTGAATACCGCGGAGATCGATACTACCTTGGTACGCGCGTATATTTTCTTCCTTATGCGACGGAGTCAGCGTAAGAAGAAAGATTAGGAATCCGATCGGTCCTAACAGAAAGAATAAATACTTAGATATGTGCATGAGGTATAAATACCCAGAGCCATCCTCCGTTCCCTATCGAGAATGAGTCAACCTTTCTCCGCCTAACATGGATATAGGTTTCCCCTCGATTGGAAAGAAATTATTGCTAAATCCTATTTTTATACAAAGATCTTAAGAATCTTTTACATCCGGAATTCTATGAATTTTATTTTCAATTGTCTGACTCGTCCATGTTTAATAGACGGCGGTATAAGATACTTCGCTGTTTGCAAAACTCTACTAGCTAAGGAGACGTTTTTTTTCGGAGTTTTAATACTATACGTTATGGAAAAAACCGTGGAAAGATGACACTGTATGATAGTTTTCGAAGAGATTTGAGGCAATAATGGGAAATAACGGAAAGCGAAGAATCGGATTAGCCCTCGGAAGCGGTTCCGCCCGGGGTTGGTCGCATATTGGGGTGATACAGGAGCTCGAGAATCTTGGAATACGCCCGGATATCGTCTGTGGGACCTCCATCGGCTCATTAGTCGGTGCGTTTTATTCTGCCGGAAAGCTCCATGCTCTCGAAAGCTGGGTCGAAAGCCTGGAATGGAAAGATATCCTAGGTTTTATGGATTGGACATTCGGCGGAGGATTAATTCGGGGAAAGAAACTCTTCGATTTTTTTGCCCAAGAATTCCGTGACGCTGAGATTCATGAATTGACTCTCCCTTACGGTGCTGTTGCGGCAGATCTTGATACCGGAGTAGAGGTTTGGATCCGAGAGGGGTCCATCTTTGAAGCCGTTCGGGCCTCGATTTCTTTACCCGGTATTTTTACACCGGTTCTAAAAGATGGACGATGGCTTGTGGACGGAGGTTTAGTAAATCCCGTTCCAGTTTCCCTTTGTAGAGCAATGGGGGCGGATTATGTCATCGCCGTTGATTTAAATCAGGACCTTTTGGAAAAGAGAGAAGCGGAAGATAAGAAAGAAATTTCTATCGAGCCAATGTCTCGCTGGAGGTCCTGGACTTCTAAATTTTGGGGAAGCGATTTGGATGAACACCTTAAAGCGGAAAAAGATGACAAACCCGGAATCATGGAAGTCGTATCCAAAAGCATAAATATCATGCAAATCCGTATTACTCGGAGTCGGATGGCGGGAGATCCACCGGATATTTTACTCGCGCCTCGTCTGCGTTATATCGGATTGATGGAATTTCATAGAGGGAAAGAAGCGATCGCCGAGGGACGCGACATTGTCAGAAAAATGGCTCCAGCTTTAATCATTCCGAAATGAAGTTCCCGATTTAGGGATTGCCACAAAAACCGGGAAGAATAGAATCTCAGATGAGTTCTAGACAATCGACGCCAAAACGAATAAAGACGATAATAATACGACTTTCATGAACAAGTTACAAATAATCTTCCTCCTTTTCGTATCGTTTCCTTTTTCGTCTTGTACGGATAAAGAGGATCCTCCAATTCTCGAAATCAGGGATTTATTGGACTCCGCACATATCGGAGAGTCGATCGAAAAGGCTAGAGCGCATGCGGAACAATCCGGAAAGACGGATCAAATACATTATCTTCGCGGTTGGATTCAGTATTTAAGAAAAGACGACGATCAAGCCGAAAAAGAATATAAACTTTGTCTAAAGGAAAATCCGGAATCCTACGATTGCCTTCGTGGAATTGGATTGATTCTGCAGCAGCGAAAGCAGTATGTGAAGGCCGAATCAAGTTTTCAAAAAGCATTAAACGCCGCCGAAACGCAAAAGGATTTCGAAGCGGTATCCATCTTAAGAGTGGATTCCGGAAATCTATTGCTACGCCAAAATCGGCGTTCCGAAGCGATATTCGAATATAAAAAATCGTTGGAAGCGAAGCAGGACGGTTCCGCTTATTTCGGTCTTGGATTGACTACGCTTTTACAAGGCGATCGAAAATCTTCCAAAGATTATCTGGAAAAAGGTTTAAAGACTCCTTATAGAGATCTAATTCTTAAAGCGGAAACATATTATTTATTAGCGAAATTGCAATTTGAATGGGAAAAAAATCCGCGGGCAGCCGCCGTGTCGGCAAAGAAGGCCTTCGAATTGTTTCCGGCAAAGAAAGAATATGCAAAGGCATGGGAGCAATATTCGAAAGCAGCTTCCTCGCTCCCATAACGTAGGACAATAATGAAATACTTAGCCGCATTGGCGCGAATCGTACATAAACAAATTATACTTCCTTTCCAAGAGTCGCACGCTCCCGTAAACGAGGTTAGTCTAGGAACTTCAATCGGCTTAATTTGGTCCATGACTCCTCTAATCGGGATCCAAATGTATCTGGGTTTTGCGACCTGGGTTATTTTACGGATTTTTCGAATTCGCTTTTATTTGCCGATTGCGATCGCAATGATTTGGATCACGAACCCGGTAACGCTTCCGTTTTTTTATTATATATTTTATATATTAGGCAAATATTCTCTAATGGCGTTCGGAATCGCTTCCGTCGAGTTGGATTTTAATGTTATATATGAAGTGATGGCCAAGTCCGAATCGATGGATTTCCTTTCCGGCTTATGGTATTGGTCGGTATTCCTATTGGATAAGATGGGACTTCCTATGTTTGTGGGCGGTTTCGTGGTGGGTCTACCTTCTGCAATTATCGGATATCCTCTTACGTATCGGCTCTTGAACTCATATCGTTCGACACTTGCGGAAAAAGAAGGAATTACTCTCAGGGAATGGGAAGAGCGTCACGTAAGAAAGGACATCGGTCTCTTTTCGGCTAGACCATCCTTGAATCAGAAGGAAGGGGTTTAAGTTTCTTTAAAATTTTAACCCGAGTCTTGCGATCAAAGTTTCAGGAGTATATTGCAAGGATTTCGGATTTTTTTCCGCTTCGCGAACGAGGGCGACGATAGCCCGATTAATCGGAGCGCCGTGTCCGACTCTATCCGCCAACTTTAAAATCTCTCCGTTTAACGTATCGATTTCGGTCGGTCGCCCTTGGTTTAGATCTTCCCACATGGAGGAGCGAGCTTCAGGGTCTATTTTTACCATGCTCGAAGCCGCTTTGAAAAAGAGCCAATCAGGTAATTTTAATATTAATGGAGCGAGCTGCGGTATCATTTTTCCCGCTCTGCTTGGTCTTAGTCCTGCCAGTTTCAAGACTTCAAAACCTTCGGAAATCATTGCGGCTAGAATCCTACGATATCCGCGTAAAGAAAGTTCCTCCCTTAGCGGAATTCCGGAAAGCGCATTTAGGCTGTTATTTAGATTAATGAGAAGTTTTCCCCAAAGAACGCCGTCCATATTGGGATGAGTAGCCGCAGATAGTCCGGCGATCTTAAGATAATCTACGATTTTTTTTCCATATTGATTTTCCTGAACGACCAGATCTCCGCTCGTCCCCCTATGAAACTGCCCCTTACCTTTTGCGATCACGTTGAACGGAACCATTCCCGCTAGAATTCTTTCTCCTAAATGCGGAATCGATTCGTAAAGTAATGACTTGTTTTTAACGCCGTTTTGAAAGCTGACTATGATCGCTTTTTCTTTTTCTGCGGAAGATAGATGCTTATTTAAGGCCTGGCCTAATTCTTTTGTATCTCTGCTTTTAACAGTCACTAAGAAGATGGAAGCGCCACGAACTTCTTTTAAGTCGGTAGTATATTCGATCTTATTAGGTGGAATGGAAAAAAACTTTCCCGTAAAATCGGAAATTCCCAGACCGAATAACTGAACTTCCTTTCGATTTCGTTCTCTTCCTACAAAGACGACCGGAAATCCTGCGTTGACCAAATGTGCTCCAATGTACGTTCCGATGCTTCCTGAGCCGAGAATCGCAAATTTAGCAGAATCTTCTTGCATAAGCGGATAAGATTTATTGTAAAACGGGAAAAACCAAGTAAAAATAAAAAAACCGAGAGTCCTTTCGGAAACTCTCGGTTTTACTTATGAGAATTCTAACTAACGATTATTGGTTAGATTTCGCGTTTTGGGCCATTTTCAAGAAATAACCCTCAACATCGTACCAAGTCTTACCTGAATTCAAAGTATTGGAGGCTTCCAGATGGTCGACTCCCGTTGTCAGGATTCCGTAGCTTGGTCCTCCGTTAAATGTCCCCCATTTAAGTGAAGAATAAGGAACGAGACCGTCGCAAGTTGCTCCTTGTCCGTTGAACAAACCGCCGGCAGCGCAAGCAGGTTGCAGAATTCCCATTAAAGGGTGCTGGATAAGGTCAGGGATGGTGATATAAGATCCGTAAGAATAGTATTTCACCGCAGAAGAGTTCGGTGTACGGGTATTAAATGCCGCCGTTCCCGAAGTAGTCAAAGAGCCTAAAGCTGCGAGTGCGTTTTGTTGTCCGCCGCCGTAAACTAATTGTACCACTACGCCTAAGACCGCATTAACGAAAGGTTTAATCCAATCAGGCAGGACAGTATTGATTATGTCTGCAATCGGAGATCCGCGGTGCGGGGTGTTCAAAGTGGTTAGAGTCGATACTTTAGAAGAAAGACCCAGGTTAGAAATAGCGTAACGGCTATCCAGTCCACCTTGCGAGTGACCTAAGATATGAACTTTCGAGAACCCGTTGGCTGCCATATATACGTTGATTTTGTTAGCTAACTCGACTCCGCGGGTTTCGTTAGACTGTGCCGCAGTTTTTGTCGGAGCATATACCGTTGCGCCTTGTGAGGTTAGATAGGAATCCATTCCTCCCCAATAGCTAATAATGCTGATTATGCCTGATGAATCGGTTCCCCAGCCAAAAAGACCGTGGGAAAGGATAATCGGATAGGCCCCAGCGAGTGGTTTGGAAGATGATCCTCCGCCTGATGCGAACAATGAGCCGCTAAAAATAAACAGGATCAATACTGATAGTCCTAGTTTACGCATGGAATGTTACCTCTTTTCTCTTCACTATTCTCTGTGTCTCAAATTGAGATTCGCTTTGTGTTTCTTGTTCGCTTTTTCTATGTATCACTCGATATAGAGTGAGGGTTTTTACTGTATTCTGATCCCCGAGATTGTCAAGAGAAAACGTTCGAAAAAAACTTCTTAAATAATACGTTTGATATAAAACTAAATTATTTTTAAATCAAGCGTTATATAAAAATGCATTTTAGTTTTTCAAAAAGGGCGATTTGAAAGCATTTTAGGAAAATAAAAGTTCTAAGGCTAACCCTCTTACCTGCTGCCTTTTTCTCTTATTTCCCAATTATATTTTATAGGAGAGGATTTTTAGAAGACCGGTCAATGATACGAAGAATTCAGATCGGTCCAGGAAGTTATTCCTTCCGATGTGATATTCTTTTCCGACGAAATTTGAGTTTTTGCTCCGAGAAAAACAAATCTTCCGAAGGATTCCGAATTTTTATCCCGCGATCTGTGAAACAAAATTAGCGCGCGGCTTTTAAATTTTAAAATACACGATCGGGTTTTTCTTAGTCGTAATTCGATCGTCGAATCGGAATAAAATTTCTATTTCGGTTCTAGGTTCTCAGTGTTCGCATACGATCGTCTGTGATTTCAGTTTGAATCATTCGTTCGGTGGGGAGAAACTTCGAACGAAAAATTCTTTTTGATAAGTGCGTAAGAGCCGATTAAAGACCAAAAAGTTTTACAATGATAGGATGGGTATTTTGGAAAATTCGTAACAGGCAAAAAGAAAGGTCCTTCGTTTAATGGAAATGAAGCTGATCGCTGTCGGAAGCTGGTAGTTAAGGGACTTCGAAATCGATGATTTTCCTAGGAGATTCGAATGACTATCTTTCCGAAATGACTTCCTTTTTTAAGGATGCCTAATGCTTCTCTGAATTCTTGAATCGGAAAGATAGAATCTACTACCGGACGTAGTCCGACGCTTTGAATAGCGCGATTCATCTCTAAGAAAGCCTTTTGATGTCCTACTACGATTCCTTGAACTTTTATTTGATTCATAACAAGCGGTAGAAGATTCAAATCCTTAATTGACCCTGCGAGAATTCCGATTAAGTGAATCGTGCCGAATAGTTTAACGGCTTTCACGGACTGCTCTAACGTTCCTGCGCCTCCTACTTCGACGACATGATCGACTCCTTCTCCTCCCGTTAGATCTCGAATCGCCTCTCCCCATTTGGGAAGTTCCTTATAATTGATTCCATAGTCGGCTCCCAGTGCTTTCCCCCGAGCTAGCTTTTCCTCGGAAGATGATGTTAGGTAGACTGTCGCACCGATCATCTTTGCGAATTGCAATGCAAACAGGGAAACTCCGCCCGTTCCTTGAACTAAGACAGATTCACCCGGCTTCACTTTGTTTTCTACGAAGAAGGAGGACCAGGCAGTTAGGGCAGCGCATGGCAGAGTAGCGGCTTCCTCAAAGCTTAGATGCGAAGGCATCGGGACGATACCGGTTGTCGGTAAAATAGCATATTCTCGTAGAGTTCCGTCTAAAGGACCGCCTAATGTAGTTCGAAGCTCTTTCTTTGTGGCGGGGCCGCTGATCCAATACGGCGCAAAGGTTGCGTTGATCTTATCTCCGACTTTAAATTCCGTAACGTTTTCTCCGACTTCCACGATTTCCCCGGCTCCGTCACTGCAAGGAATCATCGGTACGGGGAATTTAGGATTGTATTTGCCTTCGATCACCAAATAGTCTCTAAAGTTTAAGGAGGCTGCACGGAATCGGACCAACACTTCTCTCGGACCCGGCTTTTCGGGATCCGGTATTTCTACAAGAGAGAGGTTTTCTGCGCCGAAGGAAGAAAGACGAATTGCCTTCATGGTTGATTCTTAGTTGATAATTTAGGTTTTTTCAGGTTTCGGAAACTCTCCCGCTGATTTTCTCCACGAGAGAGTTTCGATTCGATGGAAAAAGATTCCTTACTTGATTCCTAATCCTGGCTTAGCGGCTCCCACGAGAATACTCATATTTCCCGAAGGATGCTTATTTTCCTTCATCAATTGATGGGCTTTAGCAGTTTCATCAAATGTAAATGTCTGCGCGAGAACCGGATCGACTTTCTTTTCTATCACCAGTTGGTTTAGTCCGGCGGAATTTTCATCGTTTGCAAAGTGGGAACCTTGTAAACGTTTTTGCCTCATCCAAAGATAGCGAAGGTCAACGGTCGCATTAAAACCGGTGGTTCCGGCACAAATTACTACCATTCCACCCGTTTCGCAAACGAATACCGAAGTCGGTATAGTCGACTCGCCCGGGTGCTCGAAAACGATTTTCGGATTTTTTCCTTTTCCTGCGATATCCCAGATTGCCTTACCGAATTCGCGTGCGTTTTTAGTCCATTCCGCAAATACTTCCGGCTTATTGATTTCAGAAGTCAAGGCTCCCCAATGTTTGAAATGATTCCTATTGATTACTCCGGCTGCACCTAGGTTTTTACAAAAATCGATTTTATCATCCGAAGAAACGACTGCGATAGGAACTCCACCTGCGGCCTTTACGATCTGAATAGCCATGGCTCCAAGACCCCCCGCACCTCCCCATATAAGAACTACATCACCGGGTTTTACGTCGTTCGGTTTCCAATGGTGAAGCATTCTATAAGCAGTGGCGCCCACCAGCATATAAGCTGCTGATGCTTCCCAACTAAGATGCTTCGGTCTTGGTAAACATTGATGATCCTGAACTTTGCAAAATTGTGCAAAGGATCCCCAGTTTGATTCGTATCCCCATATGATTTGAGACGGGGCGAACATAGGATCATTTCCGGACTTAACCCAAGGATCGTTATGATCCCACATCCCGCAATGGACGACTACTTCGTCGCCAACCTTCACATTCTTTACGTCGGATCCGATTTTATATACGATACCCGAAGCATCGGAGCCGCCGATATGGAATTGCTCCGGTTCTCCTTTTTTATTTCTGGCTCCGATTACGTTTACCGGATATCCGAGTGCGGCCCAAACATTATTGTAGTTGATACCTGCGGCCATGACCGCGACTAAAACTTCGTCGGGGGCGATTTCAGGGACTTCGATTTCCTCAGGTTGAATTGATTTTATCGGATCTCCGAACCTGTCAGGACGGATAACCTGTGCATGCATTTTTTTAGGGACAACTCCCAAAGGGGGAAGTTGGCCGATTGGTACGATTTCAGGTGCGTTCATGCGGACCAGAAAAACCGTATCGATCTGGGATACGACCAAAAAACGATAGATTTTTTACGGTAAATCGATGAATTTCCCGGGTCCTTGTCGGAGGTTAATTGTTTGATAGAATAAAATCGATTCTTTCTTCGATTCCTTTGACTCGGTCTTCAAAAAAGCGTTCGGAAGCTATGGAAAGTATGAGGCTGTGAAGGAGATCCACTAATAAAGATAATTTTAAGTCGGGTCGTTTGCTTGGAGGGTTGCGCGTCGCGGCAGCTTCTAACAATTTTCTATACTGGGCTCCATAATGATTAGTGTATTCTAGAACAAGATTTTCCGGGGCGGAATAAACCAGACTGAATGGTAGGCGGGTTCTTTCGGGAAATTCTCGGGCGATATCTATGATTGCCTGGAAAACGGAAACCACTTCCTCCCTTAAGCCTTTTTCTTTAATGATCCGACTCCGAATGCCGTTTAAAATCATTAAGTGTGTGGCGACGAGCGCCTTACGAAACAGGTTTTCCTTTGAATGAAAATGGTGATAAATACTCGGTTGTTCTAATCCGCATTCTCTGCTGATTTCACGTAGTGAGGTACCGTGGAAACCCTTTCTAGCAAAAGCGATCGCTGCCCCCTCTAGAATTCGTTCCCGAGAATTTCTAAAATTTCCATTAATGGGGTAGACTGGGCTACCATCCTTTTTCTTCACTGATTCAGACCTCTTTTGCGAGGATATTTCCCGAGCGTTTTATTTTTCGTACTCGTTAGCGAGCCCGCTTGGTTAAACCCTTCGTAGCTTTCGGGCTTATAGTCTACGCTACAACAAATACCCGATTTTCGCAATTCAATAACAAATTATTAAAGCTTCAATGCGACTATCTAAGAGAAAAATAAGAGTTTTTCATCCTAATCCTCTGTTTGGTTAGAATTCTTTCTTGAAAACTTCAAAGTAGTTCCTGGTCTCAGTGGTTCCCGGCGCTCGACCATCTAATCCTGGTTGCTTCGTACCGGGAGATTGAGGGAGATTGAGGTTTTGGTCCTTTTCCTCTCTTCCGAAGGCCGCGGAAGGAGTATATAGCTCGCTTCCGAATAAAAGTTCAAAGTTGGCTACGTTAGACTCCGATTCTTCTAAACGAATTTCTATTAGGAAATGGTTTTCCCCGTATCTTGCTTCCCATTCATAAATAAAGGATGTTTCCGCAAGTCCGGTATATAAGGGAGAAAGCTTTCGATCTTGGGAATCCGAAATGAAAATTTGAACCATCACCGCTTCGTCCGGAATTTCGTGAGCGAGACCGATTCCGAGTTTGCGAATTATTTTCCTATCTTTGCCTTCGGGAAATTGCAGTTTAAAAATTACCGAACTTCCCTTAAAAACAGAACCTGTAAACTGAGACTTTTTATCTAGAGTATAGCCTCGTTCTTTTAAAGTAGCTCTTACATCTTCGACTAGTTTTTTTAAAGTGGGAGGCCCGCCGGTTAATGATTCCTTAGGATTTACATGTGTCCCTGCCGGCGTAGTTTGCGCACGGGATTCCGCACTTAAAAAAAGCGCAAATATCAGTAGAAAAGGAAAGATTCCGATTCGGACCGGTTCTAATGAGAAATGATGCATACTTACGGATCAGACTAACCCTTATGCTTGTTTATTGCCAGATTTTTTCCCTCACAAACACAATTTCCTATTAGAATGTCTCAGGAATTTAAGAGAATGATCGATAGATTAACAGTGCGTCTTAGTTCGATGCACAACTAGATTTAGAGGAGAAGACCATGAAACCTAAAAGAAGTTCCTTATTTATTCTGATATTTATCATTCTAACATCGCAATATTGCGTCTCACAGTCAAAGTACGACTCTCTCCAAGAAGCCTATACGCGTAAATCGAAGGATTTTGAGGCTCTGGAAAAGGATAAACTCGGTCTACTTCGCTCGATGGACGATATGAAACGTCTACAGGAAGAAACTCAACATCGCGTCATGGAATATAAGAATCTTCTTGCTAGCTTCAAGAGTATGATTGATGCGGGAAAACTGAAAATTAGAATCGTAGACGGACGAATGGTGGTTGTTTTATCTTCAGACATTCTCTTTCCTCCGGGTTCCGCAAGTCTTTCGCCTAAAGGTACGGATGCGATTAAGGAAGTTACGGGCATTTTAGCTTCCTTAGAAGGTCGCCGCTTTCAAGTCGAGGGACACACCGACGACATCCCCACGGGAGTTAAAGGTTATTCGAACTGGGAACTCGCATCTGCAAGAGCTTTGAATGTTTTACACACTATGGTTAAGGCGGGAATGCCTGAAGAAAGAATCAGTGCAGCATCGATGGGTTCATCCAGACCGGCAGTTTCGAACACTACCGCCGAAAATCGCATGGCCAATCGCAGGATCGAAATCGTGATCGTTCCGGATCTTTCCAATTTACCCGGGATCGAAGAATTGAAAAAGATGAGCGAATAAACTTACGAAGTTTGAATTACTTTTTAGTAAGGTAGCGGGCAATCATTTTTGCCGTTTCCTTAAGGATTCTTTCCTCGCTCAATTCGGATCCGAAAAAAACCAAGTGTCCAATGATATCGTCCATGGCCCGATGAGCTACGATTAACTGCGCCTCGTCGGCGTCGATCTCCAATACTTGTCCATAATGTTTTAATAATTTAGAGACTTCGATCCTGGTTCTTTCCACTTCTACAGTTTGGATTGCCTTTCGGATATTATCGTCCGTATAGGAAAGAAGGGCGAATTCCTTATGAAGCTTTCGATTCTTTTGTATATTCTCCTTCATTTTTAATAGAAGTAAATAAACGATCGTTTCAAAGTCTTCGGTTTTTGGTAAATCTCGTATGATATCCTGCGCTAATTTTCCGAAAAACTCTTCGCTAATCTGCCTAACTACTTCCAATCCGATATCGCTTTTGTCCTTATAGTAAGCATAAAAGGACCCGATCGAAACTTCCGCTTCCCGGACGATGTCTCTAATTCCGATATTCGAATATCCGTGTTTTTTAACCAGCCGGTAGGCTGCTTGCACCAATCGCTCCTTTTTATCGATGGAACGTTTTTGAATCGGCTTTCTGAGATTATTTCTGATCGAAGTCATTTATTCGGTCTTAACGACAAAGGATTCAACGCCTACATTTTTCTCCCCAGGCCACTCCGGGAAACAATTAAAAGATTCGGCAAAGCTAACTTTGTGGACTGGATTTTACTTTGTTTATAGACGCCCTAAAATAAAAAAATATGAACTACGTTCATATTTTTGATTGACCGGCCTGAATTTTTTATTAACAATATGAACACAGTTCATATTATGGGGTTTTTCAGTGAGAATCGAATCTCTTCTTTTTAAGATTGTTGTAGTTGCGGTCATCATTTTGGTGGCTTACTTCTTTTTTCGTCCCACGGATAGTGGGCAGCATAGGTTTTTCGAGGATCAATCCTACCATTTCCAAACTCTACGGGCGTTAAACGACATTCCTTTCGATGGCGCGGATATACAGGAAGTTCTCCAGACAATTCGGAAAATCAAATCCGGCGATTCGCATGGTTGGTACTCGGCTTGGACAGAGACCGGGAAGAAATCCCTGAAAATGGCGGAAACGGTCCGCGATACTAAAAGTAGAGGGAGAGCTTATCTTAGAGCTCATAACTACTTTCGAACTGCGGAATTTTTTCTTCCTCCGGACGATCCAAAACGCGGTGATTCCTGGAAGGATAATACCTCCGCATTTTATAAAGGACTGGATATCCTCGGAATCACATATGAAAGGATTCGAATTCCGTTCGGGAAAAATCATTTGAATGCGATTTACTATCCGGGGCCGATCGGTTTTAATGAGCGGCCGCTGATCGTATTTTTTGGAGGCTATGATTCTACTCTTGAAGAACTGTATTTTACGTTAGTTGCAGACGCTTGGCAACATGGATATTCGGTTTTGACGTTCGAAGGTCCAGGACAAGGTTCGGTACTCAGGGAGCAAGGACTGGTCTTTACTCATGAATGGGAAATACCCACAAAAGCTGTGATTGATCGGTTTTTGGAATCTCATAGACGTCCTCGTAAAATCGTATTAGTCGGAATGAGTATGGGGGGTTATCTGGCGCCGCGTGCCGCGGCCTTCGACGATCGAATCGACGGAGTGGTTGCCTTTGACGTTCTTTTCGATATGGGTGCAGTTGCGAAACGTTATGTTCCTCCCGTCTCATTTTGGTTGAAGGATCACGGGTTGAATTCTGTTTTAATGTCGATCGTGAAAATAAAGTCCTTCTTTTCGCCCGGTTTTGCCTGGGCGACCGCTAACGGAGAATGGACGTTAGGAACGAAGCATCCGTTAGATACGGTAAAAGAATTCGAAAAATATAATTTATCCGGAATTGCAAAGCGTATTAAATCGCATGTCTTAATTTTAGCGGGAGAAGAGGATCATTTTATTCCCGTCGAGCAAGTATCGCAATTTCAGACCGAATTGACCGGAGCCGAAAGCGTTACGACTAAAATTTACGATCGCAATTCGGGCGGAGCGGAACATTGTCAAATGGGAGCGATACAATTGTGGCACGCGGATTTTTTTGATTGGATGCGGGAAAAATTCGGCTCAGAAAACGATCGGTTTGGTGGAAAGTAGTCGCCATTCGAATGTCGATTTGAACGTATTTCTCAATACGATTTCGTTCCCCGATCGAAATTTTTCTCACCTTGTATTTCCGAATATGTCGTTTCGTTCATCCAATAATTTTAAAGAAATTCAAATTACTTTTTAGAAATTAATGATTTCTCACTGAATCTTAAGGGAAAATGACAGATGGTCGTAGGGAATAACGACCAAAAAACATCTGAAACTTCCTTTGTCGGTCTGAATCGATTGCGTAAACGGCGAGGGTTGTCCGTAAACCGCGAAATTTGAAGATACGCTATAATTACTGCCAGTAACGGTGGAATTCGAGTTTCCTATGTAAATTCCCGCTCCGTTCCCGGAGGGATTTGAAGTAAAAGAAATGGAGTCCATTGTTCCGTTACCGGCATAGTAGTAAAAATAATGGCCGGGCGAGGAACCGGTTTCAGGCGCGCCACCTTTGGTAATTGCCGAAGAGTTTAGGCACGAAGCCGTCGGTTGGATTAACGATAAAATATGTCCGTGACCGGAATGCCTGTCACAACCGTAAGCGCAAATTCCGATCAGAATCACAACCGAAACAATTCTCCGATAAACTCGCACGAAAATAAATTATCTTATAACTAACATAAGTCCATAATTTTTCGATATTTCAATAGAAACTGTATATTTCGCATAACAATTTAAGCAATACGGTTTTCAAGAATCCGACCAAAATCGATCCGGCAGAAATTCGGACGACCTAATTTATGTTCTATTTTAGGTTTGATCCGACTAATAGACAACCCAATCAATTGTCCGTCCCTGCACCCTATTCCCCTTCCTATCTGAGATACGAAGGAAACCGAATATTCGAATAGAGGCTATGGCCGGTTTTTTAGAAGACTTTCTTTGTCGATAAGGATTTCGTAAATTTCACAATTCAAAATATTCTCGACCGATCTTGATTCAAGAAGATGGAACATTCTATAAATCCAATATCCGTGAGTGCATATCGCAATTCGGTTTCGATTTTGTGTGTTGAATAGATTCCGTAAAAATGAAAGAATGCGCAAGTCGACATCTTTCTTTCTTTCACCGTTCGGAAAATTCACTGCTTCCCATTTTGCTTCCAGGCTTTTCCAATTTGTCCAAGTATCCTCACCGAATTTAGCATCGATTTCGGAAATCAGCATTCCTTGTGCTTCGCCAAGGTTGACCTCTCGTAGGCGGGAATCGAAAAATAGAGGAATCATTAATTCGGAGGCCAAAGGAGAGACGGTTTGTCGAGCACGCAGTAAGTCGCTACTGTATAAAATGTCTATTTCGCGATCCTTTAATTTATCAGAAATAGATTTGATTTGATTTTGACCCGTTACAGATATCGGAGTGTTTAGTTGGCCTTGAAGTCTTCCTTCGGCATTCCAATCCGTTTCTGCATGCCGAAATATATAAAGAGAAAGCAATTCTATCGGGTTCAATCTATGCATTCCTGTACTCTCTAAACACTTACGATTAAGCGACGTGCAATTAAGAAGAATATGCAAGATAGAATCGAGGTGATAAAAATGATTCGATTGGCGCGCAGAATATGAATGGAAGACAAGGAATCTTTCTCATCTCCTAAAAAGGGTTTTTCACTTTTGATTCCTTGATAGTAATTTATTCCACCTAATCTGACTCCCAACGCTCCGGCGACCGCCGCCTCCGCCAAACCTGAATTAGGACTCGGATGTTTTCTGCCATCCCGTAGTAGAATTCGAAAGGATCGAATAGGATTCATGAATAAGATAGCCGAACTCAAGGATACCATCGGAGCTGTCAGTCGTGCCGGTAGGAAATTGGCGCAGTCGTCGATTCTAGCAGGGAATGTCCCGAACTTTTCGTACAGTTGATTCTTGTGACCGAATAAGGAATCTAGAGTGTTTACGGATCTGTATAGAACCGCCCAAGCGGGACCTCCGAAAATTGCGAAGAATAAAGGTGCCGTCACGCCGTCGACCAAACTTTCTGCAACGCTTTCTACGCACGCTCGAACGATTTCCGATCTGGATAAATTTTGAGTATCTCTTCCTACAAGTAAAGCCACCTTTTCTCTCGCGAGGGACAGATCGTCAGACTTTAATGCGTGATAGACGGCTTTGCTATGGTTTAATAAGTCGCGAAGAGCAATGGTCGTGTATATTATGAAAATTGAAAATATTGATTCTGCGATAGAGCTAAAACTTTCGAATATTTTGCCGATCGTAAAAGGAATCGTGAAAGAAAACGAATAGACGATACAGGATGCAAAAAATCCAGCCCAAAAAGGAGATGGAAAAAAATTCCGCGCGTGTCTTTCCGTTAATCGCGCAAATTTTCCGATCCAGCGAACCGGGTGAGGCATCCTGCGCGGATCGCCTAAAATTAAATCCATTAGAATCGAAGCGACTATGATTGTTTCGAGTCTCATCTCAATCCTATAAGTCGGTAAATTTCATTCATATTTACCGAATTTCGGACTCCGGTTGCAAGTCTCTCTAAGCTTGATTCTAATTCATATTTTATGGTCACACCACCCAATGCATTCATCCCTTTTCGAACTCTGATTTTATCCAGAAAGGAGCGACGAAATTCGTCGGCATCAAAGATTCCATGAATATAAGTACCCCAAATCCTTCCGTTTCGATTGGAATGTCCTAAATGGATACCTTCTCTAGAAACGACGACGATCGGAATCGAATCTTTTAGCTCGGTGTTTCCGTGATGAATTTCATATCCATAAACGACTTTATCGGAAGGTAGATGCTTAGCTCCGACTTGCTTGAGTACTTTTTCTTTCTCTAATGTAGTTTCTATCGGTAATAAGTTCAAACCTATGGTAGTTCCGGAAGTGGATTCGATTTTATAAGGATCATGTATCTTTGCTCCTAATATCTGATATCCTCCGCAAATTCCGACGATTTCCGTTGCATCGTCCTGTGCCATTTTAAGGATTTTTTCCGAGAACCCCGAAGTTCTTAAATAGTGCATGTCAGAAGCAACGTTTTTACTTCCCGGCAAGATTAGCACATCCGGGCTACCTAGTTCCCCTGCAGATTTTACGATTCTCAATCGAACATCTTCTTCCAATCGCAAAGCGTCGACGTCTGTGTGATTGGAAATTCTAGGAGTATCGATCATGGCTATATCAATCCTGTTTTTTAACGGTGATTCATCGCTTAGTTTTCCCGACTTAAATTCTAAGGAATCTTCTTCCGGCAGGCCTAATCCTTCGAAATGAGGTATTATTCCAAAGACGGATTTATTAGTATATGTTTTCAGATATTGAATTCCCGGATCCAATAGTTCCGGAATTCCTCGAAAACGATTTATTAGAAATCCTGAAACTAATTTTCTTTCCCACTCCGCCATCGTTTCGAGGGAACCTACCAAAGCTCCAAAGATTCCTCCGTGATCTATGTTTCCGACCAATAGAACCTTTGCTTCAGCGTATTGAGCCATTCTCATGTTTACGATATCATTCGCTTTTAGGTTCACTTCGGAAACGCTTCCGGCGCCTTCTAACACGATCACCTCGTATTCTTCGGAGAGGGAATCGTAGGATTTCATCACTTGCTCGAAGGCTTTCGGCTTGAATTTCGTGTAATCGCGAAAATCCATCGCTTCTATCGGCTTTCCGTTCAGGATAACCTGCGAATCCTTTTCGCTTGAAGGTTTTAGCAGTATGGGGTTCATTCTGACGTCTGCGGGAACTCCTGCCGCCTGCGCTTGTAGGGCCTGCGCTCTTCCAATCTCGAATCCATCGACGGTTACAAACGAATTCAAGGCCATGTTTTGCGATTTAAAAGGTGCTACGCCGATCCCATCTTGTCGAAAAATTCTACAAAAGGCGGCCGTTAGTAAACTTTTCCCGACATTGGATGCGGTTCCTTGTATCATCAAGGCGGGTTTTTTTCGGGAATGCACATTAGAACTTGAAGGGATATTGAAAATTCCTCGAAGTGCGCTAATCAAGGTACGATTATCTTCCGCATTGCGAACGGCTATTCGGAAAAATCCGGACCCTAGTCCGGGAGTCTTCTCGCAATCACGAATTGATATTTTATGCTTTTCTAATAGTTCTTTTTTTAAATCGGAAACAGAAATTTCCGTCGCGGATAATTTGACGAGAATGAAATTCGTTTCGCTGGGGAATGCGGTTAATTGCGGAATCGAGTTTAATTGCTCGAAGAACGGTTTTTTCCATCGTTCGAGCGATTTTCTAGATAATTCGAAAAATTTCGGATCGTCCGCAGCTTTTTCTATAACCGCCGCGGCTAATCGATTCAGCGACCATGGGGGAAGCAAATCGGATAATCGTTCGCAAATATCGGGATCCGCGATGCAAATTCCGGCCCTCAAGCCCGGAATCGATAATATTTTTGTTAATGACCGGACGATCGCCATATTATCGGGTCGGTCCTTTCTGAAAGAAATAGCGTTCGAACAGAAATCTAAAAAAGATTCGTCTATTATCCAGAATGTATTCTTATAACTCTTTGCTAAATTTTCGATCTCTATACGGTTCAAGATTCGACCGGTAGGATTATTAGGATGTCCTAATATGATTAGTTTCTTTTTATCGGAATTCTGTTTAAGAATCGTTTCGAGTCGGTCGTATTCTAAATCGAAGTTCACTTCTTTTCGTAATTCAAAATATTGGCATCGAATCGAGTTTTTTTGCAGGACTCGTTCATAATCTCCGTAACTAGGGACTGGAAGAATTGCCAGATCAAACTGGATAATTCGCGGTAAGAAGTATAGAAGCTCCGAGGCTCCGTTTCCGAAAACGAGTTCGCTTGCCGGAATTCCCCATCGCGTTTCGAGAGCTGTTTTGACGGCTTCGTATCGAATATCCGGATAATATGCGAGATTACTGATTTGCGAATTAACTAAAGGGCGAAGCCAATCCGGAAATCCGAGCGGATTCAAGTTAGCCGAAAAATCTAAGATTTCTTCACGACTGCAATTGAGTTCTTTAGAAAGGGCATCGATATTGCCCCCGTGAGCTTGCATCTCAGATTCGTTCATTTTTTACGCCTTCGCCGGTTTTCAATCGAATCGGAATGCCGCTTATCAATAAGAATACCTCGTCCGCCTCCTTGGCGACGACTTGGTTGCATGTTCCCAATAAATCCCTATAAATTCTGACAAGAGACGATTCTGGAACCACGCCTAATCCAATTTCATTCGTTACAAAAATAACTTTGCCGGGAAAGCAAGAACGAGCTTCCTCTAAAAATTTTACTACAGATCCTCGAACCGAGGGCTCGCTTAGTATCTTACCTTCGTTCTGGGATTTGAATAATTGATTGTTGATCCAAAGACTTAAGCAATCTACCACTACGATTTTTTCTTCTTTCGACGATAAATTGCTAAATACATTATGTAAATCTAACGGTTCTTCTATCGTTTCCCAGTTGTGGTCTTTTCTCTCTTCCTGATGTTTTCGGATCCGATCATCCATCTCATCGTCGATTTTAGGACAGGTGGCGATAAAAATTTTTCGTCCTACGAATGCATTTCCTTTTTCTAATGCAAATCGACTCTTTCCACTCCGGCAGCCGCCTGTAACGAGGCTTATATCGGCCATTGTCCCTCCGAAAGTCTTCCGTATCTATTCAAACCGGTAAGTGAAGCGGTTCCGTTTTTATAAATTTCCAGACTTGAAATAGAACCGCTAAGTAATCGAAACTTTGTATATTCCACCGGAGCCATTCCTAATAGAATGCATATAAGAACGGACAAAACACCCCCGTGCGAAATCAGCACGATATCGGATCCAAGGGAAAATTCGTTTATAACCAGGTCTTTAACTTGAGAGATTCTTTTCAGAAAAGAGGAGATTTGTTCCCCCCCAGGAAATTCAAGGGTCGGGTCGAACTCCGAAAATTGACGAAAATTATCCGGAAATAAACGATGTATCTCTCCAAAAGAACGATTTTTCCATATTCCGAAATTAAGTTCTTCTAATTCGCTTAATAACGTTGCCGAAATTTTATCGCTAAATCCCATATTGCCCCATGTATCAGTACAGCATAATGAAGGACTTATGAGGAAAATGGTTTCATTTTCGGTTAAATATCGTGAAAGCTCGATGCCTAAGTTTTTTGCCTCAAGTTTTCCCTCCGGAGAAAGAGATAAATTATCGTTTCCAGGGAAGCAGCGTTTATTATCGCCGATTGTCCAAGGATGGCGTATTAGAAAAAGAGAACGTTTCATTTTTTACCGACGTTCGTTTTTGCCAGTTTCCATTTCTGAACCCCCGCTTCCACTGCTTGGTGTACCGAACTTCCGATTAGATGACCGATGTCTGTATGTTTTCCCGCATAAATTCGAGTCTTATCATTTTCAGGAGATGCGATTCCGATACAATCAGTTCCCGTTCCGGTGGCCGATTGGAAACCGGAGAGACTCGGAATATCTCCTTCTAAAATCGCGAGGGTTCTTGCTTCGGCAGCTATCGAGATTGCCTCGATTGACGCAGGAAGATTTAAGGGAACGGAAGTTTGAACGAGCAAATTAACTGTACCGTAATTTTGATGGAAGAGCGGCAGTTCTCCAACTCGTAAGGCATTTCCTAAACCGACAGTCGCAATGCAGCGGACCCACAAATCTTTAATTCTACAAATTCTTTCCGTATAAGCGAACAGAGAGGCGCTGGTTAAAAAGCCTAGACTCTGTACATCACGTCCCGTTTCAATAAGACGATTGCGATAGTGCTCGGACGGATTCACTCCGGGAGGTAAATCATCGTTGCATACGCGAAGCCAAGTCGCGTGTCTAATTCTAGTCCAGCCTCCGCCTAGGACCGTCCAACTCAATGCTAAATGCGTTTCTTTCAGGTCTATATCCAACCATGTTCCGTCGGTTTGAATTATAGATCGTTCATGTCCGAGCGTTTTCAAGACGGTATCCTAACACAGGCAGCTACGAAATTCTCGGGAATGCTTGGATTAGATGCCCAGTGAGCATGCACATAAGATCCTAATATGTTTCGATCCGAATAACCTTCCGAAGAAGTAGTTTCGCCCTTTCTTTTTCGAATTCTATAAAGTAGTTTTACGTTTTTATGTTCTTTGACCTCTAAGCTTGAATATCGAAATTGATGGCCCCGGAACCTAGTGCCGGCTGATCCTAAGAAGGATGTTTCTTCGGTACTCACTTCCGTATAGCCTAATGCCTGCAATTTTTCGTGCATTCTGACTTTTGCTGGAATTAATCCCACCATCGAAAAAGAATTTCCGTTTACTGTCTCTATTTCCTCCGATAAATACATAAGTCCTCCGCATTCCGCATATATCGGGCGTCCATTCATTCCGAATTCATAAATTTCTTTTAGAAGAGTTCTGTTGGATGACAAGGCTTCGGCGAATAGCTCCGGATAACCGCCTCCGATATAGAGACCGTCTATTTTCGGCAATTTAGAATCGGAAATCGGAGAGAAGGGAATTAGTTCGGCTCCGGCCATCTCTAACCTTCGTAAATTATCTTCATAATAGAAATGAAATGCATTATCCTTTGCAAGTCCGATCCTGCATTTGTATGAAGTCTTCGATCGATTGACTTTTAATTCGGAAGCGATAGGCTTGTAAAGCTTTTCCGATGCAATCTTCCAGATTCTATCTAAATCAAACCAAGTTTCGCATAAGTCCGCCCAATAAGCCAATTTATCGTCGCCTATTCCCGCTTCCTGTGCACTACGGAGTCCCAAATGCCTTTCTGGAAATGAATGTTCTGGAGATTTGGGAAACCCTCCGACTAACGGGAGGAAGGGATCCAATGCGGATCTTAAAATTTCACGATGGTTTTCCGTGCCGATAAAATTGGCGATAACTCCGCTTACTTCTAAACTCGTATCAAAATTTTTTAATCCTAGAACTAACGGGGCAATCGTTCGAGCCATCCCTCTTGCATCCAATACGATCAGTGTAGGTGCCTCTAACCATTTGGCTATTTCTGCGCTCGAGCCTGCGTCTCCTGTAGGAGAGGCTCCGTCAAAGAGCCCCATGACGCCTTCGATTATCGCTATATCGCTTTCTGCACTTGCCGCTTGAAAGGTTTTTAATACGGCTTCTTTCCCCATTAACCATCCGTCTAAGTTTTGGCAAGTTACTCCGGCGACTAACGTGTGGTATGTCGGGTCTAAATAATCGGGTCCACATTTGAACGTTGAAACTCTGAGACCGCGTTTTCTGAAAGCCTGCGAAAGCGCGAGCACGGTAGTGGTTTTACCTACCCCGCTACCGGTCCCCGCAATTAGAATTCTAGGAATGCTCGGTGATTTTTCCAATTGTCCTCTTAGAAATCGATTCCAGCCTGGGCTTTTATTCCGATTTGAAACGGATGCTTTACTGCTTCAATTTTACTTACAAGATCCGCCTGCTCCAGTAGAAGTTCCGGACAATTTCTTCCGGTTAAAACGATATGAACGTGAGAAGGACGCGTTTTAAAAACATCGGAAGCTTCTTTTACGTCTATCCAACCGAAATGAAATGCATAGGTAATTTCGTCCAAAACAACGAGCGCATGATCTCCCCCTAAAATCATCTTTTTGGATAACTCCCAAGCTGCGAGGGCGGCTTTTTTATCCTTATCTAAGTCTTCGCTATCCCAGGTGAACCCGAGACCCATAACATAAAAATCTAATTCAGGAATCGTTTTGGCGAATTTTCTTTCACCCGTTTCCCACTTTCCTTTGATGAATTGCACGATCCCGCAACGCATGCCACGTCCTAAAGCACGGAATATCATTCCTAATGCGGCAGTGGTTTTGCCTTTTCCTTCCCCGGTATTAACGATCATTAATCCGCGACGTTCTTTAGACGAAAGTTCCATGTTTAACCAGGTAGAGGTGAATCGATCGAAACCGATTTTTGCAGTTTCGTTTTCTTCCTAAATTTATGGGAAAAATCGGGAGAATATAGTCGAGAATCTGCGAAGTCGTGGCAGTTCAAAACTCGTCCGACAAATACGATTGCGGTCGCATTGATCTTTTCCGCTTTAGCTTTTTCTGAAATATCAGACAATGTTCCTAAGACGATTTTTTGTTCCGGCCAGGAGGCTTTTTGAACTATTGCAACGGGGCAATCCTCTCCGTAGTAAGGCAATAGCTGCTCCGTGATTTTTCTTAAAAGAAGTGCGCTCAAGAAAAATACGAGGGTTGCTCCGGATTGCGCTAAAACTTCCAATTTTTCTTTCGGAGGCATCGGTGTTCGGCCTTCCGCTCGAGTGATAATGACCGTTTGCGATACTTCAGGGAGAGTAAGTTCCTTGCCTAAAGCCGCCGCAGCCGCAGTGAAAGAAGATACCCCAGGAATGATTTCATAAGGAATTCCTAATTCATCCATTCTTCGCATCTGCTCTGCCGTCGATCCGAAAATGGCAGGATCCCCGGTATGAACTCGGGCGACATCCTGGTCTTTTTCAAATGCCTCCCTTAAAACTTGAATGATTTCATCCAATGTCATGCCGGAGGAATCGATTATCTTCGCCTCGGGATTCGCCATGGCGATTACTCTCTCCGGAACTAAGGAACCGGTATAAAGGACGATAGGACTCGTTTCGATTCTCTTTGCTCCTTTAATAGTTATTAGTTCCGGATCTCCCGGTCCGGCGCCGATGATATACACTTTCATAATAATTTTCTCATGAACATTTTAATACTTCGTCTCGAACAATTGTCCAAATCGGTTTCGGTAGCGACGGTAGCCAACTTAAGTCCCAATACTCCGATTGATTCCAAATAACTTTATCGCTGGAATCCTCTAGCAAAGCCGTAATTCTCTCGCTAATGGACGAATTACGATGCACTGCAAATCTTTCGTAAAGATCGTCGGGAGTCGTTTTGGAGGGAACTAAGAATTGGAAAGAATTTGTTCGCGCAAGATTCAAATCCGCTACGTTAAGTTTGGTCCAACGTGTATGCTCCTCGGCATAGGAAAAACCGAAATCTTCGAATTGGCAGGGTCGCTTTAGCTTGCCGATTAAATAATATTCTTCTTTCGATTCGTATAAAAGAGCGCCGGCAAGTCTTCCTATCTTGCCGAAATCCTTAATTTCTTCTCCCGGTATTAGAGTTTTGGTCGGAGACGATTTAACGGATTGGACGAATCGCAAAGCATTTAAAGCGGAAGCAACCGAGGAATCCCGTTCGAAGCGCTCGAGATTCTTGTCTTCGATTATCGGTTCTTCCGGCTCCAATACGGAGGTATCGGCTCGAACGAATGCATTTGATATTTTAGTAATATTTAAAGTTCTTTCTCCGTCCGGAGTATTCGATTTTTCCGATAAATCGCCTTCAGTTCTCAGAGAAAATCCTTTTCTCTGACCGTTTTGAACTTCACCGCTCTTTAAAGAATATTTGTTCGAGTAGCCTCTAGGAGTTACGAAAAATCCCTCATAGATAAAGCTATTGGACGATCCGATGATTACCGTGGTATTCATACCGATTTCGAAATCTAAAAAATGATCCAAATCGGATAACACGACGCTTTGTTGTTTGCGATAAGCACTCTTGATAAGTGCAACGGGAGTGTTACCGGGCCTGTATTGACCTATAATGCGAGTTGCTTCCAGTATTTGTCTCTGCCTCCGCCCCGAGGCCGGATTGTACAGTGAAATAACGAAGTCTCCTCTAGCGGCGGAGTCGATTCGCTTTTCGATGATTGGCCACGGAGTGAGGAGATCCGAAAGAGAAATTCGGCAAGAATCATGCACCAAAGGAGCTCCCACAAGGGACGCGCAGGAATTATCCGCGCTGATTCCAGGAAAGATTCGTATTTCTGGAGAATCCCCTCGCTTCCATCCGATTTTTCGTAAAACTTCGAACACTAAGCCTGCCATTCCATAAACACCCGCATCACCGGACGAAATGAGAGCGACTTTTTTACCATCTGCGGCGGCCTCAACAGCGGCCTGAGCCCGCCCTATCTCCTCGGTCATTCCCGTTCTTGTTACTTGCTTGCCCGTTAAAAGATGACGGACCAAACCGATATAGGTCGAGTAGCCGATAACATATTCCGCTTCGTGAATCGCTTCGAGTGCTGCAGGCGTGATATGCTCGTCTCTTCCGGGACCGATTCCGACTAAATTTAGCTTTCCATATTTCATGAATGAATAGCCTCCTTCGTAATCAAAACTTCTTCTCTGGGTAAAAAAGGAATTCTGGCAACAGCCACGGTAAGATTTTTACTCTCGGGAGTTCTCTTGTATTTTCTCTTAGGGACTATTAGGAAATCCGTACCTGCGCCGAGTAACGCCGCGGCTTCACAGACCGATCGGGTTTCTACATGCTTCGTTGCCATGGCGGAAGGTGAAACGATTCCAGTAGCCCTATCCAGCTCCGATGCCGGGAATGTAAGAAATTCCCATTGATACATTTGAGCCAGTTCAAGAAAGGCCTGTTCGTCATGCTTTCGATCGATACTTGCGATTGCACGAACGGATTCCAAGCTTAAACCGTTCTCGTCTAACGTCGTCATAATCCCGGATTTCGCATCCTCGAACGAAATGTAGCGATCGCATCCCAATCCTAAAATCAGGCTTTTCGGTTTATATATTACGGAATTATTATAATGATTAGGATGCGTTTGTTTTATATTCGATCGATCGGTGGCGATCAATAATATCTCATACTTATTCGGATCGACAGCTTCGAGCGAGGTCGAATATTCGACGCCGGGAGGAAGCGGTTTATCTTTTGGCCACCATTCCGATTCCCCGCATTCCTGCACAAATAATACTTTGGTTTCGTTCACCACTGCCGCGCAGGCTCTAGTAACGTTTCTATCCTGATCCTCTAAAACCCAACCTAAGTCTCTTCCTAAAATATCGACAGTTAGGGTCCCGGCCACATCCGAGGCTGTCGTGATAACAGGAGTATTTTCCAAAGCTTTGGAAACGATTTGAGTAAAAAAATTGCCTCTGCCTACATGCCCTGAAAGAACACAGATGGAGAATGAACCCTTATCGTCCACGCATATGACTGCCGGATCTACTTTTTTATTTTGTAATAAAGGTGCGATCATTCTCACGACTGCCCCGACGCTTATGATGAAAATGTGGCAGTCGTATCGAGTGAATGTTTCCCGCAATGTCGAATCCATCGGTAGGGCTAAGCTTAACGAATCGGCGGGAGCTTGATCCGAAAGTTTTTTCGAAACGAAGAGATCCGCAGTTCCGAGGGATTTCCGAAGTCGCTCTCCGAGGATAATCCCGTGTTTTGTAATCGCATAAATGGCGTACGGTTTTCTAATCGGATTCATATAACTCTCCTCGAAGAACGCCTTTACGTTTGCGGATAGAAATTAAGACCATAGAAAAGTAATCGCAGTTTTCGTTTTGAATCGATTCTAAATCTTTCACGATTTTTTGCTTATCCGTAGTTCCGTAAGAAACATACGTTGCGTTTTCCAAAAGTCCGAGTAGTTTTAAAATTCTCACTAATTCAGGAATGACTTGGCCGACCTTGGTTAAAACAATCGAATCAAAGTCTTCTACAAGTCTTGGTAGATCTTCCAAACCGTAAGTTGCAGGCAGGACGCAAAAACGTTCCCGCCCGTCGGCTAACGGAATTTGTAAAGCGGCAGGGATTGCAGTAACTGAAGTGACAGCCGGAACGATCTCTATCTCGATTCCCGGCCATCGGTCAGGAGCCTCTTCTCTCAGGTAATTCCAAGAGCTGTAGACGGAAGGATCTCCTTGCGTAACGAATGCGACATTTTTTCCGTTCAGCAGTCGCGCTCCGATTTCGTTGAATGCTTTATCCCAGGCTGGTACTAACACTTTAGGATCCTTACTCATCGGAAAGTGTAGAAAGATTTTTTCCTGTTTGGAATTTTCCTTAACAAGCGGTGAACAAACTCTCCATGCAAAAGAGGGTAGATGCTCGCTGCTTTTGGGAATTGCGAGTACTTCGGCCTCGTTTAGGACATTTATCGCTCTTAGAGTGATTAAGTCGGTCGCACCCGGGCCTACACCGACTCCGAACAATTTACCTAGCGTTTTAGTTTCGTTCATTATAATTCCATGCTTCGTTTAATAGTTTTAAAAATATGGATCGGATTTAAGGCTTCGTAGCGGAGGTAAGTCGCTAATTTTTGCCCTCTCGAAACGTTCAATAGAATGACTTCCATTTCCAGCCCGAGATTCTTGAAAGCTTGGTATGCCTCCGATACATTATCTAGGGTAACCGCATTTACTACGAGTCTGCCGCCTTCCTTTAATCTTTGATAGGATACCCTTATGATTTCTTCCAGACTTCCTTTAGAGCCGCCGACGAAAACACAATCCGGTGACGGTAGATCTGCGAGTGCTTCCGGCGCTCGACCTTCAATTATAAAAACGTTATCCGCTTTATGGAAAAGTTTATTCTCTTGGCAAATTGCTATTCCTTCCGGATCGATTTCGATAGCATATGCCCGTCCTTCCGAAGCTAGAAAAGCCGCTTCGATCGAAACGGAGCCGGAACCTGCACCGATATCCCAAACAACGGAATCGATTCGAATTTCCAGCGCAGCAAGCGATAGAATTCTCACTTCCTTTTTGGTGATTAAACCTTTTTTGGGGATTCGCTTTGCGTATTCGTCCTCTTCTCGATAAGGAATAACCGAAGGACGTCGCCATTCTGCATCTTCTCTAATGAGAATTAGCACATTTAGGTCGGAAATATCGGAAGCAACGCTCAGCTCCGATATCGTAAATTTTCGAACAGATTCGCTTCTACCTCCTAGATTTTCGCAGACAAAAGCTATCCAATCCGTCTCTCCGAATTGTATCATATTTCGTGCAATAGAGGAGGGGGAGTTGGATCCGTCGGTGAAACAGGCAATTTTATTATGAAATTTTAATTTATTTACAAAGCCGATTTTGTCGCGGCCATGCATGGAGATAACCTTAGCGTCATCCCAATTGATCCCGACTTTCGCGAAGGCGCGTTGCATGGAGCTCGGTGCAGGAATAAATTCAACGTGATCCGCTCCGATTTTTTTCCGTACTAGATTGCCGATTCCGTAAAAAAGAGGATCGCCCGAAGCGAGTATGCAGATCGTATTTTCTCCAGAAAGTTCGGCGATATGATCGATTGCCGCTGTAATGTTTTCCTTTAACGTGATTCGTTTTCCATCAAACTCCGGGAAAAAATCCAAATGTCTCTCTCCACCAGCGAGTATATTTGCTCTAGCGACGGCTCCCATTGCTTGACTGGATAGGCCGACGCATCCGTCGTCTCCGATTCCGACTACTACGACGGCTTTCATACATGATTTCCTTTAGCAGATAATAATAAAAGCGCGTGCAGAATCGCTACGGCAATCGTACTTCCACCTTTTCTACCTTGAGTTATGATATAAGGAATGGAACCTTGTAATACCATCACTGATTCCTTCGATTCGCTTGCAGACACAAAGCCGACGGGAACTCCGATGATTAAGGAAGGTTTTGCTTCATTGCTTTCGATCAAACGGACGATCTCTAAGAGAGCGGTAGGCGCGTTCCCGATGGCCAGGATGCTTCCGTCCAAAAGGCCAAGCTCCGACGCTTTTCGAATCGATTCGATTGCTCTTGTAGAATTTTTTTCCTTTGCTTTTTGAATTACGTCCGGATCGGAAATGAAACTATACGTTTTACAATTATAAGCATCGAGTCGTTCCCGATTCAAACCGGCTAAGATCATCTGCACGTCGCAAATAATCGAACAACCTCGCTTCAACGCGGAGATACCCGACGAGGCGGCTTCCGGATGGATTTTTGTAAGCTCTTTGAATTCAAAATCGGCGGTCGCATGAATGATTCTACGAACAATTTCCCAATCGGCAGGGGGGTAAGAATGTATTCCCGCCTCCTCGTCGATGATTTGAAACGATCTATCTTCTATATTTCTTCCGAGAGATGTCATTTGTCGCATGTCGTTCATAATCGTGATAATCATTCCTTTAGATATATTCTCATTTTGCAATATACTCGCCAAGAGGAGCTCCATCAAAATCGACGAGATAGCAGGATATTTTTAAATTCGTACCTGCATGCTTTGCGCAATTCTCGGAAACTCTCTTGCAAATAGTTGAAAGTATCCCGGTGTGACCCGTTTCTTTCCAAAGTTCTAACACATGCCGCGCGGTATTTGCCGTTTCCGTTTCGATACAAACGTTCTCGGGAACTCCTTCCGTTCGAGCGATCTCGGCTAGAAGTTTCGTATTGACGGAGGATCCGCCTCGATGAGTCATCATGACTCCGTCCGCCATTTTTGACAGCTTACCTATCATACCAACGACTATGACTTGCGCCATGGATTCCTTGACCGCGCTTTTGATTCCGGTTCCGATAAAATCTCCGACTTGTATAAACGAAGACTCGTTTAGCTCCTGAAGTAGATCCATTGCGAATTTTTCGGACTTACCTCCGGTCGTGAGGACGACGGTATCGGATCCCAATTCTTTCGCGACCGATATAGCTTGGATAACGCTAGCTTTGTATGCCGCAGTGGAGTAAGGTTTAACGATTCCGGTCGTTCCTAGGATGGAAATTCCTCCGATCAAACCTAGTCGTTCATTCATGGTTTTCTTAGCCATCTCCTGACCGCCGGGAACACTGATCGTTACTTCTGCACCTGAGAACGCGGTGCCGATCAATTCCTCTAATATCATTTCCGTAATATTCTTTCTTGGTACGGGATTGATCGCAGGTGATCCCACTTCGAGACCCAATCCCGCCTTCGTAACCGTCGCAACTCCTTCGCCACCTTTTAAGACGATTTCGTTTGAATATGTTAAACGAACTTCTGCGGTCATTTCAGCTCCATGGGTGCAATCCGGATCGTCGCCTGCGTCTTTAATGATGCTACAGATCGCCATATCTTCTTTCAATTCGCACCGTTTTAATGGGAACGTGACTTTTCGTTTGTTGGGAAGAGTAGTTTCGATTTCCAGCATAGTAGCCTTCTGGATCAACGCTCGCGTCGCCGCTTTTGCAGCTGCGGCGGAACAGGCCCCAGTCGTAAATCCCTCTCTTAGCTCTTTCCCCGCCATTCATTTGTGCTCCGTCGTTCAAGCGCCGAGACGAATTCCATTTTCATTAAGTGATTCGGATCTAAAAAAGGATTCCATTCCGATGAACTCGGAATCCGCTCCGGTTTCTTCCAGGAATATTTTAATTTCGTCTAATATTGTTCCGTTTCCGCTCAGGAAAAAATTAGAAAATGAATTCTGATCTCTCAAGACCCATCGAATAAAAGAGAGCGCTGAATTTGATCGCCAACTTTCTCCTGTAGGTCGAACCGGAATAAATTCTACGTTTGTATTTTTGGATAGAATTTCACTACGAACCCACGCGACCAAATCCCGTTCTTCGGTAGACGATAATAGCCAGACTAGTTTGGAAAAATTAACTCGGTCATTGAATTTGGGGCAAGAAAGTAGGGATAAGGAAGAGCTTATGCCGCTATCGGTAGCAATTAGTAGAGCCGAACCGCGCTTAGGCCAATTAACATTTCCAGCAAATTTGCCCCAAGGACCGGAGAACTCCAGCTCGGTTCCGATTGCAAGATTTCGCAAATGAGTTGTGACATTTCCCAAATCGACTCTTCGAATCAGGAGTTGAAATGTGGATTGTTCAGCATCACTAGAGAGAATCGTGTATGCTCGCTTTAGCTGTTTTCCATCTGCGGTCGTTTTACCGGAATTTATGATTATGTATTGCCCCCCTACAAAATTTAACGATTCGTTTGCCGAGTGTTTAAACATGTACAAATCATAATGTTTCTCGATCGTCCGTCTGTCTATGAGAGTCGTTGATTTTGGAACGGAAACCATAAGTTGACCTTACCCCGGATAAATCTCGTGAACGAAATCGTGCATTTCTTCCAGGTCGTTGAATATGGTATTCAAATTTTGGAATGTATTTTTCAATTCGAGTTCCACTTTTTTGGTGAGAATCAAAAGGGAACGGTAATACGAAAGTTTTGGGTCGTTGGGGGGGAGTAAGGAAATCTTTTGCTCCAATTCGGTTAGGCTGCTCTCGTAAAATTGAAGGAGAGACGTTAAATTGCCGGCACGTGAAAGACTTTGAATCGGCCCGGGTTGCGCTAGTAGATTTTGACCGATTTCATTCACTTCATGAATTCGGGTGACTTCATCGTCGATTCCCAATACATTCATCATTCCAAGTCGTAGTGCTGCGATTTCATGACACGCCATTTATATTTCTCCTATTGCATGATCGAATCGACTAATCTTGAAACGATTCGATCATTTAACAAATGATCTCTAACTATTTCAGGAGCGTCTATTTCTCGGACACCCTGATACCAAATTCCGTCGGGATAAACAACTAAGGACGGACCTTCTCCGCAACGACCGAGGCAAGAAGCGCGAGTAACCCGAAAATCCTTTTGTTTACCGGCTCTCTTTATTTCGGATCGTAGCTTTGCGATTAAAGCAACACTTCCTCGAGCCGAGCAATCTATATTATCACAAACTAATATATGTTTTTGGATATTTCTGTGTGGAAATTCGTGCGGAGCGGCCTGGGAATGAGTTTCCATATGCCTGACGCTCCAAAGTAAGGCTTTTAAGCCTCCGACTTTGCTTGCCAATCCGGGAAGCTGCTCTCTGTATTCGCAGGTTGCGCAAGGAAGGACTCCAATTCCGGCGACAGCTTCCTTAATCCTGTCGTTTAGAATTTTAAAAATGGACGGATTCGATCCAAAATGGGGAGCAAGGCTCGATTTGATCCAAGGGAATTTATCGGTAAAAAGTTCCACCTTTTCCTCGATCGATCTTATCAATCTACCTCCGAAGAGAAAGTAAGGAAGGATCAGTAATTCTTCCGGTCGCAGTTTAGCGGCGACTTCCAAGCTATCCGATAGAAGAGGCTTCGTGATTCCGACAAAAGACGGTATTACGAAACTATATTCATTACTTTCTTCGAATAAACGAACCAGCTTGTAAAATTCGGAATTCGCGTCCGCATCGGAGGAACCTCGACTAACAATGATCACTCCTCTTTTTTTAGGAATTCCTTCTTTCTTATTTATAATGTCGGAAGCACGGGTGTGTAGGAGTTCCAGCATTGTCGGATGGACGCCTATGCAATTGGTAGGTATTAGTTTTACGGTCGGAAATTCTTTCCCAACTTCGTCTAGAACTAGAGGGATATCGTTTTTAGTATGTCCTGCAGAAAATAAAAATAAGGGAAGGACTATAATGGTGGAATTTGTTTGTGCGAATTCTCGTAGCTTGATCTTAAATTCCGGTTGAGCAAGTTCGATGTACGCATGCCTAATTTCCAAATCGGGTCTATGAAGCGAGTATTCGCCGACGAAACGTTCGAATTCTTGGTTTGATCGCGGTTCGCGACTCCCGTGCCCCACGATTAAAAGTCCAAGCTTATCCGAACGTGAGGAAGTCATTGTATAACAATTTCCTCATTGAGTATTTGGTAAGAGTCGATCGTTTTATCCTTGGCCAATCGCAAGAAAAATTGGATCGTTAAACATAGCCAAAAAATAAAGTTTATCGTTAGGCTATAATATACGAAACGGGACCGTAATTCCGGCGGGACAACAGAATTTACGGCCTCAGCGCCGGTTCCGCTTAAAAATGGAAGGAGTGCTATAAAAATTCCGAGTAAAAGCCCGAAGACCTTAACGATTCTTCCGGACTCTTTGGAAGATATGATGAGATAAATTAAAACTCCCATAATGGAGCAAACGATGGATTGAATCCACCAATATTGGCGTGAAGTAAAGCTTTCTTCGCTTCCTATTACTCCGGGGAGTTCCGGCGGATTAGAGACGGATGGAATTCCATGAAATATTAAAAAACTAATCAGTCCTGTTAATGTTGCGGAACGGATCGGCGATTCGAAAAAGTTTCGGGTAAAGAACCCGAAAGAGAAACCCAGTCCTAGAAACAGAGATATTATAATTCCGAAGGCGCCGCCAAGAAGGGTACAGCCTAGAACAGTTGGAACGATCTGTTGTTTTATATTTCCTATTAAATCGAACCGGCCTTCGCCATGAGCACGGGAATGTAAGGTTTCCTGAATATGATGATGGTTTCCTGTTTCTTCGTAAGCTTCTGCTTCCCAAATTAAAGGACTCGTGAAAAAAAGAAAGAGTAGTCCCCAAAGGACTCCGGCAAGAAGTCCCGACTTACATCCTTTTTTGCAAAAAGAAAGCAAAAGTTCCCATCTAGTTAGTGACATGGAAATCCGGCGCTATGGCGAAGATCATGAAATGTATCATGAACTGCCGGCATCGGTTCTAATCCGATCAAATAGACTAAAAAGATTGAGAACGTTAGAATTCCTAAGAGGAATAGAGTACGAAGAAACGATGAAATCCTTCGAATTTGATTTCTTCCTATGGAAATTGCAGGCATAGAACTCTCCTTAGATTACGTATAATCGTTGTTATGCGAAAAGTATGGACGAGAAAATTTCTACATCCTACTTTGTTATGTTTGTTACGTGCTTATCGCGGGAATCGGCTTTAATTCCGAAGCAGATTCCTCACTCAGGGTTTTTATAGGGCGTCTTCTGACTCGAGTTCATTCTACTTAGAGCGCCTTCCCAGGTTTCCCCAGTGGCTTATTGCTCCTTTCGTCCCTCTTACAGCGGCGGGTACCGTGACGGAATTTCACCGTCTTCCGCAAGTGCGATACACTTGCGTTCCTATATAAACTGTCTGTGTCGCCAGCCTATACCGAACTTCGCGATTTTGTATAGAATTTTTTTAGGCCTCTTATTAAAAAAAGCGAGCCTGAATTTCGAGATAAATAAATCGAGAGAAAGATCTGGCCCCTAATCATCTTCATTTCGCAAGACTATACGAAGGTGACGATTTCAGTTGAGGGTAGTGCGGGAATTTCACCCGGCTTTCTTTCAGGAAGTGCAGGTGTATCGGAACAAGCAATCTGTTCCGATACACGGACAAAATTAAGTGTAAATGTATGCCCAGTAAATTAAAACCAATTGTAACGGTAACCTCAGGATAAGGAGCGGTGTAGGCGGGTCTCGTTTCGTTCTGGATTGATAATGATATACATTAGCAGGAAATACGGCGATAAGCAAAAGAATAATTCCCCAAGCAGCGACGGATCTCGTCTGTGGAAAGAATAACCCCAATCCCAATAAAATTTCCGCGATGCCGCTGAGCTGCACAATCAGTTTGTGATAAGGGATCCATGGGGGCATGATTCTCAAGTAAAACTTGGGAATGACGAAATGGAGAATGCCGGCCATAGTATATAGCGTCGCCATAATCCAAAGGCTAATCGTTTTAGCGTCTATGTTTTCCATGGGAAACCATAGTAAGTTCTCTATAGGTTGTTAGTCTGCCTTTTTTCCCGATTTCTTTGCCGAAAGCGTTTCTGTCGGGGATGCGATATTTTGTGGGAAATTTTGGAGAGCGGTAGGTATTTTTCTCTTTTAGAGATGGGAAGGTTTCGTTCGGGTTTGTATCCAGGAAACTTCAGCATAGGCTTCTAACTCCTCGCCGTGGAATGCCCGTCATCATAGGAATTAAAAAGAAAGTACAAGCAAAAAAAAGAATTTTTAATATAATTCCGAGGAAATTCCAATTACGCGCGACTGATTGCGACTTTCAATTTTGCACTTTTTCTAGATTTCGATTTCTTAGGTTTTGCCTTTCCGAATTCCGCATAAACCGATTCAAGAGTATCGGCGACGTCTTCCCAGCTGCATGCTTCCGCAGCTTTACGAGCTCGAACTCCTATTTTTTTCGCCAGACTTCGATTCTCCGCAAGAATGCAAGCATGCTCGGCGAATTCATCTTCTTTATCAAGCGCAGGTAGCAGCGCCGATTTTCCATGAGAAAGGTATTCCCTTGCCGCCGCATAATCATATGCGACGATAGGTAGGCCCGATGCCATCGCTTCCATAACGACATTTCCGAAGGTCTCGGTTACGCTGGGAAATAGAAATAAGTCACCGGTAGCATAATGCCGAGCTAAGTCCTCTCCCTTCCTCATTCCGGAAAAAAAGAAATCCGGATTTTCAGCTCTTAGCTTATCTCTTGATGGGCCGTCACCCACTAATATCAATTTAGCCTTCGGTTCTTTCGTTTGAAGCTTACGGAAGGATTTTACCAATAGATCTAAATTCTTCTCGGGAGCTAATCTGCCGACGTATAGAACCGCCAAATCCGATTGAGAGAGGCCCCATTCTTTCCGTAATTTGGAATCTTTTCGGGCAGGATGAAATAATGCGGTATCGATTCCTCTCGCTACAACTTTTACGTTGTTATAACCCGAAGCTGTGAGTTGTGCGACAATCTGAGCCGTCGGTGCGAGTGTAGCATGAGTCAAGTTATGCAGGCTACGCAAATAAGAATGAACAAGTTTGCCGATAAAACCGACTTTATAATATCTCGCATAAGAATGAAAATTGGTCCTGAAATCGCTGACAACCGGTAACTTTAAATGTCTTGCCGCCCTCACAGCGGATAGCCCTAAAGGACCCTCGGTTACTACGTGGACTAGATCGGGTTTCTCATATTGCATTAATCTTCTAAGAAGTCTTTTTTCCGGAAAGCCGAATCTAAGACCTTCGTAAAACGGAATTTTCGCTCCTCGTACAAGAACTTCGCGGTAGTTTCCGTTTGCAGTCGCCATATCGTTGAAACTTTGGCGGGGGCGTACTAAAATGATTTCGTGTCCTCGCTGCAATAAGTCGCTTAACATTCGATGCAACGTTTTGGAAACTCCGTTGATTTCGGGCGGAAAAGTTTCCGTAACGACTAGTATCCGCAAAGGATATCTATTTATAAAAGTTTTTGGATATACCTCGGAAAACATCGCATTCGATATTACGAAAGCTTTGTAACTATTCAGTGAGAGGCAGGTTACTTTTTGGTTACAATCCGCCGATTGATTTACTTATTCTTTTTTGCTGGAGCGGCCGGCTTTCTCAGCTTCGTCAACTGATCCATTAACCACTTTTCCGATTCTATTTCTTTACCGTCGGGAAATCGAATTTTATAAGGGATTCCGGTAATAGAAGATTTACTAGCCAATCCAACGATAAAGTCTTCCGTTGTTTTAATTCTTCCCTTGGTTGCTTCATATTTTCTTAAAAGATGAGCTTTTGCTTCGTGCACGGTATGCTCCGACCCGTTTCGGATAAAGGTACAACCGTTGCAAGAATCTAACGTCGATAGTAATGCGTTGATTTCCGTTTCTAAATCGGCGGGTTGAGAAGAAAATATTCCTGCGAGGGGCAAAAGCGTGAGAGTAAATAAAAGAATCGTTATAACACTGTGGTGGCGCATGAAGATCGAATTTCATGTTAGCTTGCCGACGCAAGGTCTTGCAAGTGATTTCTTTTTCAAATTCAAGAGTCGAACGTCGTAATTTAAGTTAGATAGGTAATTATCGTCGGTAAGTCGGAATGGTTCGACAATAGTCCGGTTGAATCGGCATCGGTCGATTCGGATCGCTTAGTCGAGGGTCTGTCAGATAACAATCATCAGTAAGAGACTTTAAAAATTCAATCAAATCGGTTTTTTGCGTCTCGGTTAAATCGAGACGGCGTATTCGAGGATCTTTGTGGGGATTCTTTCTGCCGTCTCCCGCAAACGGACCTGTAATAATATTCCTTCCTCCCGCATTGAAAACTTCTATCACTTCCCTAAGAGTTTTGAGACTTCCGTCATGCATATACGGAGCCGTAACTGCGACATTTCTTAGGGACGGGGTTCTAAATTTTCCTCGATCCGTTTCTTTACCTGACGTTTGAGAGATACCTTGAGTCTGTAATGCGGCGGCGGGTCCATGCAAAGCCTGATCGGGATAGTCTCCTTTGTTCCGAACATTGTACAAGCCTATATTCTGAAAGCTAAGAATACCGACTGCATCATCCAGATTTAAATTCTTTCCTCCATGACAATGATGGCAGCCGCCGATTTCGGATTCGAAGATCTGCTTCCCTCGGATTGCTGAGGAGGTCATCGCGTTTCTATCGAACGGAGATTGATCCGAAATCATAGTGACTTCGAATGCCGCGATTGCGCGAGCAATATGAATCACATCGATCGTATTTTCTCCGAACGCTTCCAGAAACATGGAAACGTATTTTGGATCCGACTGCAAACGAGCCGCGATGACGTGTTCGATTCCGCTGATCGCGAACTCTTCGATGGTCGTTGCAGTATTCTCGGAAAAAAATGGAACGAGAGTCTGATTGTCTAACCGTTTCAAAGTCGGATTCGACCAAGTGTATGGAGAAAAGTATCCTACATTTGCGATCGCAATCGAATTGCGGGGATGAACTCTGCCTGTGGACCCGATCGCGCGAGTAAGGCCGTCTGAAAAACCTAAATTTTGTTTGTGACAGCTCGCACAAGATTGGTTTTTTCCTTTCGAAAGATTTACGTCATAAAAGAGAAATCTACCCAGCTTGACGGTTTCCGGAGTCACACAGACATCGGGGGGATGTGGAGGAGCCGAAGCCGATTCTGCTAACCCATAGTTATAATCGGAGCAAAATCCCCTCTCTTCAGCAAAGGTCCGTATTTTAGAGCAGGAAAAAAATAAAAACGCGAGCAGAAATATGCCCGCGCCCGTAAATACTCGAGATAATTTAGACATTCTTTATGTAGTTAAAATGGAACCGTTTCGGCGGAAGGATGGAGACTCATCGAGCTTCCCATACCGGTATCGATCGTGGCCTTCTGAGTATCGTCGTAAGTTCCGGTACCGTTTGGTGCCGTACCGAGTTTATTAAAGAGCGTCTGCACTCCGGGATAACCGCCGCCGCTAGAAGGTTCCGGATATCCTGTCGGAATCGTTCCGGAAGTCAGGTTATCCATAATAAATCCCCCCCCATTAAAGATTCCGAACTTCAAAACGTCAAAACCGCAAATAGTCCCGTTCGTTGTCATGCTATTGATGGCGACACCTGAAAGAGCCGTGGTTTCAAAATTGCTAACCGTCTTTTGACCGTAAGCGAGGGCGTAGTAATGGTTATTGGTTCCGCAAACGGTAGTCATTGAGACGGTTCTTGCGGCGATTCTTACGCAGATCCCGGTCACCATTCCTCCACCTTGCAATCCGAGTGTCATCTCTTCTAAAATCACTCGACCTCTATCGGAAGTAGTCGCTGCCTTCGTTCCCGAAAGCCAGAATGGAGCCGCCCAAGAATAGGTTTGCCTGCGACTCGGAGAAGCCCCGTATATATAACTTTCCACCAGCAAATTCGGATTATCGGAAAGAGTAGAATTTAGGACTCCTATGCGATAGGTCAATAAGACGCCGTTCGTAGTATTCGGAGTATTTACATCATCAAAAAGTAATTCTAGAGCATCTAATCCGTCGCTCGCTCTCCAAATTTTAAATCGATTCGAGAAATTCTTCGTACCGGTATAAGCGGAAGAGGAAATATTTTGGCAGGAAGTGCCGCAAGCGGCTCCAGTTTGCAATTTTATTTTGAATGGAACTCCATTCAGGTTGGTGGTGGATTGAAAACTCCCAGAGTTGTTCAAGACCCCAGTTTTTTTTAGGGCCACAATGATCTGATCCGCCAGCGTCGAATTTCCATTCGCCCATGTCGCGGATTGCCGCACGGCTTCCCAGTCTGACGCGGTAGTCGCTTCTACTTTTCCGGGTCCATCGAGTACGATCTTCCAGGAAGATTGCGAAGTTGCAAAATGCGGTTCTCCCGTGGCCATCGTTTTCAATACCGCGTCCAATTTTTCCAAGTCCGGAATGTTTATCACGATTCCGGAAGATTGATTTTGCCTGGTTAAATGGACTGAAAAACCGAGAGTAAAAAAGATAACGGCAAGAGCTGTAATGATTTTAATTTTCATAGGATTCTCGCGATTACTTCGTAACTCCGGGTGGAATACAAATCACAAGCCCGGATTGATTCTGACAAGTGTTACTATTCAATATAGCGGCTAAAAGCAGAAACATTGCATTTTGATTGTTATCGCTCTTGTGCATTAGATTACACGCGGATAGGAACAGAAGCATCCCTATAATTAGGTAACTTAAACGACGGCGCATGGCGTTTACCTCATGAGTTTTATTCGTTTCCGATTAAACATTTCGCTTACGTTGAATCACAATTAAAGTTTCGAATGAGATAGTCATCTTACATTTCGAACCTTTAATGACTTTTTGGCCTACTGATTGGTGAACTTTCAGAGGCGCCGATTCCGAATGTAAGGAAGCTACGATATTTAAAGCGATCTTTCCCGATTGTCAAACGCATCTTTGATTCTACCTTCATTTTTGTTAACCGACAGGAAAGTTATTTTTGCCTAATTTTTCGCAGAATGATGTCACTTTATTTCGGATTCGGATTCTGAACCGAGCTTGATCTTTCGACCAATAGACTCTTTTCTAAATCGCATTCAGAAATATCATACGCGGATCTCAAAATAGAGGGACTCGCTTTTTTTAGATGGAAAGAAAAAATATCTAATTCTCGCCAAGATTGATTTCAGGATGACGGTATTGTATCGGACGTTACAATTGCCTTTTCCCGGATCGCTGGAGATATTAGGTAAGAGGCGTAAGTGCTATGCAAAATCATCTAATTCTATTTCCGGTGGGAGCCTTAGGCTTTCTTACTTTTTTCGTAGTTTTACTCATTCCTATCCGACGGTTTAAGGCGGCCTTTTCAGGAAAGGTCACTGCCGAAGATTTTAAATACGGAGAGTCCAAGCGAGTTCCTCCTTGGGTGTCGATTCCGAACCGGAATTATATGAATTTATTGGAGGCGCCGATGCTATTTTACGTGATTTGCACGATTCTGTACGTTGCGAATTCCGTAAATCTTACGAATCTTGTTTTGGCCTGGGTCTATGTAATCTTACGAATCTTACATAGTTTTGTTCACTTAACGTTTAATCATATTTTTTGTCGTTTGGGTCTGTTTGCAGCGAGTAATTTCGTATTAGCTGCGATGTGGGCCATATTTTTCTTCACATTCCTATAATATAAAATTTAGGATTTGTGATAAAATAAGCGACCTTCTTTCCAGATTTGGAATTCTCCCGCCTTCAAATGATGCCAGGTTTCGTCTTTCGTGAGAGGTTGGGTCGCGAGTACGGTAACAATATCTTTCGGAGTGGTATGTTTTCGAAAATCGACCGTCATGTCTGAATCTATTAGGCGGGCTTTACCGAACGGCGCGCGGCGAGTGATGTAAGTGAGTTTCGTGGAACAAAACGCGAATAGATATTTCGAATCCGACAATAAGACGTTTGAAACACCTTTCTTTCCTAATATGGAAAGTAGCTTTTCGATTTCTAGAGCGAGTTGTTTTTCATCTCTCGGCCTATCTTTGAATTTTCTTTTTAATTGGGAAAGTAGCCAGCAGAATCCGTGTTCGCTATCAGTTGTTCCGACAGGTATAAATTCCTCTAACGGTTCCTTTTTTATTCCTTTTAATTGTCCGTTATGTGCAAAAGTCCAATAGTTTCCCCAAAGTTCTCTCGTGAATGGATGCGTGTTCTTTAACTCGACTTTTCCTCGATTGGCTTTTCGGATATGCGAAATTACGATATTGCTTTTGATCGGATATTTTTGAAGCAATTCGGCTACCTTAGAACCCGCGCTCGGATTCGGATCGTGAAATAGTCGGCAACCTTTTCCTTCATAGAACGCGATTCCCCATCCATCCTTATGCGGTCCTGTTTTCCCGCCTCTTTGGATCAAACCAGTAAAGCTAAAGCAAATATCAGTCGGAATATTCGCACTCATTCCCAAGAGCTCACACATTTTCTGCTACTCCGCTATAGTGAATATATAATCGTTAAAACAGAATGACTTTGTCCAGGATTTTTTAGGGATTGAATGCAATGTATAACTCCTTGCAGAATTCGGGGTTAGAACCCAAGGTAGATCGCGTGATCCTACATATCGATACTGAGACGGGTTGGAGGGGAGGAGAAAGGCAGCTTTTTCTTCTCGCCGAAGGTCTAAAAAAGCGTAAAATTCAGCAACTCATTCTTTGCCGCCCAGGGTCGGCATTGGAAACAAAGGCGAATGAAGCAGGACTTCCTACTGTCACTCTTCCGTTAAAAAGCGAGTGGGACTTTGCTTCCGTAACCGCTCTTCGCGATTTGGTTAGGGCAAAAGGAGTTCGAATTATTCATGCTCATACTGCAAAAGCCCATTCTATCGCTTGGATGGCAAAGGCAAAACTCCCGCAAGTACGTTTGATAGTTTCGCGTCGGGTCGATTTTAAGATTAGAAGAAACTGGTTTAGTAGACGTAAATACGTTTCTCCCCGCGTGGACATGTTTCTTTCTGTCTCCAATAAAATTCGCGATGTATTGATTCAGGGAGGCGTTGACCCGGCAAAAATCGTCACGGTCTATAGCGGTATCGAATTAAATCTCGCTTCGAGGAAACATTCGAACGCCGCCTTTCTTAGAAAGGAATTCCATTTACAAAAAGACGAATTGGTGATCGGCAATATCGCCGCTCTAGTCGATCACAAAGATCAAAGAACGCTTTTGAATGCGATAGCGTTAATCGAAACGGAACAAAAATTTAAGGTATTTATCGTCGGTGAAGGCGCTCTTCGAAAAGAGCTAGAAGATTTAGCGAGACAGAAAGGTTTGCTTGACCGGGTCGTATTTACCGGTTTTCGCGAAGATATCCCGGAGTTCCTTTCGTTATTCGATATTTTTACTCTCACGTCCAAGGAAGAAGGATTGGGGACGTCAATTTTAGACGCGATGGCCGCGGGACTTCCTATTGTCGCAACCAATGGAGGAGGCATTTCGGAAATGCTGACCCCTGAAAAAGGCGCATTCGTCGCACAGGTGGGTGACGCGGAATTTTTAGCCAAATCATATAAGACTCTACTTGAGGATTCCAGATTGCGAAAAACGTTCGGGGCCTTTAATAAGGAATTCGTTAAAAAGTTTTCGATTAAGAATACCGTTAGGCGTACCGAGCTTGCGTATTATAGTTTTCTCGGCGAAGATTTATATTCCAATCCTGGAAAAGGAAAATCGGGAGAGGCTGCATGAAGAGATTACTGATTATTGACGGACACGCGTTTGCGTTTCGAGCGTACTATGCTTTTGCAGCGACTCATCTTACCAATTCCAAAACCGGTCAACCCAGCGGAGCGGTTTTCGGTTTTTTTAGAATGCTGTTCAAGCTTTTCGAAGATTATACGCCGACTCATGTTGCCATGACTTTCGACCCGGGGGGGCCCTTGGAAAGGGGAACGACTTTTGCCGATTATAAGGCCAATCGTAAACCGATGCCGGAGGATTTGCGTCCTCAATTGCATGAAATCATGGATACTCTCGAAAAACTGGGCTTTAAGGTTTTGAGAGTTCAGGGGCACGAAGCGGACGACGTGATCGGAACTTTGACGGAAACCTATAAATCGAAGGCAAAGGAGATCCTGATTTTCTCCGGAGATAAGGATCTTTATCAACTATTAGAAAAAAAGAATATTAAGATGCTCCGGGGTAAGAAGGGCGTTACCGAATTCGTGGAAATCGATTCTTCCTGGGTAAAAGATGAATTGGGTGTGGACGTGAAGCAAATTCCCGATTACATGGGAATCGTGGGAGACACTTCGGATAATATTCCCGGGGTAAAAGGAATCGGAGATAAAGGCGCATCCAAACTTCTTCAAGAATACAAAAATCTAGAAGGCATTTATAAGAACATAGAGGAGATTCGAAACGGTTCCGTAAAAACGAAATTATTGGAACACAAGCAAAACGCCTTTCTTTCCAGGGATTTAGCCACCATCAAAAGGGATTTGGATTTGGGAATCGGCGAAGATCAGTTAAAAATTCCTGAATATAATTCCGACGAAGCGATCCGGTACTTAAAATCCCAAGGTTATAATGTACTCTCTCGGGATTTGGCCAAGGCTGCCGGAAAAGAACCGCCGGCCGATGAACCCGATACTTCGGAGGGTAAGACGGCAGGAAAGAAAGGAATTTATAAACGAATCGAAAGTATCGAGGAACTTTCCAAGATCGCGAGGGCCTGGAAAAAATCCCCGATTTTGGCCGTAGATACCGAAACGACTTCCCAAAATCCTTTCGATGCGGAATTACTGGGGATCTCAGTATCGAATCAAGAAGGGACGGGATTTTATATTCCCGTCACTCATTCCCAGGGCTTATTCAACGATCAGCTCTTGGAATTGGAAAAGGTTCGCGAAATTCTCGGACCCGTTTTATCCGACCCGTCCATCCCTAAAGTCGGGCAGAATATTAAGTACGATCTGATCGTTTTGGAAAACCACGGTTTCGAAGTCGGGAATATCGTCTTTGATACGATGCTCGCATCCTATATCTTGCAACCGGAGTCGCGTCACCATAATATGGACGACTTAGCCAAGGAGTTACTGAACTATCAAACCATTCATTATTCGGATCTGGTAGGCACGGGAAAAAATAAGAAGAATCTTTGGGAAGTGGAATTGGAAAAGGTTTCGGAATATGCTTCCGAAGACGCCGACATTACTTTAAGATTATATAATTCGTTACGCAAGCCCGTCAAGGACTCCGGTATGGAATCGGTATACAAAGAGATCGATCTTCCCCTGATTCGAGTTCTTGCGGACATGGAAAAAGCAGGGATCGCGATCGATACGGAATATTTCGCCGAACTTTCCAAGGATTTTCAAAGAGAAGTCAAAGACCTGGTTCGGCATATCCACAAATATGCGGGCCGTGAATTTAATATCGCCTCGACGAAAGAATTACAGAAGGTTCTGTTCGAAGATCTGAAATTGAAGGTGATCAAAAAAACGCAAACAGGCTATTCTACGGATCACGAAGTTTTGGAAGAGCTTCTAGGGGAACATCCGATTATAGAAAAACTTTTGGATTATCGAAAATATACCAAGTTAATTTCCACGTACGTCGAAACTCTTCCGACTATGGTATCCGCCAAAGACGGGCGGATTCATACCAATTACAATATGACGATTGCCGCAACCGGAAGGCTATCTTCCACAGATCCTAATCTTCAGAATATACCCATTCGAGAAAAGGAAGGTCGTTTGATTCGTAAGGGATTTATCAGCGGGCATAAGGATTTTGAGCTATTAAGTTTGGATTATTCTCAAATTGAGTTGAGGATCATGGCTCACGTTTCAGGCGACCCAGCAATGGTGGACGCATATAAGAAAGGAATCGACATTCATAAGCGGACTGCATCAGCCTTGTACGGCGTTTCCGAAACCGATGTCACACCGGAGATGAGGGATAAAGCTAAGGTAGTTAATTTTTCCGTAATATACGGCGTTACTCCGTACGGTTTAAGTAGAAATTTAAGGGTTCCGAGAGACGAAGCCAAAGGCTTTATCGAAAGATATTTAACTCAATATCCGGGTGTTCAAAAATACATGGATGAAACGATCGCCTTTTGCGAACAGAAGGGTTATGTGGAGACCTTGAAAGGACGTCGTCGTCCCGTGCCGGACATTAATTCCACCAACAGAATGTCGAAAGAAGCGGCACGCCGCGTCGCCATTAACACGCCGATCCAAGGCACTTGCGCTGATATGATTAAGATAGCGATGATGCATATCCATAAGCGAATTGCGGATCAGAGTTGGAAGTCCAAACTGCTCCTTCAAGTTCACGACGAATTGGTATTCGAAGTTCATAAGAAAGAAAAGGACGAATTCTTAAAGAGCGCAAAGGAATTAATGGAGAATGCGCTTCCTTTAACCGTTCCCATTAAGGTCTCCGGCAAATTCGGAGCCAATTGGGAAGAGGCGCACTAGGCGAATCCCCAAAAAAGTTAAACGACGCAGCTCGGTACGACCGAAGAGTTTCCGTCAAGATCGCTCCGAATCTCGTTTTACTTGAAACAACAGATTAGGCATTTCCGCGCGAACTTCGGGGCTTTCAATCTTCCTTAGGCGCTTGCACATAATGTTTCTCCAAACGAGCTATGCGAAGTCGAAGTGATATGGATTTCCTCTTTGGAATGAGCATGTAGCCTAGAAGGGTTCGAGCCGATTGCTCTCGCTTTCAGATGATTTCCCTGTTCTATTATCCTAAAATTAGGAAGATCGCTTCGAATTCTGTCTTTAGGCGCATTCGCAAGCAGCATGCAACCGCTGGACGGGAATAGATTGGTTAAGCGAAGCGGACCTCCGGTGGTGAAATAATTCTCCGAGCCCGGCGTCAAAGTAATCTCGCTAGCATTTAGGGAATATTCCGAAGCGAGTCTGAATCTTCCTAATCCATTCAGTAAAGTCAATGTTCCCGAGGGAGACGCAAGGCAATGATCGCCGATCAATTCGCTTGCGAGTATATCGCCCTTGGCCGTAGACGCGGTCGTCTGACCTTCCACCTTGCTCATAACGATATCTCCTTTGGAAGAGCTTAAGATAAACTTCCCCGAGGCGTTTTCTAAGCGCATATCTCCTTCCGTACTGGAAGCAGTAACGGATGAAAATCGACCTTTCAGACGAATCGGAGCGGATCGACCGACTATCTTTACGTCCAATCCTGAAGGTATTTTCACTTGGAACCGGATCGTTCCGGTCGCAGGAAGAAAACCGGGAGAGATTGCGATAATCTTAAGAGTATTTCCTTTTCTCGCGAGTCGATATCGGATCTCTCCTTGGATCTCTGCCAGAAATTCGGGAGAAGTTTCGCCTGCTATCACGAATACGTCTCCGCCGTAACCTAGAATTTCCACCTTCGTAATTCCTTCCATATCAAGAGGATATTGTTCTAAAATTCGACGATTCATACGGTTTCTCCTGTGGAAAAAATGGATTTGATCGGTCTTGACTCTTTTGCCGATGTTCTAATTCTAACCCTCAGAGGTCAAAAATCTTAGTAGAAAAAATACTTAGCTACTAAGATAATTACTGTCTAAGGTATATGGCGGATTCATCAAGTAAAAAACTCTCCCGGAAGGAAATTTTAGAATCGGTAATGATGGCCATTCGCGAGATGAGTGCGCTTTCGGTCATCATCAGTCAAACAGTTGCAGAAAAGGTAGGAATCAACAGCACAGATATGGAATGCGGGGATTTCCTGCATATGTATGGTCCGATGACCGCCGGAAAATTGGCCGAATTGAGTGGACTTACGACCGGGGCGATTACCGGGGTAATCGATCGGCTGGAAAAAGCGAATGTCGCGAAGCGGGAACCGGATCCTTCCGACAGAAGAAAGGTATTAGTAGTTCCCTGTTACAAAAGGGTTAAAGAATTCGAGTCACACTACGCTTCTTTAGGAAAATCGGCGAGTGAAGCTCTGGAGCGCTATTCCACTGAGCAATTAAATACGTTCTTGTCCATTAGTCGGGACATGATCTCCATCTCGCAAACGGAAATTAAGCATATGCGAGAAGTGGAATAATTTCGCTTCTCTCCGAATTTCTTTCTCAAAAAATACTTTATTATTAAAGTTTTTAGGTCTAACCATTAATTATGAGTACACATCGACTTTTTACACCTTATAAACTTGGAACGATCGAATTGAAAAATCGAATCGTAATGAGCCCAATGACTCGGTCCCGAGCGATTGAAAATATTCCCAATGATCTAATGGCGGAATATTATTCGCAAAGAGCCGGGGCAGGACTAATCATCACCGAAGGTACATCTCCTTCCGCCAACGGCCTCGGATACGCTCGAATACCCGGAATTTTTTCGGAAGAGCAAGTTACGGGTTGGAAAAAAGTTACTGATGCCGTTCACAAAAAGGGCGGTCGCATTTTTGTACAAATTATGCATACCGGTCGCGTCGGACATCCGGTGAATCTTCCGGCAGGCGCCGAACTTATCGGGGTTTCCGCAATCGGAGTGAAGGGGACTGTTTGGACGGATAGCGAAGGAAACAAGGAATACGGAGTTCCTCGCGAAATGAACCAATCCGATATTCAAAAAACGATTCAGGAATACGTAAAGTCTTCCGAGAACGCGATTCGTGCGGGTTTTGATGGAGTCGAATTGCACGGCGCTAACGGTTATCTAATCGATCAGTTCTTAAATCCTGCCTCTAATCATCGTACGGACGAATACGGCGGCTCTGCCGCCAATAGAAATCGCTTCGCCATAGAAGTTGCGACGGCTGTAGCTAAGGCTATCGGGGCTGACAAAGTCGGAATTCGTATTTCACCGTACGGAGTATTCAACGATATGCAAAGCTTTGACGGTCTTGAAGGCCAGTACGAAGAATTGGCAAAAGCATTAGGCAAGATTGCTTTGGCTTACGTTCATATCGTCGATCATTCCTCGATGGGCGCTCCTAAACCGGAACCCTCTACCGTTCGGAAGATCAGGGAGGCCTACAAAGCAGGAAACACTACCGGAACTTTCATTCTTTCAGGTGGATATGACTTAGCTCGTAGCGAAACGGATTTAACGAGTGGAGCCGGTGATTTGATCGCATTCGGAAGACCGTATATTTCCAATCCGGATTTAGCGGATCGTTTAGAGAAAGGACTTTCTTTGTCAGAACCCGACTCGGCGACCTTTTATACTCCAGGAGAAAAAGGCTACACCGACTATGCTTACGTAGCTAATTAAACCTGATGCCTCTCCTTCGAATCATCTAATTGATTTGAAGGAGAACTCTCTCCTCTTCAAGATTCTAATCGAGGATTTTAGAAAAAAGGAATGTTCTAATTGGTTCGATTTGGAACTTAACACGCATCCCCTGCGCCCCTAAGAATAAGTTGCAACGTTCCATTCCGAAGCTCGTAAAGACTTTTGATAGAAGAGTCGTAACCTATATCGGTAAAAATGAGCACCGGAACCGGATCTTCTTCCCGATAAACCACGCCTACAAGATGAAAATAACCGCCGTAAGTTCCGAGTTCCTGGGAAAGTTTATCCGATTTTTCGTATGCGATCAATACTCGATCGGTTCCCGATTTTCTAGCGAGTAAGTATAAATATCTTCGTTCGGCTATTCCTTCCGAGAATGCGATTCTACCGGAGATAAAGGTTTCTTTTTTAGAAGTTTTAAATTCGTACACTTCCTGAATTTTGGATCGAAGCCATTGGGTTTCGGGATAACCCCGCGCTTTCCAAGTGGTTTCGGCTAAGGATCGGAAGAGTTCATAATCCGCGTCCGCCTGCGAAAGTTCATGGAGTGGGATCGAATTGAGAGCCATATCCGCGGAATGAACGAGGTAAGAAATTTTCGAATCCAGAAGAGCCGTAGGTTTGACTTTTATAGCGGGCAGCTGTTGGCATCCGTACGTAGTCGGATTTGTAGCGGCAAATCCGGGTCCTTTATTTCCCGCAATTAGAGCCACCGACGGCAAATTCCCTTCAACGCCGCTTCGGAATTTATAATCAAATTCGTATTCGTCCTTTGCAGCCTGCCAACCGTTTTTACTAAAGAATGCGAGTGGGACAAAAACCGGTAACTCTTTCGGGTCATAACCCGACCATACCAGGCCGATCAGTTTATACGAATCCAAAGTTTCCGGTGGAGTCGAACCTAAATACTTTCTGGAAACAAAGCCTGTTCGTCCATCGTCCAATTTTACTTTCGCCCAATCTTGGGAGGATGTATCGGATAGAAGTCTTACTTTTGCGCCTTTATTGAGAGTAAATAGAACTTTTCCGGACTCAGGCGATTCTCTCACGTTTAAAACGCCTGAAGTGATCAGGACATAGCGGACTCCATCGGCTTCCCCTCCTACGATTGGAAAGGCGAGGCAGATTAAAATCGCTAAGATAGCCTTCGTGATATATTGTCTCACTTGGGACAAAGAATCGAAACCAATCGAATCCGCCGCAAATCTTTTTCTAGGTTAATATCCGTTTAATCCTATTTAGATGGACTCCATCTACGCGCACCCAGGTTAACTATTTAAGCCTATAAGCGAAGCGGAGGGATTCGGTTTGGATCTTGAAAAAAGGAAGACATGCCCGGCAAAAAGCCGGGCTTTAAAAAGCGAAGGATTCGGGAGAAATACTAGTCCTGAATCAATCTCTCGATCGTTTTCTCGGAAAGCTGTTTCATCCGGACATCTTTTGCGGAAAGATCCTCTACGGATTTCCGGAAATTCTCCGGGCTCTTCAGCATACCCAACGATAGAACGTTTTCGGATTCAACCTCGAATTTTCGAATCTTATCAGTCAGTTCGTCCTTATTTTTTAGAACCTTATCTTTGACTGCATTCAGGTCGAGGTCCGGATTTTCCACAAGTTCCCGAAAGAGAGGAGTCTCTCCAAAAAGAATATGTATCAGATCTTCTTTCGGAGTGTTTCCTTCATCCAGGATGCCGAGTTTCATCTGTTCCCGAGAAAGTTCTTGCTGTAGACCGGTTAGGGTTTCTTGAACTTTTAGGTAACGCGAAGTCAGGCTACTGGAAAACTCTGTTTTATCCGCTGTGTTCTGGGTTTCCGAGGGCGTACCGGTCCTTCCTGGAACGGAAGATCTCTTGTCGCGGAGAAGCTTCTCAGCAGAAGAGACCAGATTTGTTAGCTGAACGTCCATGTTCTTTACCCTCCTTTCGGTTCTGCCGGGACTTGCAGGGAGGAATTCGGATCATCTTCCGACTCTTCTCTCCTCCATGCCTTTATGTCTCATCAATGCGGCTTCCCCACAGGCTTATCTGTACTCAGTATCGGTAAAACCTTTTCCAACCAATGAATTTTTTTTGTTAAAGAATCAATTTTTGAAAAAAAAATCCGAACAGGATGAATCCAGTATGATCGTAAAAAAGGGATTCAAAGTGGTTCAAACGTTTTTTCCTCTAACTTCCTACGGTTTCTGAGCCTTGGAATCGGGTGAATTAGAGGAAATTCGTTTCGAGCTATAGGTAAACGGAGGTAAGAAAGGGTTTAATTTCTCGCTCAAAACTACGGACGTATCCTGATCTGTCCTAGCAAAATTAAATTCTCATTCTTCGATAGATTCCATAGAGAACGCTTAAGAAGATCGCAGGCGTGACCCAAACTGCAAACCATGCCGGGATAACCCCGTTTTCACCTACCGATGTGAACGCGGAACTCATTACGAAATAGACGAGTATCACGATTAAGGTGACTCCCAGCGAGGCGACTCCGGCGACCCGTTTCGTAAAAAATCCGGCAACGCATCCGACTAATGTAACGATAACCGCAAGAAAGGGACTAGCAAAAAGGGAATGCTCTTCTATATTTACGTCGCCGTATCCGATTCCTTTTCGAACGCGATTATCCTTTTCTTCCGAAAGTTCGAATATGTTCATTTCCTTAACGGAACCTTTAGGAACTTTAAAATATTCGGGTTTTTCAGGGAGATAATATTCTTTCTCCGGGAACCGCTCGAAAGATGTCACCTTTAAATCGTCGTCGAACCTAGTCTCTTCCACTTCCGTTAATTTCCATATATCCATCTGCGGATTATATTTAGCTTTTAAGGAAGAAAGTACGTATTCCGGAATTTGATCTCGGGTCAGCTTAACGTAATTAAAACCCCCCTTGATTTCGTCTTTGACCGGATCGTAGAAATAAATATAATAAAAGCCTTCCTTACCCTTGAAATGGAATTGGTAGACCATGTTGGTTAATGTTCCGGTTCCCTCGGTAATCATCTTCTGCTCTTCCTTTGCGAGCTTATTCATGGGTCTCACCATGAATTGCGTCCCCAGGAAAACGATGAGCCAAAGCAGAAATCCGAATGCTACGATCGGGGCAACGATCCTATGAAAGGAAACTCCCGCAGACATCATTGCTACGATTTCCTTATTGGCCGAAAATTGGCCGATCGTAAACGAAACCGCAAACAATACGGACATATTGATCGAATAGCTTGCGATGATTTCTGGCAGGCTATATGCAAGATATAACCAAATATGAAATTTAGGGGCCTTAGTCCCGGAGAAATCTTTTAGATTGGTGTTGACCATATTCAAAAAAATCAACGCGGTAATCATAATACAGGTCCCGCCGAACGTTTTGAAAAACTCGGAAAAGACGTATCTATCTAAAATTCTAGGCGGGAAGAACTCTTCCTTCAGTTTGAACAGAAGTTCTCTAAGTTGAAGTTTAGGAATCTTTAGTTCCATATCTCGGGAATTCCATCTTTAATCATGCGAGAGAATCTTTCGACACCTTTTGTACGTTTCGGTTTTGCCCAAGAACCCTGAATCGACCTTTTTCCCGTCTCAGGTTTGTAAGAAGAGTATTTAATTTCGGTTGACGATATGCCTAAGGACGAGAAGATTCTCGGGTTACAGGAGGAATCCATGAAAATCCGTATTCTCGCCATTGCCGCTACTTTTACTTTCGTTTTTGCTTCATCTCTTTTTGCCGAAAAATCGACTGAAGAGCATATTAAGGCACTTTCCAGCGGCTCCGACCAAGAAAAGATCGAGTCGGCACTTTATCTTGGTAGCAAGAAAGAAAAAACCGCTATACCCGAACTTATCAATCTCCTGAACCGCACGAACGACGCTAAGGTCGCAGTCCCGGCCGCTATCGCTCTGGGAGAGATCGCTGAACCAGGCGATGCAACCATTGCTCTAAAAAACAAGATTATCAGCTCTGAAAACGGCGATATCGTCTACACAGCGCTTGCCGGTCTTCTGAATATCACTACTAAAAATGAAAAAGCGGAAGATGCAACTAAGGAAGCTCTGGAATTTGCCGACAAAAATCGCCGTTCGGACGAATTCGTCGCAGACATCCTGAACGTGATTAATAAAAAGCTAAAGCGTTAAGAATCCTTTCGGTTGCTAAGTCCGGAAGAACTCAGCCGCTATTCTCGGAACATCCTGCTCGACGAAGTTCGAAGAGTAGGACAAGAGAAACTTAAATCTTCTAAAGTATGTATCGTCGGAGCCGGGGGTCTTGGATCTCCGGCTTTGCTATATCTGACCGCTTCGGGGGTCGGAAATATTAAGATCTTCGATTCCGATACGATCGATACTACCAATCTTCAAAGGCAAATTATCTATCACCATTCCGATATCGGTCGATCGAAGGCGGAAACCGGTCGGCAACATGCGCAAGAATTGAATCCTTATATAAGAATTCAGGGTGAAACGATTCGTCTGACTGCAGAGAATGCGGAAGAATCGCTTTCAGGATTCGATTTGGTTTTGGAAGGATCGGATAATTTCGATACCAAGTTCTTAATTAACGATACTTGTGTTCGTCTAAAAATTCCGCTTATAACTGCCGGTGTATTACGATTTGAAGGGATGGTTATGGGAATTCGACCGAATCAAGACGCCTGCTTTCGATGTGTCTACGAAACCGCACCTCCTGCGGAGGCCGTTCCTTCCTGCTCTGAGGCGGGAGTAATCGGGAGCGTTGCAGGAATCATCGGCAGTATACAATCCACCGAAGCCGTAAAATTTTTATTAGGTTTTCATAATGTTGGAGAAGACGGATTATTCGGACATATGATTCAAGTCGAAACCAAAACGATGCAATTCAGGAAAATCCCTCTGCTTCGTAGACCGGATTGTTCTAGCTGCGGCCGCACTTAAAGGCTTATAGCAGAAAGTCTAAAACTGTCCCTTCGCTTGCCTCCCGATTATTTTTTGAAGTCAAGAGAGTATCCGACTCCGAAAAATATCGCCGAAGTAGTACTCGCACCTGCATATCCTTGAGTGATAGAGTTTACAAGAATTTCCTGTAAGAGCAGTTGGTCGGGCGGTGCAGGATTGTTTTGGGTAATTTCCACTTGAGTGCTTTTGAGAGCATACTGTATTCTGGTGGATTGAAAACCCGCCCAAAATCGAATTCCGTATTTCCATTTGTATATCAATTTTCCTGAAATTGAAGAACCCTTTGCGGACCACTCGTTCAGGAGTCGAAACGAGTCAAAAGAGGAATAAGTATTGGAACTAGGGCCCGAGATCGTAGAGTAGTTATTAAAATTTCCTTGAGAATCTCCCTTTAACGAATAAGATTGAATTTCCATTCTTGTTTCCCACTTCTCTCCAAGCTTGGTGTCAAATGCGATTCCGAACGAAGGACCATGAAGATGATCCGCGACAATCATATCCCTTTTTTCAGTTAAATTGTTGGTTCCTGAAATGGCGGGTGAAAACGCATATGTGGAGGTATCGGAAGACTTTTGCCAGACGCTTTGATAACCTAGGATCGGCCTTACGTCATATTTCGGATGAGGATAGACGCTGTATGAAATCTGCGCGTATATTTGTTTGTAGCTTTCAGGAAACGTACCTTGTGCTACAAGAGGTTGGTTTGGCGAACTCGGACCCGCAGTATTTACCATACCGGGAGATGTCTGCGAAACCGTGTTTTGAAAACTAACCCCTCCGGCCTCCAGTACGAGACGATTCAATGAATAGCGTATAGACACGTTAAGAGGAGCTTTCCCTTTTGTTTGGGGAGATCCGAATATAGGGCCCTTCCCGTTATTAGTTAAAGCGACGAAGTTCGAAAATTTTTCGTAATAATCTAAAGTTTGATAGTGATAAGATCCTTGCCCAAAACCCGTATAAAATTCCAAACTGTGGCGCTTTGAGTCGTCGATTTCTTTCTGTCGCTTCGCCTTTTTCTCTTCCAGCAGAGCGTTTCGCTTGGCGTCTTCAGCGAGCTTTGCGGCATTTTCCTCCTCAAGCTTACGTGCTGCCTCCAGTTCTTCCGGAGAAGGACCGACTTTTTCCTCCTGCTTGGGAGGGGGGGCATCCCTGAAACTAATTCTAAGAATCGATGTTTTAATAATTTCTACCACGTTTCCATCCGGTAGCTTAAGCTGAATGGCAGTCGCAGTATGATTGATTATTTCTCCTTTCAAAACTTTTCCGTTGCGGAGAAAGACTGATTGCTGTTCTGCAATTATGAACGTGCAAGGAAAAAGCAAACATAAGCAAATCGCTACCTTTGAGCAGAATATTTTCATACGAAGTTTTGTAAGTATAGATCATGAATTTAAGCTAAAACAATCGTTTTCTTGTGCATGCTCGTATGCATAAGTGGAAAGATGAAATTTACTTTGGCGATATGTGGAAATTTTTTGACAAAAATAAGGAAAATTATTTCTACAATGCACATCCTATAATTGCTGTAGCAATTGTTATAGAGGCTACATAAATCACTATTTTCGGAGTATACTTCCCGTTTTGGAAAGATTTATATATTCATTTTTTTTAAACTATCAATTTTGCTCATCAATAACGATTCGTTTTCTATTTTTGTATCCAAATTGAGATAGAGCCAACGAGGATCCTTTTTTGTTTCAAAAAAAGGAGTAAGCTTCACCGCATCCTTTTCGGTGCATATTAAGAAATCTTTCCCCTTTGCCTTTCTTGATAATTCTTCAATGTCCTTCCTCGAATAAGGGTAATGGTCCGGAAAGCGAATCGGACTTACAAGCGCACCGCTCTTCCTTAAGGATTCAAAGAAAGGCTCGGGATTTCCGATGCCGGAGAACGCGAGTACTGCTTTATTATGAAGAATGGAATTAGGTTTTCGCTCTTCCTGATTAGAGTTTCCGATCGTACTGAACCCGTTAGGAATGAACGAGAATTTTAGAATTTCCTTGGGGAGATACTTTCTGTACCATTCTTCCAAATCATTCCGAAGCCGGTCTTCGTACTTGGATGCGACTAAAAAATCCGCCCTATTTACCGAAGAATACGGTTCTCTCAATAAGCCGGCCGGCAGTAAAAACCGATCCGTTCGAATTTTTGTACAGTCCAGCAGTACTAGTTCTAGATCGCGAACGATTCGGTGATGTTGAAATCCATCATCTAAAATCACAAAAACCTTTTGGTCATCGGTAAGCTGGAGTTCTTTACGATACAAATCGTAGGAAGAAATTCGATTCTTTCCCGTATAGACCTCGGCGAAAGGCAGGTTTTGCTTTAAGAGAAGCGGTTCGTCTCCGACTTCCTGGGACGGGGAATTTAATGTAACCCGTTGACTCTCGGATTTTGAGCCGCCGTATCCTCTGCTTAAGATCACCGACGGAATTTTCGGATAAACAAGATGTAGGAGTTTTACAAGATGTAAAGTAAAGGGGGTTTTTCCCGTGCCGCCGGTACTAAAATTTCCTATGCTTATTACGATGGCGTTCCGCAATTTTTGCGGTTTCTTACGCTTACGATCTAAGAGGAATAATAAGCGATAAACGAAGCTAAGCAGGTAAAGTATCGGAAAACAAATAAACCTGAGAACGGTAAGAAACATTTCGATTCTTTGTTTTTAAACCGGCGACTCTGCGAATTGCATTTCGTAGAGTTTTTTATATTTTCCGTCCGTTTGCATCAATTCGGAGTGACTTCCGGATTCGACGATGCATCCGTTTTCCATAGCAAATATGGTATCGGCGATTTGTACTGTCGATAAACGGTGAGCGATTATTACGACGGTCCTGTTTTTATATAGCGATTCCAAAGCTTGTTGAACGACTCTTTCCGATTCCGTATCCAGGGCCGAAGTGGCTTCGTCTAAAATTAGAATTTCAGGATTATTTAATAAAGCCCTGGCAATCGATATTCTTTGCCTCTGTCCGCCGGAAAGCATGACTCCCCGTTCGCCGACGGTTGTTTCGAATCCGTCTTCAAAAGAAAGGATGAACTCGGTCGCGAAGGCTAGATCGGCCGCCCCTCTTAATTTTTCTTCCGTAACGTTAGAGCTTCCGTAACATATATTCTCTCGAATACTTCCGTTAAAGAGAAATACTTGTTGGTTTACGATGGAGATTTTCTTACGTAACGTCGCTAAATCCAATTTTCTTAAGTCGATACCGTCCCAACTAATCGTTCCTTCCGTCGGATCGATTAATCGAGGAATTAAATCCACGATCGTGGATTTTCCTGCACCCGAGGCCCCCACGAGGGCGATCGTTGCTCCTCTAGGAATTACCAAATCTAAGTTGGATAAAGCGGGATTTTTTGCACCCGGGTAGGAATAACTAACGTTTTCGAATTTGAATTCTTTCGCCAGACGTTTAGGTATAATCGGATTCTTTGGTTGTTGAATATCGGTTTCGCTATCGAGTAGGTCGAAGACTCTTTCTCCGGCAGCTACCGCACTTTGAATCGAGTTGGAAAGCATTCCCATTTGTTTAAAGGGTCGTGTTAGGAAAACTAAGGTAAGAAAGAATACCATAAACTTTCCGAGTGAAAAATCCTCCTCCTCCATTAGATAGGCTCCAAAACTCAGGAAAATAACGGCAACTATGGAACTGGATAGCTCGACAAGAGAGGGACCGATCTGATGATAAAAATGTCCTTTAAACGTTTTCTCGGATAAATCTTTGTTAATGTCCCAAAATCTAGAAGCTTCCGTCTTCTCCATGGAGAAGGCTCGAATAACGCGGATGCCGGAAATGACCTCCTGCAAGTGCCCGTTTAAGGAGGATAATCTTTCCTGCTGATTTCTCGTCGCGCGTCGAATCCGATCGGCAAACGCAGAGACCGGTCCCATTACTAACGGAACGACTACGATTACCGCTAAGAACATTTTCCAGCTTAAAAAAAGTAAGAAAGCAAGGTGGGTAACGATATAGAAGAAATCGGTAATCGCATCTTTTAGATCCGAACTAATCAGTTTTGCGAGAACCTCGACATCGTTGATGATTCGGCTCATGAAGATACCGGTCTTTTCCTGTACAAATTGATTGAGTGGGAGTTCCTGGGCTTTGGAATATAGCTCTTCTCGGAGATCTCGAACGGCTAAATATCCCGCGGAATTGATACAATATACGGCTCCGGCTAGAAAGACCAATTTTGCAACGTAAACGGGAAAAATGATCCAGCAAAATAATAGTACCAGCTGATCTTTCGATAGGGAGTGCAGATAGTCGTTGGTTTTAACTTTGGCCGAAGCCAGATATTCTTCGATCTGATCTAAACCGGTCAGACTTTCTCCGGAGGATTTTCGTTCTAATAACAGTTTATCCTTTTTGGTTAGAGAGATCTCGAATTCGGTTTTGCCTCCTTTTCCGATTGCATCGAAAATGGGGATGATACTAGTCAGGGAAGCCCCGTTCAGAATCGAAACGAGGAAAGATAGGACAATACCGGTCAGTAATCTGTATTTGTACTTGAAGGAATACCCCAAGAGGCGTCTATAGACGTTCATAGGTCCGGAATGTTTTTTCCTCCTCAACCCTTTTCCCTAGCTTTCCTTGTTTTGTCCCTTCTTTTTTACGATTGCGGAAAAGGCATAGATAGGCAGGACGAACTTATATTCTCATTGCCGTCGGATCCCATTTCTTTGGATCCGATTCGATCTACGGACTTATCCTCTCGAATCATTCTAAAGTATCTGTATCCAAACTTATTTTCCTTCGACCGGTTGGGAAAAATTACGCCAGCTCTGGCAAAATCCTATCGAGTCTTACCGAGTTCTTCGGGCGACACTCGTATTCTTGAGATAACGATTCACCCTAGAAAAGCGGCGGATGGAAAATCGATCGATGCGAACGTCGTACTCGCTTCCCTAAATCGCTTGCGAAATACTCCCGGACCTAGACGAAGTGCGTATTCCTTTTTAATGGGGGGAACGATAAAGAATTCGCGTACGGTGAGTTTATTTTTCAAAGGAGGTTTGAGGGAGGCACTCGAGAAACTTGCGCTTTCGCAAGCTGCGATTTATTGCGGTCCTCCTGAGAAAGGATGCGGCGACTTTTCCTTAAAAGAATGGAAACGAAATAATTTTTTACGCTTAGCCGCAAATGAAAATCGAACCACGGCGATTGCGCCGGAACTTTTATTCAGAATTCTTCCTCAAGCGACTACCGGGATCTTTCTATATACGAAAGGTCAACTCGACTTAATGCGTCTTCCGAATTTCTTGCTCAGAAACGGAAACGTCAAAGAAGATTCGATCTTGGTTCGAAAGGGTGGGGGAGTTCAATATGTTGCAATTAACGGAAAAGAACCTTGCTTTGATCGAAATTTTAGGAAAGCCGTAAATTACGCGATCGATAAGAGAATGATTTTGAAAGTCCTATTGGAAGGAAAGGGAGAAGTTTCGATCGGTCCGTTTCCGCAATCGATCGCTAAAGAATTTCTCGGCTCGGAAATTGAAGAGTTATATCCTTATAATATTCAAAAAGCTAAATATTTTTTGGAAAAGTCCACCTGCTATCCTGAAATTTTGGAGAAAGAGCTTGATTTTCGGATGCGTGGAGACGAGGAAAATCAAGCAAACGGCTCGGCGCTTGTGCGTTATCTTCGCGATATCGGGTTGAAAGTAAAAATTCATCCGATGGAAAAAGCGCCCTTATACAAGGAAAACGGGGACGGAAAAGGAGACCTGACTCTTCTTTTCTGGTATGCGGACCTGCCGGGAGCTTGGAATTTTATAGATCCTCTTTTTGCAGGTGATCGCTTCGGAAACGGCGGAAACCGGTCCTTTTATTTCAACAAAGAAATGGAGGGTTTATTAACCGAAGTGAGACAGTCGGACACGATGAATCTTACAAGCTTCGACAGGAAGGCACTGGAGATAGTTGGCGAAGATGCGCCTTGGATTTTTCTCTGGTCTCCCTATGAACTTTATCTGACCGGGGATCGTATTCAAAAACTTACGGATCGTCCGTCCGATCTTCCTTAGCTTCGGGCATTTCCAACTCTACGGAATCTTCACCCGATAAAGCTTCGTTCGAATGACCGCCGGTAATTTCTTCGCTTTCTTTTATCGGAATTGCCGCAGTCGACGCAGGCTGATCCCCTATATAGAAATATTGTCCGTACAACGGGTGACGACAATCGCTTTCTCCCGCGAGTAAACCGCCTGTATCGGCGCAAATATCCACCTTCACAAAATCACCGTTAAACGGCGGAATTAGAGTTTCGCCGAAACCGATCGTACGAGCTACATAAGAAACGTACTTATACCAAACCGAACCACTGATACCGGAGCCGGATCCGGGAAAGGGAGCGCCGGCATCGTTTCCGATCCAAACAGTCGTGACTAAGTTCGGATTTACTCCTGCAAACCATGCATCTCGAACACCCTTACGATTTCCCCAACGCTTTCTTGCTTCCTTGGGAGATTGAACCGTACCCGTTTTTCCTCCCATTGGAAACCGATCTTCTCCCTTAAGGCCGATTTTCATCGTTCCTTCCTCCGAAACGACCGCTTCCAATAAATTCAAAACCATTGCGCAAGCGACGGGATCGAGTATCTGTTCGGCCTCGTTTGAATTCACAGGGGGGATAGAAAAAAGTTCGGAGCCTTCATAATCGGTTATCCGTAATATCTCGATCGGCTTCACTTTTTTGCCCAGGTTGGCGATGGTTGCGTAAATGGTGGCGAGTTCTTTGGGTGAAAGTTCCCCCGAGCCCAAAGCGAGAGACAAATTCGGTTGAAAACGTTTGTCTAATTCGGATTTGTCTAAGCTTAGAATTTTTCCAAGAGTGTCCAAAAAAGTTCCCACACCGACTTCGTTTAATAATTTTACTGCAACTGTGTTCACCGATTGGGCGAAAGCCACTCTCGCCTGCATTTCTCCTCTGTATCCGGCATACCAATTTTTCGGAGAGTAGCCTCTTATCTTGATTTCTTCGTCCTTTACGACGGACGTGGGAGTGATAACTCTTTTTTCAAATGCAAGAAGATATACTAAAGCCTTGATTACCGAGCCTGGCTGCCGAACCGCATAGACTGCGCGATTCATTCTAAAGATGTTCGATATTTTATAACTACCGACCAAAGCTTCGACATAACCGTTGGACGGGTTGATGGAAATTAAACTTCCGTTCATATTCTCCACGATTTTCTTTTGTATCGCGACTTCTTCGTTTTTGCCGGATTTTAAATATGCGGCCTTTTCATCGGAGAGTTTTTTCCGAACTCCTTCGATTCCTTCTCGCAGGGCTTTTTCGGCGGCTTCCTGTTTATCGTAGTCCAACGTCGTATAGACGTTTAACCCTCTGGTTTCAAGATCCATTTCCGAAAAATTTTCTATCACAAACTGACGAACGCTAAAATTGAAATCGGGGGCAAGATTTATATTAAAGTCTTTGTCGAAGCCGTATTTGCCGATTTCGGAAATTACGGTTAGCTTATCCTCATCCTCTTTCGTTTCTTCCACTTTATAGAAAGTTTTAAATTTTCTAATATTTGAATCTATTTTTCGTTCGAAATCCTTTTCAATTGCGTTCGGATTGGGGTGTAAGGATTTATTTTCCGCCATTAAAAACATTACCATACGTTGACGCTTAAATGCTATTCTTGGATTTCTAACGGCATTATAGTTGGAAGGTGCAGGAATCGTTCCGACTAGGAGCGCCGCCTCTGCTGGCGTGAGTTCACGCGCGGGTTTGTTAAAATAGTACCTTGATGCTTCCTCGACTCCGGTATTTCCCTCTCCCAAAAATATTCGATTTAAATACATTGCGAGAATCGTTTTTTTATCGAAGCGATTCTCTAGATAGAATGTACAATAAAATTCTGTGAGCTTATTGAATACATTTCTAGCTCCCAGATCCAAAGTAAGTTTAGCCAACTGCTGAGTGATGGTCGAGCCGCCTTGCTTGCGGAAGGTAGTCAAATTTACGATGATCGCCCGTATCAAAGACGTATAATTGACGCCTCCATGATCGTAAAAATCCTGGTCTTCCGAACTCAAAAGGGCCCATATTATGTTTCCATGATTATTAAGATTGTCGGTTCGGATCGGTTTAAATTTTCTACGGGAAAATTCCCCGATCAGTTTACCGTTTTTATCCAGAATTCGAATCGGTTTACTTTGATTCGGATCGTATACGTTGGAGACTTCCTTCTGGAACGTTTCCAAGTTACGAATCACGTCGTCTTGCTTGGTCAACCAGACAACGTAAGAACCTCCGATCAAAAATGCGGCGACAATGAGCCCAATGACGGTTCCGTATTTTAGGATGGATTTCCAATTCTCTTTTGCGGAATGTAATAAAGAGGAAATTGTCCGGAATATGCGTTCTTTGTTCATGGTGGGTCTGTGGTAGTTTCCGTTATGTTGAAACAAAGGGAAAGTCCTTTTTTCGGTAGAAACCTCTCCTTAAAAAGCTTTGCTTACTATCCGGAATCAACATGCTTCGACATGGTATGAGTTTATTCTTTCGCAGGAAAGTCGATGCGGCTCCAAGTACGTTGACTCATCTTTATTTGAACGGCTTAGGCGGAACCTCTTGGGCAAATCTAGGATACTGGAAGGACACTACGGATTATCCGACGGCATGCTTAGATTTGGCGCTTCTAATCGGAGAGAAGGCCAAACTTTCTTCTTCCGATCTTCTCCTAGATTTAGGATTCGGTTGCGGAGATCAGCTTCTCGTTTGGAATCGGAAATTTTGCGTTTTGCCGGAACGTATAACTGCGATTAATTCATCTACCGAACAATTTCAGTTTGCTCAGAGAATGCTCGAGTCGAGAAATCTTACGGTGGATCTTCGTCTCGAGAGTATCGAATTCCTAAATAGAATTCCCGCCGCTAGCTACGATAAGATAGTTTGTTTGGATAGCGCTTATTTCTTCCCAAATCGAAAGCGCTTTATGGAAGAAGCGTTTCGAATTCTCAGATCGAACGGAATTTTTGCTTCTGCGGAAATTATCCTAAACGGAGAAACGTTAAATTGGTGGAACGATGCAATTCGTAAAATCGTTTGTTCAATGGCAGGAATTCCTTCTTCAAACAGGATGACTATGGTGACTTTGAAGGATCTGTATTTTTCGATCGGTTTTCAGGAAGAATCATTCGAGTACATCGATGAGTTCGTTTTTAACGGGTTCGCGGAATTTATTCGAAAGAATGTACATTCGGAAAATTCTAGATTTCCTAGGCAAGTCGTTAAACGATATAACGACTTTGCCGACTTTCTCAGCTCGGATCGAAGACGAAAGTTTTTCCGATATGCGATCTATAGTTTGAAAAAGCGGTAGAGACCTAGGCTTTAACGATAGACGATTCGACCCAATTTTTTACGTCCAACGCCGTGGATACTCCGGCTTCCAATAACGGAATCCCGTATCGCGCGTACGAACCGCAAAGCCAGACCTTTCTTCCGGGCATCTCCTGTAGTTCTTTCAATTCCCGTATCATTTCCTTCGAGGCTAAATCGATGACCGGACGCTCGAATTTCGAACGACTCAAAATCGAATTGGGCAGAGGTTCGATCATGGGATTCCAAGTTTGGAAAACCGGTTTACCGCTCATTTCGGGCAAAACCTTATTCAGTAAAATCGTCGCGGTTGCTCTCGAACCGTCCTTGGAAAGAGCGAAGCACATCGGGGCCCAATGCTTTTTTTGTTTTGGCATAAACTTAGGATCGGAATGTGTTACGACTTCGGAGGACTCGTACTTGAACGATGAAAGCAATTCTCTTTCTCTCGCATGTTCGTCGGGCAGCATGGAAACCGCTCGATTTGCAGGAGCAGCGATCACGACTCGATCGAAATATTCTTCGTGGTTATCGAATAGCAATCGAACCTTATTTCCGTTTAATACGATTTGTTTCGGTTCGGAATTTAACAGTATTTTAGAAGCTCGTGAAGCCAAACGGTTCGTGATATCTCGAGTCCCTTTTTCCGCCGTTAAAAATCGTAAAAATTTTAGGCCTTTGGAATGATATCGAATCACGGCTTCTGCAGGGTAATTCTTGGCGCTTTCGGAAGTACAAGTATTGATGGTCGAAAACATCGGTATTAAATACTGGTCTTCGAATTCTCGCGAATACTGAAACTTATGCAAAAAATCGGAAATCGTCAGCTGTTCTTCATTCAATGTTTCTAATTGAGTTTCCGATTCCTCGTAAAATCGCATCGCATCCGAAAATATCTTCCTCGATTTGGAATTTGAGAAGCAAGCGATATAGGGTATCGGAAAAAAATTTCCTCCTAACGCAAAGGTCGAGAATCCGAAATAAGTCGTTCCGTCTCCGTAGTTTAAGGAAAATGAATAGTCGACGGGCCTAACGGCGATATCCGCCTCTTTGAATAAGTCGAGGAGACACGGGTAATAATTTTTTTTAAAAGCTCGAAAGGGGACGTCGATTCTAATCGATTTACCGTTCCAATCCAAATCGGTTCCGTGAGCATCCATTCCTACAAGAGAATGCCTTTCGATTAGCGTAACTTCGTGCTCTTTTCCCAAATACCAACAAGCGCTAAGACCTGCTATCCCGCTACCTATGATTGCAATTTTCATTCGTAATTCACTATCTCAATGGAAAAAGGAAATTCAAGGTAAAAGCTACGTATCCGGAAGAGGAACTACAAAAATAGGAATGAATCTCGGAATTATTCTTCGATTTTAAGGGCTGTTCTCCTTTTTTAGCGATTCCATCCCGACTCAGGTTTACGAATTTAATTTCCCTTATAGATCGACTACGAAAGAAAAATCCGAAGGAGAAAGTTTCATTTAGGTCGCTTATCAAAGTATAAATTCTTGAATTTCCGAGAACGTAGAATGTGCCTACGAATATTATGAATTCATCGCCTACATCATGAAGTTGTTGGAAATTTTTTACGTAATCGGAAGAGGCGATTCTAACAGATCGGTTTTAGTTGGCAAATTCGGGGGGTCTTGGAACTCTGGTATTATCCCCCTTTCTTCTTCGGAAGTTGCCTAAACGGATAGGTAGGTTTTATGATCAGCGTCTCAGGTCTTTCCCTAAATTTTGGTAAGAAGGTCCTCTTTGAAAACGTAACCTTGAAGTTCAAAGAGGGGTGTCGTTACGGCTTGATCGGAGCTAACGGATCCGGTAAATCGACTTTCATGAAAATTCTAGCCGGCTTGGAACAAGCGGCAGCAGGTTCGATTGCGATAGATGTAGGCGTTAAGGTCGGCTACCTTAAACAGGATCATTACGAATACGAAAACGAAACCGTACTAAATACGGTCATGATGGGTAATAAAGACCTTTGGGAGATCGCTAAGGAAAGAGACGAGATTTATTCCAAACCCGAAATGTCGGATGAGGACGGAATTCGAGTTTCCGAACTGGAAGAATCCTTCGGCGAAATGGGCGGATACGAAGCCGAAAGTGTCGCGGGTGAATTACTCGAAGGTCTTGGGATTCCGACCAACATCCACAGCCAAACCCTTTCTTTTTTAACCGGAGGATTCAAACTTCGGGTCCTATTGGCGCAGGTTTTATTCCAAAAACCTGATGTATTACTCTTGGACGAACCTACCAACCACTTGGATATCAAAACCATTCATTGGCTGGAATCTTTTCTTTTAAATTATAAGGGAGTCGTTGTGGTGATATCCCACGACCGTCACTTCATTAACTCGATAGCTACTCATATTGCGGATTTGGATTACCAGACTATGACGGTATATCCGGGAAATTACGACGAATATATGGAAGCGGCCCAAGCCTCTCGTGAGAGAAGCGTTGCAGATAATAAACGTGCTAAGGAAAAAATCGCCGAGTTACAGGAGTTTGTCAGCCGGTTTAGCGCCAACGCTGCTAAATCGAAGCAGGCGACTTCTCGTCAGAAGATGATTGAAAAGATCAAAGATAATATGGTGGAAATTCGTCCGTCCTCGAGACAGTTTCCGTACATCGTCTTTAAGATGAAACGTCCTCTCGGTAAGGACGTGATTATCGCCGACGAAATTTCCAAGGGTTATGAAGACAGAGTCATATTTAAGAACTTTACCATTAATATTACGAAAGGTGAAAAGATCGCCATTATCGGCACCAACGGCGTAGGTAAAACAACGCTTCTTAAAACTTTAATGAAGGAAATCGAACCGGACTCCGGAACGGTGGTTTTTGGCGAATCGGTAGAAGCTTCGGTATTTCCACAGGATCATCGCGAGGGAATCGGACAGGACGCGGATACGATCGTAGAGTGGTTATATCGGTATGCTCCTCCGGGAACAGAAATGGAAGAGATTCGAGCCATCTTAGGAAGAATGCTTTTTAGCGGAGAAATGGCAAAGAAGCCGACGCAAGTTCTTTCGGGAGGAGAAAAGTCCAGAATTATTCTCGGCAGGATGATTCTATCTCAGGACAATCTTCTCGCACTGGACGAACCCACCAATCACCTTGACCTTGAATCTATCGAATCGTTGAACTACGCGTTGACCAAGTTCGAAGGGACCGTATTATTCGTTTCTCATGACCGTGAATTTGTATCTTCGATTGCAACTCGAGTGCTTGAAGTGACTACCGAAGGTATTCGCGACTTTAAAGGAACTTACGAAGAATTTCTGGAGCGGGAAGGAGTGGAGTTCTACAAACGACTTGCTGGCGGTCCGGTTTTGGCGGAATCGAATTAATTTGCTACGATTGTAGATTCGCTTTCAGATAAGAGACTAGTTTATCCAAAGCGACTTTACGATGTGAAATCGTATTTTTCTTTTCTTCACTTACTTGTGAAAAACGAGCTTGGAATGCGGGAAAATAAAATACAGGATCGTAGCCGAACCCGAATCCAGTTCTATCATAATCTTCCGCGATTTTACCTCTGCATTCGCCTTCAAAAGTCGATTCGGAGTTGCCGTTGACAAGAGCAATCACGCAAACATATTTCGCGTCACGATTTTCTTTACCTTGCATTCTTTCCAAAAGGAGTCGAGCTCTTCCCTCATCGTCCAACCCTTCCCCCCCGAATCTCGCCGAATAGATTCCGGGTTCTCCGCCCAGAGCTTCGACACAGATACCCGAATCATCCGCTAAGGATGGAAGTTTGCAGAGAGAATATAATTCTCTGGCTTTAAGTAAGGCGTTTTCTTCAAAGGTGGCCCCGGTCTCTTCCGGATTGCATTCGACGCCAAGCTCTCTAGGAGTCTTTAGCTCGATTCCTAGAGGGCTTAATATGGACCGAATTTCTCGAATTTTATGAGCGTTATTGGATGCGATTGCGAGGGATTTCAATTTCCCAGTTTAAATTCATCAAAAGCGTCATCGATCGTTGGAACGACTTTGAACACTTTATCGAGCATCGTAATTTCAAAGAGTTGAAGCAGATCCTCATCGTTCACGACGATGATAATATCTCCTTCCGCAGAATTGAATTTTTTCTTATAAGAGACTAAAATCCCAAGAGCGGTCGAGCAGATATGACTAACTTCCGTAAGATCGATGATGACTTTAGGGGAGGGGTCGAAATTGTGATCGCTAAGGTTACGGTCCAGTTCCTCGCTGTCTGATTGGAGGATGGATCCGGAGATCTTGATGATATGAATGTCGTCTTGAACCGTAATTTCCATGTGAGTACCGAAACCTTGTGTGCCGATTTGAATTTTTTATAGCAAGCAAAAAAACATATTTTGCCGAGATTGCCGTCTTTCTTTTGTTAGGGTGAGGCTGAAAATCGAATTGTGCGGCGCTACTTCAGTGAAGTTTCGCTAGAAATGGAAGCGAATCCGATTTCATCCGACATAAAAAATGCAGTTACTAGTCTTTTATGGATTTCTTTCAAGACCGAAGAAGATGACTGTCGATTTTCGAAACGACAAGCCTATTTATCGAGCATTCTTCGACAGATCCCTAAAGGGATGGATGTAATGAATGCTCGTCGAGAAATTTGTATACTTTAGGCAATACTAACTCGTGAAATTCCCTGTTTAAACGCTCCTCTCCTCTGCAATCGAAATGGATCAAATCCACAAAAAGCTCTTTGGGATAACCGGCGCTAGGAAATGAAAAGAATTCGGCGTTCTTCCTGCCTTTTATTAGGGCTTCCACTTCCGAATAGATGGCTTTAGAATTTTTCGTATTCTCCAATTCTTGTATTCCGGGCATATATAGAAATCCGAAAAGAATTCCCTCTTTCTCGCAAAATTCTATCAATTCTATAAGCGAACTATAATCGTGAGGGGTGACGATATTTTGAGATTCAATCGATTTCTGTAATATATGTTTTACGTATTCCCTGGATTGAAAGGTTTGGAGTGGGTTCATCCGATTGGAAATATTATATTTTCCGTAATAAGTATCCAGCCATTCCTGAATCCTGAAATTGTCCTGTAGCTGAGAACCGGCAGGCAAGCATTGCCCCGCTTCGATCGCATCGCAGGAAGAGCAAGTTTTGATCCATTCGGAGGAGTCACGCTCCGTTTTCCAATTGGAAAACGTAAAAGCGTTTATTACGGACTTCCTAAATTTATAGGTCGAGTAAAGAATTGGGGCCGCCTTGGATAGGATAAAAATCCGTTCCACGCCTTGAAATTGCCCTGCGAGCTCGGCGAATGAAAACTGGTGGAGATACCTTTGTCCGAAAAAATCCCATAGAAACGTGTCGGCAGCCTGAGGATCCAAAGGATCCAGCGAGGACGCCGTCGGCCGCTTAAAGAAAGTATTTTGCCAACCTTCGTTCCATCTACGATCGATGTACATCGGTACGCTTTCGTTCTTAGCGGTTTTCTGACCCGAGGGATCATAAAGCGGGAAGCCGTATCCTTGGGAATAAAGAACATGACTTGCGGCAAACAAAAGTAATTTCGGTTTTTTGTTCCCGAACCGCAAATATTTCTCTATAAGAAATTTATAATATCTTGGGCCCATGGCCGGAAGGCTATGGTTGTATACGGCATAATCTCCGCTTTTATCCTTGGCCTTTCCTGATAAGGCCATACTCCTGGAATCTCCCAGGATGATAACATCAGCCGTACCCGAGCCGGACTCAATCGAGTTTTTCTTATAGTTTACGAAGAATGTTTCGGGTTCTTCCATATAATGGCTAGGAAGTATGCGAACAATTCCTTCTAGTATTAGGAAAAAAAGAACGGCGAGAATTAATCCGGTGAGTTTAGAACGCAAAGTAAATAACCTCTTTTCCGAATATTCCTTTGAGTATGACTGTTCCGAACAATAGAATAAAAACCAAGGCTTGCAAAATCGGACCTTTCTTTAAAAGGAAATATCTGTCTTTTCGGGTATAAACGAAATAATCGATAACTAAGAGAGGCAAGGCGATTCGGAGCATCTCCCAGAAATAATGGCCTACTGATAATACTCCGTTTACCTGATCGATGAGATTCCACGGTGAAAAAATCTGGGAGTAAAGTAAGAGCATATGATTCGTATCATAGGCTCGAAAACCGACGGCACTTAAAGCGAATAATAAAAAAGTTAGCATACGGCTGCCGATCGCGACCGGAATTCGGATCCAAATCGGTTTTTCGGGAGCATTTGCTGTCGGAGGGAAATTCCATAAAATGCTCATATAGATTACCGTAAAAATACCGTTTAAGAGTCCCCATGTGATGAACGTCCAGTTGGCGCCGTGCCAAAGGCCGGAAAGTCCGAATACCAAAAGTATATTTCGAATTTGTTTTGTTCTGGTCGTGCGGCTTCCGCCTAACGGAAAATACACGTACTCTCTAAACCATCTATTTAAGGTTACGTGCCATCGAGTCCATAACTCTATCGGAGTGGCAGAATATTCCGGAGTCTCGAAATTGACTGTCAGTTGAACTCCCAGGAAACGAGATATTCCCAATGCGATAAAAGAATACCCGGCAAAATCGCAGTAAATCTGTATTAGAAACCCCAAGGTAGCCGAGAGAACTTGACCGCCGCCCATACCGAGAGCGTGGTCCGGGTGGGCTAAGTAAGCTTCTTTGTTCGGAAAGTAAACCTGATCGACTAAAGGTCCTAAATTATCCGCGACATAGACTTTCAAAAAATAACCGAGAAGAATATCCCAAACTCCTTCCAATAAAATTGCAGAGTTTGGAAATTTAGGTTTCTTTAATTGAGGAATCAGATCCCCGGCGCGTTCGATCGGTCCTGCGACAAGTTGCGGGAAGTAGGTGACGAATAACGCGAAATCAAAAAAATCTTTCTCGGCGGGTATCTGTCCTCTATACACGTCGATCGTATAAGACATGGTTTGGAAAGTGTAGAAACTGATGCCTACCGGTAATACGATGGATCGTAACAGTAACGAGTCGCTTCCCCCGACTGGGCCCCATCCTAAGAGACCGGATAAAGTGTTCCACTCGTAGATGAAGCTGTCCGCAAAGAAGTTGAAATACTTCATTGTGAATAAAATACCTAAATTGGCGAGAATCGAGAACCAAAGAAAGATCCTTTTTTGGGTTTGATTTCGAGCGCTGTTAATTCCGAGTGCTGCGGAATAATCTACGAAGGTACTTACGATGATAAGGGTAAGAAAAACCCAGTCCCACCAACCGTAAAAAAAATAGGATGCGGCCAGTAACCAGAGATTTTGGCCTCTTGCGGCCAAAGGGTATCTTTTGGCGAAACGACCAAAGATCAAAAAGATTGCATAAACGACTAGAAAAAAGAGTAAAAATACGAAAGTGTTGAAAAGCATCGGGTTGAAGTCGAGTCATCGACAGTTTTGCGGGCGAATTCAATAGGTCAACTTCATTGGCGGTATTTATGAACCAAAAATTCCCGTCGGGATTTTGCGATAAGCACTTGTTTTTCGCTTATATTTCGGTTCGATGCAGTCGAGCGCTTCGAGGATGGAAGATAGTTCACAGCCGGGTTTAGAATAAATATTGAGAATACACTAAACGAGTCGCATTTTTATGTCTGCTGAGTCGATAATCGACTCTAACGGAAACAATTTATTATTTAATCGAAAAATCGATTTTATTATCTGATTTTTCTGCACGAATTTCTTCATCTAATCGGCAGAGCATCTTGTAAGAATGAATTCTATTTTTTTAAACTTTTATGCGTTCGGTTCTATCCTAGCGGCCTTCTTCTGCTTGTATGTCGCCTTTTTCTTTCTTACGATTAAAGACGGAAGTAAAGCGGCTTTTCATCTAGGTCTCTGCTGCCTATCCTCTTTTTTCCATCATATAGGTTATATTTGGGGTTTTATTTCCTATGACGAAAGCACGATCTTTCATCGGTGGATTGTCGTCGCCGGCCCTTTAATCAGTTTTACCCAACTTGTCGCCTTCTTTATATACTTTCCCGCACTCCGATCCAGGGGATTGAAAATAGGTTTAAGCTTTTACGCGTTACTTCATTTAGGTGTATTAGCCGTAACCGCTTGGTACGTTACAATATCGCTGGGAGCCACTCGCACTTTCGTTGCAGGGAGTCATTATTGGGATTTTGAAACACACGTATTTTATAAATATTTTTCGATCATTATCCTATTTTACGATGTCTCGTACCTTGTGATCGCTATATGGAAAGCCGTCGTCGAAAAAGGGAAGGAAAGACGATCGGTAATATACATTCTGTTAGCTTATATCGTAGTCACGGTCGTGCCTGGAATACTGAACGCGATGAGTCGAGACGGTTCTGTTTCACGAGCCGCTTATCAACAATCTTTCGATGCAGGCATGGTAATCGGTATGTTCTTGATCCTTATCGTGTATGTAAACGCCACTAAGGAACGAACCACGATTTTAAGCAGAATCGTTGGAATTTCTTTAGCTACTTTTGCCGTCTGCTATCTGTTAGTCGGTTATTCCATTTTAGAAGGTTACGAGGAAACATACGACGAGAGTAAAAATAAAGATACCGTTTTAGCCGTGATGAATAATCAATCTCCTCAAGGATTGGCGTATGTTTCTTCGTTCGATCCCGATTCCGGAAAATTCGAAATTGAAAAAGGATCGAAAGATCCTCGATTTAACTCCGAGGATAACCTAGAAACTAAATTTTTCAGAATTCGAAATCAGTTAATAAACGTCGGTTCGGATTCATCTTTAGAAAGATCTATTCGCATCGATTCCATTTTAAAATCTTCCCCAAGGGAATTTTATGCATATGCCGAAGGTTTACGTGCATTTCTAAAATCGAGGCAAGAAGCTTCCGATGCCGATATCGCAACTTATTTTCGCGGCACGAATGAGAAGTTGAATATCATAAGAAGTAAATTTTCCCACCTTGCAGATCGCAAAGACTCTCAATCTATCCGAAAATTGTTTTCCTCCGAAACGATCGGGGTTTCAGAAACTCTATCGATCGTACGCGACAAGGCCTTGGCGGCGATAAAGGAAGGGAAAAGCGAAGCTGAAATTTCCAAAATCGTATTATCTTTTCTTTCTCCGATTCACGAGGAGGGTAAACGAGTTTACCGAGGAACTCGGTTATTCAAACCGGGAGATCCTAAACCGCAATTTTATTTAGCCTACTATTTCTCGAATCCTAGAAACGGGAAAATCTACGAGGTAGGCTACGACTATCGGGATTATAGGGCGTTCCAAAACAAGCCCGCGATGGTTTTAGTGATTTCATTAGTTGGAATGGTACTCGTAGTCGTTGTCGGATTTCAGTTTTTCTTCAGGAATGCGCTCGTTTTACCTATGGACGAGATCGTGACCGGTCTTCGGGAAGTTAATTCAGGAAACTTAAATTATCGACTGGTTCCTCGAGTCGAAGACGAGATCGGCTTTATGGCCAGATCGTTTAATCGAATGGCTCGAAGTATTCAGGCAGGTAGAAAACGCTTAGAACAATACGCGGATGAATTGGAAGAAAAAGTGAAGGAGCGGACTAGCGAATTGGAGCAGACCTTGGGAGAGGTGCGCGAATTAAAACAGCAACAAGACGGGGATTACTTCTTAACATCCCTTTTGATCAAACCTCTCGGATCGAATAAGGCAGTTTCCGAGAATGTGAGAGTGGATTTCTTTGTTGAGCAAAAGAAAAAATTCACATTTAGACGATTCGAAGATGAAATAGGCGGAGATTTGAATATCTCAAACCATATCCGATTGCGTGATCGATCCTATACGATTTTTTTAAATGCCGACGCGATGGGAAAATCCATGCAAGGAGCCGGCGGTGCTCTTGTTTTGGGCGCAGTTTGTGAATCAATCATAGAAAGAACTAGGATGGCGGCTACTATGAGGGAGCAATCGCCGGAACGTTGGTTGAAGAACGCGTTTACGGAATTGCATAAGGTGTTCGAAAGTTTTGACGGATCCATGCTGGTATCTACGGTATTAGGACTCATCGATGACGAGTCCGGTATATTATACTATATTAATGCAGAACATCCATGGACAGTATTATACCGGGACGGTATTGCGAGTTTTATCGAAGATGATTTGATGTTTAGAAAATTAGGAACTACCGGGCTTGACGGCCAAATATATGTGAAGACTTTCCAATTGGAACCGGGAGATGTGATTATCGCCGGTTCGGACGGTAGAGACGATATCCTTATCGGCACCGAGAAAGACGGTTCAAGAATCATCAACGATGACGAGCTACTATTTCTCAGAAAAGTGGAACAGGGAAAAGGGGATCTTAAATCCATTTATCTTGAAATCACTTCGCACGGAGTATTAACGGACGATCTATCGATGATTAGATTATCTTTTAAGGAAGACGATCAAAATGTTAAGGATAATGAAAAAGCACAACGAGAAAAGGTTCTGGAATTTTTACGGCAGGCGAAGGAACGAGCCAATAATAAAGATATAAAGGAAGCATTGTCATTTTTGGAAGAGGCTGAAATGATAGATAGTCGCATTCCGGAAGTAAAAAAGAATTTCGTTCGATTGTTTATAAAAATGAAGAATTATCCGAAAGCGGTCCTTTATGCGGAAGATTATCTAAATATAAAACCGGTCGATAAGGAAATTCTGTATGTTGCCTCTTTCGCAGCTAGAAAGGCGGGGGATTTGGGAAAAGCTCAGGATTTCGGGGAGAGATTATATTTAAGAGAACCCGAACATCTTAAAAATTTAATTAATTTGGCTCAAACCTATATTGCCCTTAAAAATTATGAAAGGGCCGTAAAAATGACTATCGCTGCGCAAATTTTGGACTCGGAAAACGAAATCATATTAAGAATCAGAGATGTGCTAAACGGTTTATCGGGAAAACATAAAGTGGAAGATCGAGAGAATTAATGTTTTAAGAATATACTCCGGTCGAATGCGACTACCCGGATGCCGAATTAAAGGGATTCTTTCTATGTCGCATTAGAATTTTAGAAGATACTTTATAAAGTCACATAATTATTGACTTGAAGCCAATAAAAACTATGAGGAATATTCGGTCTCTCTATACTTGATTCGAGTCAAGATTGTTATTTTAACTGTTCCTATTGCAAAAAACGCCGTTTCTGGCGAATTTTGAAGAATATGATTGAATATTGAACCTTCTCGGGTAAAATACTTCGTTACTCAATTATGTATGTTTGATACAGCTTATTCGAGAAAGTTAATCATCGGTTTTTCTTTAGCTGCTTTGCTGATCGTTGCGATCGGTGGGGCATCGCTTGTCAGTAACCGAATCTCAGCGGATGCAAAATCTTGGGAAAGTCATACTCAGGATGTTATACTTAAATTAGAGTCGATCTCTTCCAGCATGAAGGATTCCGAACTCGCTAGCGTTCGTTATCAGAATTCGTATAACAGTACGTATCTTGAGGATTTTAGACGTTCATGCTCGATCGTCCGGGAAAAAATCCAGGATCTACGGGTGTTAACCTCGGATAATCCCGAGCAAATCGAGAATATTCAAAAACTTGAATCGATGGTGAAAAAGTGGGCAGGATTATTCGATGAAAAATCGACAACCCGTAGTCGCGACGGCTTAGAGTCCTGGGGCGAAATATTAGGGACGATTGAGCTGATGAAAAACTTGGAGCAAAGACTATTTAAAGCCCGCAGCGAAAATTCAGAGCTTCAGGTGTTGGTCGGCCAAGCGATTATTTATATATCGATTGGATTTCATCTCCTCTTGCTCGCGCTCTTATATGGAATTCTAAAGTCGGAGTCAATTAAACGAAAAAACGCGGAGAATGTGCTCTTTGAAAAAAAAGCTCTTTTGGAGCTGATATTGAATAGCATGGCGGATGGGGTTGTTGCGCTTGATGAACAAAAAAGAATTTTTTTATACAATGCTCGAGTAATGGATTTAGTCGGAGATGTTCCGAATAATCATACTCGTTGGGAAGATTGGATTCGCGGCAATGGATTTTCGATCGCTAAGGAGACGGATGCGGAACTTTTCGATCGCAACGGAAAACCGTCGAATTTCTTCGAAATGGAAAGAAGCAGGTTTTTACTTCAAAGGAACGGAACCTCCGGCTCGGAAAATTGTATTTTAGAAATAAACGCCAGGACGATGAAAGATCAAGGCGGTGAAATGTTGGGAAATGTAGTTCTGTTATCCGACGTGACGGAACGGTCCGACTGGGAACGTCAGATTAAGGATCTAAATAACGAACTTAATAAAAACCTAAAAAAGGCGGAAATTGCCAATCGAGAGCTGGAGGCATTCAGTTATTCCGTCTCTCACGATTTGCGATCTCCGATTCGAGGGATAGACGGGTTCACTAAAATATTGACGGAAGATTATTCGGAAGTATTGGACGCGGAGGGTCGACGCATACTAGGCGTAATCATGGATAGCGCCAAAATCATGGGGCAATTAATCGATGATTTGTTGGCTTTCTATAGAGTATCGAAAAACGAACCGAAGACGGACCGATTGGATATGAATAGACTCGTAAAAGATTGTATTGTCTCCATGAAGCAAAGCGGATCGATTCCGGAGCTGGAGATCAAAGTGGAAGTGGAAGATTTACCTTATGCAACGGGCGATACCTCCATGGTTAAGCAGGCGATTTTCAACTTACTTTCTAACGCATTTAAATATTCTTCGAAAGTACAAAATGCGAAAGTTAGAGTCGGTGGTATAAGCGGAGCGGTGGAGAATACTTACTTCGTTCAAGACAACGGAGTCGGCTTTAATAGTCAGTATTCGCATAAACTTTTTAAGATATTTCAGAGACTTCATTCCCCAGATGAATTCGAAGGCACTGGAATCGGTTTGGCAATCGTGGAAAGAATTGTGAGTAGGCATGGAGGAAAGGTATGGGCAGAGGGAGAAACGAATCAGGGGGCAACGTTTTATTTTACGCTGCCGTCAGGAGTTGAATTATGAGTAGCTCCGGAAATTTCGAAATTCTGTACGCGGAGGATAATCCCAACGACGCAGAGCTTACGATGCGGGGATTTAAAAAGAACAATCTGATCAATAATGTGATTCATGTTAGAGACGGGGAAGAAGCTTTAGAATTCCTATATTGTAAGGGAAAGTTCGATAAACGAATCGCAAACGAATTTCCTTTGTTCGTATTATTAGATTTAAAAATGCCTAAAGTTGACGGACTGGAAGTGCTTCGAACTATGAAAGGCGACGATAATTTAAAAATGATTCCTGTAGTGATGCTTACATCATCGTCCGAAGAACGGGATATAGTAGAAAGTTATAAATTAGGTGTAAATAGTTATATAGTTAAGCCGGTCGAATTTGAAAAGCTTGTGATCACTGTAGCGGAAATAGGACAATATTGGTGCATCTTAAATAAATCGGTGTCCTAGCATGAAGCCATTGAAATTTTTATTTTTAGAAGATTCTCCCACGGATTTAGAGCTTATTCAACGCGAGTTGAAAAAAGGCGGGATCGAATATATTCCTGTGCACGTTCAGGATAGAGAGGCGTATTTAAGGGCGATCTTCGAAGAGAAGCCGGACTTTATTTTTTCGGATTTCTCTCTCCCGGATTTTGACGGTCTATCGGCTTTGTCACTCGCAAAGGAGTCTTGTCCTGCGACACCTTTTATATTTGTCTCGGGGACGTACGGCGAGGAAGCCGCTGTTCAAACTCTTACAAGGGGAGCGACGGATTACGTATTGAAAGATCGTCTTGTAAAACTTGTGCCTGCGTTTCGCAGAGCTTTGAGAGAAAGAGACGAATACGAAGCCCGCCGCCAGGCTGAGAAGGATAAATACGATATTGAAGAACAGCTGCGTCAAAGCCAGAAGCTCGAAGCCATGGGTTTTCTCGCCGGAGCAATGGCTCATGAAATAAATAATCCGATTATGACAATTATTGAATATTCGAAGCTTGTGGAAGCCGGAGAGCACGACCAGGAAAAAATAAAACGAATTGCTTCAAAGATTCATAATGAAGCGGAACGAATTTCGGTAATGGTCAAGGATTTACTTCGATTTGCGCGCAAAGAAAAAGGGCAGCATGAAAAGATAAACTTAAAGAATACTCTGATAAAAATGCGATCGATCGTCGAGCAACGGGTTAAAATGAGCAATATCACTTTAAACTTGGATCTCTCCGAAGAAGTTCCTCTTGTCTTATGCAAAGAGGGTCAGATTCTGCAAGTACTTTTGAATCTAGTGAATAATTCGGTGGATTCCTTAAATCAGCGTAAGGAAGGATATTACGAGGATAAACGAGTGACTGTGTCGGTCAAAATGGTGGACCTTGGGAATAAGCCCTTGGTTAGAATTACGGTGGAAGATACCGGTTTAGGAATTCCTCCTGAACTTGGTCGGTCCATTTTTAATACTTTTTTCACGACAAAGGAGGCCGACAAAGGAACAGGCCTGGGCTTATCCGTTAGTTTAAGCATTGTAAAAGAACATGGAGGATACCTTTCTTTCGAAAGCGTTCCCGGAGAATACACTAGATTCTTTTTAGATTTACCCGTATCGTCCTAAATTTTCACAAAATTATAATGGATCTTTGCTTGAATTCTGTATCTAATTGCCGGACGGAAAAAGTATGCCGGCAGACGATTTATACAAACCAACAAATCCAAGTTTCCGGCTTAGTAAAAAAGCCGTTCACATTGCCAAAGACGTTTCCGTCGGAACGTTAGAGGGAGTGCGTTCTATCCTTGCTAGATCATTCGAATGGACTTCCGGTCGTCTGGCTGAGATTTCCGGCGCGCCTTTGATTGAAAATTCCGAACTCGCTTCGTTTTTGAAAAGGACCGGGACCTCGCTGCAGCAAGCTGCGGAAAAGACCGAAGAAGGTCTTGCGAGAGCGCTCGAATCCACTGCGACGGCAATGCAAAAGGCGTTGGAATCCTTGGACGCAGCAGATTCGGTCGTTAAGAAGACCTTATTCGAGAATATCCCGATCTCCAGTATCGTGGGAGATTCGTTTGCCGATTTTCTTACAACCTCTTTGATTCGCCCTTCGTTTCGACTAAATGGCTTGGATGTAGGCGCCCGCGAGATAGTCCAAGATTGGAAGAAGTCCGGATTGCAGCAGATTATAATCTGTATTCCGGGGTTATTCTGCGACGAAGGATTATGGAATGCAAAAGGGGAGGTCACTCCATCTGCGATTATGGTTCGTGAGGGATATTATCCCATTTATGTGCGTTTTAATCCAGGCGCTCATATTTCCGAAAATGGAACCGCCTTATTAACGTTAGTTGAGGAACTGCTATCGTTTCCGGAATTCGTAGATCGAAAACTCGATTTTATTTCCTTTAGTCAAGGGGGACTCATTTTCCGAAGCGCATTATTCTTAGCTATGCAGAAGGGTTTTCCTTTATCGAATCGGATTCGACACGCGTTATTAATTAGCTCTCCGGATGGTGGATCTTATATCGAAAAGATCGGCTTTTGGTTGGGCTTAGGAGCGGAATCCTTACCGGTATTTCCGGTAAATCTAATCGGATTTATCGGTAACCAAAGAAGCGACGCCATGAAAGATTTGTCGCACGGAATTATCCGAGAGCAGGACTGGAAAGAACCGAATCAGATCTCAAGATATAAACAGGAATTGTACTTTAACGAACTGGATGACGTTAATGCGACGCAGGTTTATAGCCTAGTCACCGCGGAGGAAGGCAATTGGTCTGACTGGATCGGAGACGGCATAGTCGAGAAGCCTAGCTTGGTTTACTTGTCGGAGCGGGTCTATCGCCAGAAACCAAATCCTGAAACTAGAGTTTGGAAACTTACAGGCTTATCGCATTACCAAATAATGACTTCTCCAGCATTGAAAGAGATCCTAATTCAAGTTTTGAAATAAGAAACGATCTTAAATTTATAGCGGTCGTTATAAATAAAAAATTCCGTATATAAGTGTAAAATAAGTGAGAATTTGGAGGAAACTCGAGCGGTTCCATAGAATAGGCCAAAAATTTAGGTGAAAATGGATGAAGAGAATTTCTATATTTCTGGTCCTATCGGTGTTTCTTACCGCCGGCAATAGCTTGTTTGCAAGCAGGGGGGCGGTGGTGCCAAATCCGATCGATTTGTTTGAAAAATCGGCGGAGGCAAAAGCGATTTCGATTCAAAGACAAATCCAAATCGAAACGAATCTACCGGCTCATAAGGCCCTCTTTTACGGAACGCATAATTCTTATAATAGTAAGGCCTACGCCGGACCTTTCTTTTCATATTCTTTTCCGAACCAACAGTATTCGATCGGTGATCAACTGCGCTTAGGAGCAAGGTTCATCGAGTTGGACATACACTACGTACTCGGTGCGCATTTTGCAAAGGACTTCCTACTCTGTCATGCTCAGGCCAACGGCGTAGGATGTAACGTATTCGATAGACCTGTGGGAAACGGTTTGGCGGAAATCCAAAATTGGATCAGTCAACCTCAAAATAGAAACGAGGTCTTGGTTTTATATTTCGAGGATTATCTGGACAATCGTGCCGATCAATTTTTAGGAATCGTACGAAGTTACTTGGATCCGTACTTGCACCAATATAGCAGCGGATCCTGCGGAGAAATACCTTCTCCTGATAATATGCCGAAATTGAAAGACTTGGTCGCGTCCAACCGTAGGATTCTTCTTATGAGTAACGGCTGTTATTCAGGAGCTTGGAATAGCTACTTTAAAAGAATTTTCTTCGGAGATTACACCATACATCCTAAGGATTTCCGAGGATACCCGGACTGTAACTGGAGTCGTAGCACTTACGATTCTTCCATGACGAGAGTGTATAACGATAGTACGAATTATTTCGGAATTTTTGACGGCGCGAAAGAGACCGGTACATTTACGAACGCGAATATTCCTCAGATGCTTTCCTGCGGTATAAGCGTTTTCGGTATCGATCAGTTCAATCCGGATTTTGCCAAATTAGGACTTTGGTCCTGGGGTGTAGGGGAACCGAACAACTATAATAATAACGAACACTGCGGGCAAATTCGGAGCGACGGTCGTTGGAACGATAATAATTGCAGCGCAGGTTTCCGCTACGCTTGTAAGGACGGTAGCGGCAACTGGACGATTACCGATGATAGCGGGGTTTGGAACAATGGTCGTAACGCTTGCTCTTCCCGGGGCTGGCAGTTCTCCGCGCCGCTAACTCCTTATGAAAATATAAAGTTGCAAGAGACCAAAAACTCCAAGGGAGTCTCCGATGTTTGGGTCGATTTGACGGACCAATATCGCGAAGGTTATTGGGAAAGAGGTCGATAAGACCGATTTATTTTCAAACGGAATCCATCCTCATTACAAACCGGTCCGGGGACCATTAAGCCGCTTCCCCCTGACCGGTCTTTTTTTTATCGACGTCGTAATCTAAACCGTTCAAAATCCTTAGTTGCGGATACAAGACCTATGTCCCTCTCGATTTGTAGCTGAAATAAGGAGCTAGGGAGAACTCATTTTTTATGGCGTATCGATCGTATAAAGTTCTACTTGCGGAAGATGATGAAACTTCTGCGGACTTGCTGATCCATTATCTCGAAAGATTTAATTTCGAAGTGGACCATGTCGTAGACGGTGCCGCAGGTGAATTAAAGCTTAGAAAAGAAGCTTACGATGTGATTCTTCTCGATAACCAGATGCCCCTCATGTCAGGTCTGAGCCTAGTCGCTAATATGCCCGAGAAAAACAGAAATAAGCCGGTGATTTTTCTCACTGCAAGTAACGAGAAAGAAAACGTGTTGTACGCCGCTTCGAGCGGACAATTGGCGGCTTATCTTTTAAAGCCGATCGATCTGAATTCGTTGCTCGAAAAAATTTTAAACGCTCTTCGAATCAACTCTAGCTCTTTAGTCGACAAGAAAGTATTTCCATTTTCTATCCAAAAGATTTCTCGGGAAGGGTATGGGATCGGTGTTCGTTTAATCGGATGCCCATACGGTAAGACTGCGGAAAGGATCGCACAAGAGATAAGTTTCGTATTAAAAGAACTGCCTAAGCCGCGAAAATTCTTTGTGGAAGTTGAGGAAGCGTTTCAATATCAGAAAAAGGCTTCCGAGCTGTTGAACAGCATAGTGACAAAACTCGTCGCGAAATATGAAATCTCGCAGGAAGATATTCTTATCATCGACAGGGTTTAATTTTTTGGGAACCCGATTCTCCGATTTCGGTCACAGAGTCGTAACGAGGAGATGAACTGATGTTTCGCAAAGTTGCAAAGATAACTACAATACTGCTGGTCCTAGGCTTAGCTACGGTCTTGACCCAGGGTTGTCACCACAAATGGCGTTCCCCTGAAAAAAGGGCTGAATTCGTCGTAAAGAAATTGAAATCGGAGTTGGATCTTACCGAAACCCAAGCCGCAACGTTGGATAAAATCAAAGCGGATGTGCTTGCTAAACGCAAAGAATTAAAACTTCAGGAAGGTCCGTTTCTGCCTAAGGAAGCCGTCGAAGAATTGCGCGGAGATAAGCTGAACGTAGACAAATGGAATAAATACGGCCAAGAAAATGAAAAGAAAATGGGCGAATTTCGCGCATTTTTTCTCAAGAAAGCCGTTGAATTTCATGCGATTCTGACTCCGGAGCAGAGAAATAAGCTGGCGGATCTCATTACTAAGTTCCAAAGTAAATTCGAAAAAGAGAAAGAATAGGGAGCTCCCTATTCTGGAGGGTTTATGGGAGAGCAGGAATTTTCCCGCTTCGTAGAAAGTACCCGGGAGATCGTCTTAGCGGCGGTCTCCCGCTACTTGTACGAGCGCTTCGCATATGCGATTGATGACGTCGCCCAGGAAACATATTTGAGAGCCTATAAAGCGCTTCAGAAAGGTCAGTTTCGGGGCGATTCCAAACTTACGACCTGGCTCTATACGATCGCTAGAAACGAATCCATTCGAATGAATGAGATTTTAGGGCGTGAGGAAACGAAAGCTGAAAAAGCCGGGAAGCGCTCAGAGGAAGAAAGAAGATTAGAAACCGCTTCCGAAAATTCAGACGATAGCGCTGATTTGCCGACCTGGGAGAAAGCTAAGATTTGGGTTCTGCAACTTCCCGAATCTTATCGGAGTGTTCTCCAATACTATCTTTCCGGATATTCTGAAAAACAAATTGCCGAGGCTCTCGGTGTTCCCGCAGGAACCGTTAAGTCGAGAGCCGCCCGAGGTAAGGAAATGTTGCGAAGGATGCAAAATTCCGAAAGGCGGGAAGGAGGAACGATATGGGGCGAATAATAAAGAACGATTTAAGTATGAAGGAAGAAGTTCTCAAAAGAAAATCAGATCCTAATTGGCCCAAGAGTATTGCGTCTTGCGTAATTCAACGATACCAAGAAGAATCGATAGCCGACAAACTTAGGGTATTTTCCGGGAGACGTTTGCTTGCTGTTGCGGCGATTCTTCTCCTAGGAATTTCGATAGGATGGCTCTCGATGAATAGTTTTCTTCCTCAAGAAGAGGAATTTATTAGGGAAATTTCTTGGATATGGGAAGGAGATTTTATTTCGGGTTCCTATATCTCCATTTTAGAATCCAATTTCTGAAAATTTCCCCTAGGCGAATCCTCCCGCCTGGGGGAATATCTTCCTTCCAGATTGATCGCAAAAAAAATCGCGCGGCCTTTCCTTTTTTTTACCCGTGGACTACGAATCTTAGAGGGAAAAAAATATGAAAAATTTATCCATCACGGTAGTCGACGGTTTCCTAACCGCCGATCCTGAGTTAAAAAAAGTCGCTAGCGGTAAATCCGTCGTTCATTTCACTTTAGCTGTGAATCACAATTTCAAGAGAAGCGAGGGCGAAGAGCCTGAAGTCTCCTATCTGGATGTGGAAGCTTGGGAAAGAACTGCCGAGAATTGTTCAGAATATTTAAAAAAAGGTAAGAAAGTAACGGTTATCGGTCATTTGAAGCAGGACCGTTGGAAAAACCAGGAAGGGCAAACTCGGTCTCGGCTTAAGATTATCGCCGACGAAGTTCGTTTTGATAGCTTCGGTGACAGAAAGGAACGGGACGCAGCGTAAGGCCCCTAGTCTGCCCCGAGTTATAGGGGCAGACTTTTTTCGGACGAAACATCCGAGATTCTAGAATCGAATCAAAATCATTCCTACCTTGACAACTCGAATCCGGTCCAAGTTTATGTAAGATGAATCCGATGGTTACAGTAATTTATGCGACCGCACAGCCCGGGGTCCTTTCCGGATTGGAACGGATTACCGAAGAAGATCTGAACGAACTTCGCTCGAAGTTACCGAAAGGGACTCGTGAGTTAGTGGATTGCGACGAGGATACTCTTCTTTTTTTACATCCGACTTTTTCGGAACTAACACTGATCCCGTTGGACGATCCGACTCGCCTGACGTTTGTAGGCGGCTTGATTCCGGTCGTAACTCAGGATGAAGCCGGAAATATTCTCATGCAGGCATTCTCGAGCCCGGAAAGTCTCGCTCTTACTCGAACGGACGGTTTCGGAACTTATTATAGTCGATCTAGAAAAAGCCTTTGGAAGAAAGGCGATACATCCGGCCATATTCAAAAAGTAAGGCAGGTGTTAACGTCCAATGACGGCGATTTTGTCGTTTATCGAGTGAATCAGGTTGGTGCCGCCTGCCACGAAGGATATTATTCCTGTTTTTTTAGGGAACGGGTCGAGCAACAATTGTCAAGATTGCCTGTTCCTTTTTTGGGAAAGGAAAATGCCTAGACCGGCAAGGGGGGGGGTTCCGAAAATCCGAACTTTTGCCGATAGAAATTTCGGAGACTGTACTATATGAATTCCATGAATAAAATTCTCCTAAAACTCGGAGCTATCGTCTTTGGTCTAATTCTACTCTTGGTATTGGCCTTCTTTATCGCAGACGAAATTAAAGGCGGGGCCACGGGAGCCGGACAGGTAAAGATCGATTTAAGCATCGAGCCCGGGGATTCTCCGACTGAAGTAACCGCAACTTTATCCAAAAACGGACTACTTAAATCGTCGAAATATTTTCTATTTCTAATAAAGGTCACTCGCTCGGCGAATAAAATAAAAGCGGGTCTTTATGAAATCAACGACGGGATGGACTCTCGTAAAATTCTCCAAGTCATTACCGAAGGAAAAGTCAAGCTGGTTACTTTTACGGTTCCGGAGGGGTATAATAATCGTCAAATCGGAGACTTGTTGGTTAAAAAGAACTTAATCAAAACTAGGGCGGATTTCCTGAATGCCACTTCAAGAACGGAGTTGTTAAGAGAATTTAAGATTCCTGCAAGTACTGCCGAGGGCTATCTCTTTCCCGAAACCTATAGCGTCCCGGTAAATTATCCCGTTGATAAGATTGCTAGAATGATGTTGAAACGTTTCTTCGCGAAATTGGATAAGCTTCCGAAAGCAAAGGAACTCGATCCTAAAAAACTTCATGAAATCGTTGTGCTGGCTTCCGTCGTGGAGCGCGAAGCGAAGAAGAACGAAGAAAGACCTTTGATGGCCGGCGTATTTTTGAATCGCATGAAGAAGGATATTCCTTTGGAATCTTGCGCGACGATTCAGTATTTATTCGATAAACCCCACCCTAGAATTTTTGAAAAGGATCTCAAAATCGTCTCCCCTTATAACACCTATATGAATAAGGGATACCCGCCCGGTCCGATCTCGAATCCGGGCCTCCCTGCTTTAGAGGCGGCATTGGTCCCCGCCGAAACGGAATATCTATTTTTTCTGTTAAAGCCGGACGGCTATCATTTCTTCTCCAAGAATTTTAAAGAGCATGCCGAAGCTAAGAAGAAATACATCGACGTACTTTACGAATAGCGAGGCGCTGAATGAATTCAAACCTAAAAGAAATAGATGCCGTTACCGAACAATTGAAATCCGTTCAACTAGCGCTAGACTATTTTAAAGAAAAACAACTGAAACGTGAATCGGTGAGCGAAGCCGCCGTTGAATTCGTGGAGAAGGCCTCGCTTGTTTTAGATCGTGCGGAGCGGTCGGAGATTACGCTTTCCGAGGACCAGAGGCGGAAGATCAAAAATAACCTCTTGAAAATTCGAGCTTCTCTTGTGAAAAATCAAGAATGATGGTCGATGAATTTTCTCTTCAGATATAGTGGTTTGTCAGCCTTCAGGATTCTGTCCCATTTGCAGGACCTAAGCCTATCCTTTGGTTGAGGTCGGAAAAACTTAAATGACACAGCGTAACTTTTCCATTTTATAGTAAATACAAGCTCTAATTATTATATTTTGGCAGGTTGAAAAGATGATCGCTACGAAATCTCCGACGGATTCATCAACAGCTAAACAAGCTCTCGCACGCTCCGCGGCCGTCATCGAGCAGGTTACTAAAGCACTCGCAGCTAAGTGCAGTTCCAACGGGAAAGTCTCCGTTTCCAAAATGGATCAAAACCAGCTCGTTCAATACCAAATCGCCTGGTTGACTTCCGAACAAAGAATCGCGGAAAATTTTATCGATTACGCTTGGAATGAATCCCTTGGTACAGGCGATTTAGAAAGGTTGATGGCATACGTGTTTGCCGCAGAGACAGTAACGCATATACGTTCCGAACTTAGCGCTCGTCCGAACGAATACGGAATCAGCGTACAAGAACTGATTTCAAAACTTTTCGACGATAGCACGAACAAATTCTTGGAAGAATCCACGGCGATCGAAAATTATAATCATATCACCGATCTAATCGTTTCTCTCGGACATTTCGGCGCATACGGTTTGAGCGAAGATCATGAATTATTCAGACAAACATTCAAACAATTCGCTGAAGAGGTAGTTGCTCCAAAGGCCGAACATGTTCATCGTCACGACGATATCGTTCCGGAAGAAATTATTCAGGGACTTAGAGACATGGGATGTTTCGGTCTTTGCATTCCCGAAAATTACGGCGGACTACAACCTAACGATCATCCGGATAATATTTCCATGTTGGTCGTCACCGAAGAATTGTCTCGAGGGTCTCTCGGCATTGCAGGCTCTCTAATTACTCGTCCTGAAATTCTATCTAAAGCGCTTTTAAAAGGCGGAACCGACGCTCAAAAAGAGAAGTGGTTACCGTTGATCGCTGCGGGCGAAAAAATGGGCGGGATCATGGTAACCGAGCCGAATTACGGCTCCGACGTAGCCGGTGTTTCCGTTGTAGCTAAGAAAGTGGACGGCGGCTGGTCGGTAAACGGAGTTAAAACCTGGTGTACTTTCGCAGGCTATGCCAATCTTTTATTGATCCTCGTTAGAACCGAAACCGATCCTGAATTGAAGCATAAAGGACTTTCCATACTTCTCGCAGAAAAACCGAGCTTTAACGGTCACGAATTCGATTATAAACAAGACGGCGGCGGTCGCATCACTGGAAAGGCGATTGGAACGATCGGTTATCGCGGAATGCATTCTTTCGAAGTTTCCTTCGAGGATTATTTCGTTCCCGAAGAAAACCTGATCGGCGGCGAAGCCGGCCGAGGAAAAGGTTTTTACTTCCAGATGGAAGGATTTGCCGGCGGCCGTATCCAAACGGCAGCAAGAGCAAACGGAGTTATGCAAGCGGCATTGGAAGCAGGGTTACGTTATGCGCAAGAACGTCACGTATTTCAGAAACCTATTTTCGAATATAATCTGACCAAATATAAGATCGCTCGTATGGCCATGATCGTTCAAGCGTCTCGCCAATATACGAATACGGTCGCAAAGCTTTTGGATAAACATCAGGGTCAAATGGAAGCGACTTTAATTAAGTTTTATGCTTCCAAAGTGGCGGAATGGGTAACAAGAGAAGCGATGCAGATCCATGGCGGAATGGGATATGCGGAAGAATACGCGGTTTCCCGTTACTTCGTGGATGCTCGGGTATTCTCGATCTTTGAAGGCGCCGAAGAAGTAATGGCTCTTAGAGTAATCGCAAAATCCTTAATGGATCAATACGCTTCGTAGCGGAAAATTCGAATTTGTTCGAAGGCGGAAAGGCGGAATCAAACTCCGCCTTTTTTATTTCAACTTGCCGCTAACTCTTCCACGAAAGAAAGCAGATTGGAATCGGGAGCTTCCATGAATTCGAGAGTTCGTTCGATTATATCGTTTAGAAAATAATTATCGTTTCGATAAGATTCTAGGAATCTTTTGGTTTCTTCCGTCTTTTCCGTAGGAAGACGATTTTCTATAACTAGTTGCGACAAAGCGAGAACTCCGAACGCGGATTTCAAAGAATCCGGGTGGGCGGCTATATTTAGGATTTCATTCACGTCGATTTCTCGAAATGTTGGAACTAAATCGCTTATTAATTCGAGAGCTCCGATCGGTATTGTTCGATCAAGCGACTTAACGTAATTTATTAAGAGACGATAGGCTTGACTATCTCCGATTCGCGCTAAGACATGAAAAATTCCCGAGAGCAATTTTTTATGAAACCCCCAAGACAGTCTTCCTGAATCGGCGTCCCGGATCGCCTGGTATAAAAAACTCCAGATCGTTTTATCTCCCGCTATGGCTTTCTCCGCAATTTCATCCAACCAATTTTCAAAGTTCGGATTCTCTATTTCTTTCTTCAGAAACTCGAGGTACTCGTTCGGAGAGCTTGCCGAGGGGAGGGAAATTTTTTTCGACATAGTATTGAAATCAAACGGGGAATTTCGGCCGATTGCCAGCCTTTTTTGGGATTATCGAACGGCTTTTATCTCTTAAAGAGCTGGGTCAAAGATCTTTTAGATTCGAGACTTTTGATTCGCTTCCAAAGGTAGACGGCAAAAATCTCCCGTCTCCGATTGATCTCGTTTAGGGATTTCGGGTTCTTCCCTTCCTTGAAAAATTCCGAAGGCACTTCCCAGGTTATGATTTCCAATTCGCCCAAAGTGAGAATCTTGGAATTTTCGCGACAAGCTCTTTCGAAAGAATCCATTTGAACTCTTTCGTAAAAGATATGATCCTTTGAACGACTCCAGAAACGTTTGGGTAAATCTTCGGTTAAGTGGGAAAAATCGTATTGAAAACCCAAGGCCGCTCCATGATCGATCAACCAATACTTTTTTTCACGAATCAAGATGTTCGGATTATTTCTTGTTCGATCCGGATTTTCGATAAGCCAATCGAACCAGAAAATATTTACCGCATCTTCTTCTTCGAATTTTTCTATCTCGTCCTCGGGTAGAATTTTAGAGTTAGGTATATATTCGAATCCTAGATTCAAACCTGAGCTTCCATTTAGCAGCGAGGTAAGTTCAGGATCCTCGTTTGAATTTATGAGAGTGCTATCGACATGAATGAATACCCGCTTAGGTACATCGAGCCCGATTCGATCGGCAATTCCGGCGGAGATAACTTCCGAGATCAAGGCTCCGTATCCTTGACCTGCACCGGAAAGTTTTAGAAAAAATTCCCCATCGTCGGTTTCTATCAATAGAGGCCAGGAGCTACCGACTTTTCTCGAAGAAAGTACACGCTTGGCCTGATACGTTTCCATTAGGGAGGAAAACTCGTTTAGCGTATCTTCCTATCGGATCGCGTCGGCAGGTTGGGGCTCTCTCTTCGAGAACTTTCGCTCTACCTGGCTTACATCACGGATTGCTCCCGTATGCGCCGAAGTCGTCATCGCAGCGTACGCTCTTAGCGCCGGAGAAACCTGACGCTTCCTCGATTTAGGTTTCCATGCGTCCTGGCCCTTTTCGTCCATTATGTTTCTGCGATTCGATAATTCTTCCTCATCGACCATTAATCGAATGATCCTGTTCGGGATATCGATTTCAATCGTATCGCCTTCTTCAACTAATCCGATCATTCCACCTTCTGCTGCTTCCGGAGAAACGTGCCCGATGGAAAGTCCGGAAGTTCCTCCGGAAAAGCGACCGTCCGTCAAAAGTGCGCAGGCCTTTCCCAAACCTTTGGATTTTAAATAGGAAGTCGGATATAACATTTCCTGCATTCCCGGTCCACCTTTAGGACCTTCGTACCGAATCACGACAACGTCGTCTTCTACGACTTCGTTTCCGAGAATCTTTGCGACCGCTTCTTCCTGGCTTTCCATGACTCTTGCACGACCGGTGAATTTCCAAATCGACTCGTCCACGCCGGCGGTTTTAACGATGCACCCTTCGGGCGCGAGATTTCCGTAAAGCACTGCAAGCCCTCCGTCTTTGGAATAGGCGTGTTCCACATCTCTAATACAACCGTTCTCCCTATCCAAATCCAAACTAGGCCAACGTCTTGACTGGGAAAATGCTTCGGTGGTAGGAACTCCACCGGGAGCGGCGCTAAATAAGTCGTGGGACTTGGATCCGGATTTTTGCCGTGTAATATCCCATTCTTCTAAAGCGGCGCCTAACGTCGGGCTGTGAATCGTAGCCACTTCTCTGTTGAGTAGTCCTACTCGGTCGAGCTCGGAGAGAATCCCCATGACGCCTCCGGCACGATGAACGTCTTCCATATGATATTTTTGAGTGGCAGGTGCGACTTTGCAAACACAAGGAACTCTTCGAGAAATTTGATCGATATCCTTCATCGTAAAATCGATTTCCGCTTCGTTGGCTGCGGCAAGGATGTGAAGAACGGTATTCGTGGATCCTCCCATCGCGACATCCAGGCTCATTGCATTTTGGAAGGCTTTATAGTTCGCGATATTTCTAGGAAGAACGGATTCGTCTCCTTGTTCGTAGAATCTCTTAGCTAAACTTACTACGATCCGTCCGGCATTCAGGAATAACTCCTTGCGATCCGAATGAGTAGCTAGTGTAGATCCGTTTCCGGGGAGGGAAAGGCCGAGGGCTTCCGTTAAACAGTTCATCGAATTTGCGGTAAACATTCCCGAACAAGAACCGCAGGTAGGACAAGCGGAACGTTCCACAATGGCGACATCTTCATCGCTTACGTTCGGATTGGCGGCTTCTACCATCGCATCGATTAAGTCTAATTTTCGAATTTCGCCCCCCCAATTCACTTTCCCAGCCTCCATCGGACCGCCGGAAACGAATACGGTTGGAATGTTTAAGCGAAGTGCAGCCATTAACATTCCAGGAGTGATTTTATCGCAGTTTGAAATGCAGATAAGCGCGTCAGCGGTATGAGCATTGACCATATATTCCACCGAATCTGCGATTAGGTCTCGGCTAGGCAATGAGTAGAGCATTCCACTATGCCCCATGGCGATCCCATCATCCACGGCTATCGTATTGAATTCCTTTGCGACTCCACCCGCTTTTTCGATTTCTCGTGCGACCATCTGTCCCAAATCTTTCAAGTGAACATGTCCTGGAACAAACTGAGTGAAGGAATTTGCGATCGCAATGATAGGCTTACCGAAATCGGTCTCTTTCATACCTGTGGCTCGCCAAAGTGCTCTGGCTCCAGCCATATTGCGTCCGTGAGTGGAAGTACGAGATCTATATTGGGGCATAATAAGTAACGGCTACCTGGTATTACTTTAGACGTCGAGTTTTAAATCGACGGAAGAATCTTCTGTTTTCTTGATCTCGTTACTATTTGTCCTTTTTCCCGCATTAATTCGCGTGGAATCACCTAAGCCCATAAGCTCCCTAGAAGAAGGGAATAGATTCGGTATGGGCCATGGCCCAGGGAAGTGTTTTGTAAAGAATGATTAAATTCCCCGCCCTTCCTGGGCGGGGGCCGGATCGGTGGTACCCGCGAAGGGCTTGCGATTTCGCGATTATCATGGATTTGGAAAAGTTTCAAGTATTTTTACAAGCGTAATCTTGTGGGAGCTCCAACACAAATTTCAGAATGTTTATGAAATATGGCGATTCCGGCGCTCCCGCACGCAAATGTAAACTTGTGGGTAGGGCATCTAGGCCGGTAAGGGCCTGTGAAAGACGGTGATTTGCAACCCGGGTACGTTTCTTGCTTACATTACTTTAGAATGGAAGAGAAGAATGATTTAGAAAAAGGATTAGGTCCCTGGCTACTTTGGGGGCTCGGAGTAGGCTACGTAATCTCCGGGATGTATTTCGGATGGAATCTGGGACTGCCGATCGGGGGAACTTTCGGGTTGGGAATCGCAACCTGCATCATAGTTATTCTTTATGTGACATTCACGTTCAGCTACGCCGAGTTGACCTGCATGATTCCTAAAGCCGGCGGTGCCTTCGACTATGCCAAAGAAGCGTCCGGAAATCGTTGGGGCTATGTTGTGGGAATGGGGCAGTGGATCGAATTTATATTTGCACCACCCGCCATTGCGGCCGCTATAGGAGCTTATTTTTCATTTTTTTTACCGGACGTTTCTCCGACATTGATTGCTATTGCGATCTATATTATTTTTACGATATTAAACATTTGCGGAGTAAAAGCCGCAGCTAGTTTCGAATTGGGAATCACGATTTTTGCCGTGGGGGAGCTTTTACTTTTTTCGACTCTCACTCTGCCTCATTTTTCCTGGGAGAAATTCGCTCGAAATCCTTTGCCGAACGGTTGGGTGGGAGTTCTTGCTTCCTTACCCTTTGCCATATGGTTTTTTCTCGCAATCGAAGGCTTAGCGAACGTCGCCGAAGAATCGAAAAATCCCCAGCGTAATATTTTACTCGGATTCGGGTCGGCATTGGGAACATTAGTTTTTCTTTGTATACTCGTGTTCTTCTCTTCAGTAGGAATCGGGGGATGGGAGGCTATCGTTTACTCTCAGGCAGGAGGACCCGCCTCGGATTCTCCCTTGCCGCTGGCACTAAGAAAAATTTATCCCGAAGAAAGCTGGGCCTTCCATCTATTGGTGACGATCGGCCTCTTCGGTTTAATCGCTTCGTTTCACGGAATTCTTTTAGCGGGGGGACGGGCAACGTTGGAATTCGGGAGAGCCGGATTTTTACCCAAAGCGGTTTCGCAAGTTCATTCGAAATTCCATACTCCAGCCAACTCTCTGATCTTGAATTCTTGTTTAGGTGTGATTGCCCTTTTAACCGGAAAAACATCGGAACTCATAGTCCTGTCGGCGTTCGGAGCGGTGACCTTATACTCGGGATCGATGATTAGTTTTTTTCTTTTACGAAAATCTCAACCGAATAGGGAGCGTCCATTCGTCGCCCCGGGCGCCCCCTTGGCGCCCGCGATTGCTTTACTTTTATCGTTCATAGTGTTACTAGTGATGATCTGGCAACATCCATGGGTTTTCGGCGCCTTTGTATTAATTCTCGCTAGCGGAATATTCTGGGCTAGAAAAGTTCTATTCCTTTCTAAGGATCCAGGTTAGGATCGACTCATGGGTTACAAAACCGTTTTAGGAACGAAGACCTATCTTTTTCCGGATCTTAAAAGCCTTCTCGCTAAGGCGAGCCCTTACCGCTCGGGGGACGAACTCGCGGGCTTAGCCGCGAATACGCAAGAGGAAAGAGTCGCCGCGCAGATGGCCTTGGCGGAAATTTATTTATCAGAATTTTTGAATATAGAAATTATTCCGACGGATATCGACGAAGTTACTCGACTGATTTTTACCCGACACGATGGAAAATCTTTTTCCAAAATATCACATTTAACGGTGGGAGAATTCAGGAATTTTCTCCTGAAAGAAACGACGGATCCTCCATTGCTTGAAAGCCTCCGTTACGCAATTACTCCTGAAATGGCGGCAGCAGTATCCAAGCTAATGTCCAATCAGGATTTGATTCTTGCGGCAAAGAAATGTAGAGTCGTCACGAAATTTCGGAATACGATTGGGCTTCCCGGAAGACTTTCCGTGCGTCTACAACCGAACCATCCGACCGATGATCCAAAAGGAGTCGCAGCAAGTATTTTAGACGGACTGCTCCTCGGAAGCGGAGACGCAGTGATAGGAATCAATCCTGCGACCGATAACGTTCCGACGACGATTGCTTTATTGGAAATGTTGGATTCGATCATTCAAAAGTATTCGATCCCTACTCAGTCCTGCGTTTTGGCTCATTTGACAACGTCGATGGAAGCGATGAAACGAAAGGCTCCTTTGGATCTTGTGTTTCAGTCCATCGGAGGGAGTGAAGCTTTAAATCGAAGTTTCGGCGTCAATTTGGAACTCATTCGAGAAGCTAGGGAAATGGCCTTGTTCTTAAAACGGGGAACGTTAGGCGACAATGTTATGTACTTCGAGACGGGCCAAGGGAGCGGCTTATCCGCCGGAGCTCATTACGGAATCGATCAGCAGACTTTGGAAACGAGAGCGTACGCGGTCGCTAGGGAATTTTCTCCGTTATTAGTGAATACCGTCGTGGGGTTTATCGGTCCGGAATATTTATATAATGGAAAACAGATCCTAAGGGCAGGACTGGAAGATCACTTTTGCGGTAAACTATTGGGGTTACCGATGGGAGTCGATGTTTGTTATACAAATCATGCGGATGCGGATCAAGACGATATGGATACCCTATTAACCCTGTTGGGAGTTGCGGGATGCAATTACATTATGGGAGTCCCGGGTGCCGATGACGTTATGCTATCATATCAAAGCACGTCGTTTCATGACGCGCTTTATTTACGGCAGGTGCTGGGACTGAAACCGTCACCTGAGTTCGAGTCATGGCTTTTAGACAACGGGATTTTTTCTTCGGATACAGGGCTTCTTCCGCAGGAAGAAAACGGATTCAAGTTATTAGACGAGTTATTAACCGAGAAGAATTGACTTATGCCTCCTTTGAAAGACTGGAAGAAAATGACCTCTGCGAGAATCGGCTTATCAAGATCGGGAGGATCGCTTTCCACAAAAGATCTTCTTCAATTTAGATTGGATCATGCAAGGGCAAAGGACGCCGTTCTACTCGAGCCCAAGTTCGGAGAATTATTAACCGAACTAGATCATATCGGAAAGAAATACGGAATCGAGGCGGTTCCAGCGGAAAGTCGGGCAAAAGATCGAGGGGAATATTTGCTACGTCCCGATTTGGGCCGAAGCTTATCGGAGCCCTCTCATGGTGAACTCCAGGGCAGGAAGGGATCTTACGATTTGGTTCTCGTTTGTGCGGATGGGTTATCGGCTAAAGCCATCGATTCCAACCTTCTTCCATTTCTGGAATCTCTACTACCTAAACTGAAAGATTGGAAACTCGGGCCCCTGGTGCTCACTCGTTTAGGTAGGGTAGCAATCGGAGATGAAATCGGACAATGTCTGGGAGCAAAGGCCGTGGTCGTTATCATCGGCGAAAGACCCGGACTCTCTTCGGCGGATAGCCTTGGTGTATATTTAACGTACGATCCGACGGTAGGTAAAACGGACGAGAGTCGTAATTGCGTTTCCAATATCCGTCCGGGAGGTTTAGAATTCGAAGCCGCCTCGGCTAAAACGCATTATCTGTTGGAAGAAGCGTTAAAAAGAAAGCTTTCCGGAGTGGAGCTAAAGGATGAAATGAGCCCCTCCTTTTTTATTAAGGGAGAAACGAAGCAACTTGACTAAGATGAAAAATTCGGTTTTTATTAACGTATCTCCCTAAGCATGGCATCGTATCAAGAGAGTAAGTTCCTCCAAACTAGTTTCGAACCGAAGATTTCACGTTAGGAATCACAGGTTTTCAATAGTAAATTCGATTTCCGCTTGATGGAGATTCCAATTTGGGATATATTTGGCGCTGCCGCTTTTCGGTAATATACGTTAGGCGGCAAAAGTGGAATCTAAGCGAACTCGAGAAAGGATGCGAACTATGTATAAATCGAATATAGAATATATTATCTCTTTAACGAATCGAAACGAGCCTATTCCTGGAGTTCTTTCCTTGATTTGCGATACGGTGGACTCCATGAAAACGGACGTTACTAATCTCGATGTGGAAGATGAGCAAAGAAAAATCTTTAAATCTGCGATAAAGGATCTGGTTTCTGGCCTAATTAAGTTAGATGGATTCATCGCTAATTTAAAGGAAACGGTTCATTGAATCAAGCTCCGACTTCGTAAAGTTCGAAGGTCTCAAGCAAAATAAACTTTTGGATTTTTCCCATTTCCAGTTCGGTCTAATATAAAATGTCCGGATATAGAATCGGTTTAACGTTTTCTGTTTTTGTTTATATCGTTTGTATATCTTTTTCTGCGGAAGTTTTCGCGCAAAGCTTCGAATATCGAGGAACTCATTCTTATCTAGAGTTAAAGGCAATATCAAAATCCGAAAACGTTCTTCGCTTGGCTCTTTATATGGAAGCGCAACCTGGTTGGCACGTTTATTGGAAAAATCCAGGCGATTCGGGATCCTCCTTACAAACGGATTGGAAATCGACTCCGCCAGGCATCGCGACGAATTGGGAATGGCCGGTTCCGGAGAGAATTGAGTTGGGTGACCTGGTTAATTTCGGGTATGAAAAACCGACCGTTCTTTTTTCGGAATATAAAATTCAAAAATCTCTCGGATCGGGTGAATCGTTTCGCATTGAAGCGAAATTGCATTGGCTCTTATGCAAAGAAGAATGCGTTCCCGAATCTGCAACTTTAATCATTCATAAAATACAAAAATTTCTTCCCGAATCCGAGAAATATTCCGTGTATGAAAAAAGTTTGAAGGGGCTGCCGCAGACTTCCAAGGAAGGATTGGCGGTCTCTTTCAGAAAAAAGAAAGATAGTTTCCTATTTCAGATAAAAGGGAACGATCTCCCGGAGAAATTGGATTTTTTTCCGGAAGATCCGCAGATAGTTTCTAATCAAAAAATACGAACTTTAGAATATTCAAAAAATATGATTGAGTTCGAAATTCCTCAATCCGAGTATATTTCAAGATCTCCGGATTCTATCCGTGGGGTTTTAACCTTAGGGCCTGAAATTTATTCTATCCGGGCAAATGAATCTAAAGTAGGTTATTTACTCGAAGCGATATTTTTTGCATTCCTCGGCGGAATTCTATTGAATTTAATGCCCTGCGTTTTTCCGGTTTTGTTTTTGAAGGCTTTTTCGATTTCTCAAACTTCGAATAAACAAACTAAGCGAATTGAGTCCGTATTCTATTTTGGCGGAGTACTTTCCTTTTTTTGGATTTTGTTTTTCGGATTTTGGATCCTTCGATCAGGAGGAGCAAGTTTAGGCTGGGGATATCAACTTCAGAGTCCTTCCTTTGTTTTTTTTCTTATCCTCGTCTTTATGTTTCTGGGATTACAAATGTTAGGCGCTTTTGATTTTGCCATCGGTTTAAGCGGTCCTCTCGTAAGATTGGCGGATCAAAGGGGGAATGTCGGCGCATTTTTTTCGGGAGCTTTAACCGTCCTAGTCGCCACTCCCTGTACGGCTCCTTTTATGGGCTCGGCGCTGGCATATGCTTTGTCGGAGAATATTTTAAACGGCCTATTCGTGTTTACGTCCATGGCTGCGGGAATGTCCTTGCCGCTCCTGATATTTCAGAACAGTAGCAGGTTAGCGAAACTTCTGCCCAAGCCGGGACCATGGATGCAGACATTTAAGGAGTTCCTCGCATTTCCATTATTAATGACGGCAGTCTGGCTGTTCTGGGTTTTTAGCGGTATCACGAATCGAAACAAAGCAAGTTTAGCGCTTCTTATAATTTTGTTATTGGTTTTTCTCCTATGGATGAATAGAACTACCGCTTCTAAAATAATTAAGAAAGTCGTACAGGGATTGGCGATCCTATCTATTTTATGCAGCTTTTATTTTTTTCGGATAGCGGCTCTATCGATTCCTACTTTAGAATCCGAACATCGTGAAATTTCGACGGAAGAATATTCCAAGGAAAGATTAGCATTTCATTTAAAGGAAGGACGCAGTGTCTTTCTGTATTTTACGGCTGATTGGTGTATCACTTGCAAGTTTAATGAAAGAACGGTTTTATCCTCCGACACGGTCTTAAACGAATTCCGAACTAAAGAGATCGTAGTTTTGAAGGGAGATTGGACAAGCGAAGATCCGAAAATCTCGGCAGCTTTGGAATCTTATGGAAGAAATAGCGTTCCCTTTTATGTTTATTATCCTAAGGGCAAAAGGGAGAATCCCCGTTTTCTACCTACAATGTTGACAATCGGATTATTGCTTGAGTCTCTTCGATAAAGAGTTAACAATAAAGCCTCTGCGCCACTTTGAATCGCCTACAGTAAATTAGTTCTATTTAACGAGTGACGTTATCCCCGGCTTTTCTTTTTTTATAAATTCAAAATTCAAGTAGTTGTCTTTTTTACCGGAAAAACTTTCTTCATATAAATCCTGAGAAACTTTTTAAGATAATAAGAGGAATTGAATGCAAAATAAATTTGCGAATAAGACGATCGCTATCGCTTCGATCAGCGGAGCTTTATTTTTGTTTATTGGAACCTATTTGCATCCGATGGGAGCGGACCCGAACGATGCTTTAGCCGCATTTACCGAATATGCAGATGATCATCATTGGGTGGCAAGCCATTTGGTTCAACTTTTGGGCGTGATATTCATGGTATCTTCTTTGCTTGTTTTAAGTACCTTATTTTCCAATCCTTCGGCAATTGTTTTAGGAAAGATTGGAACTGGCTGGGCGATATCGGCGCTTGCTCTCGCGGGTGCTTTACAAGCGGTGGACGGAATTGCATTGAAGGCCATGGTAAATGCTTGGGCATCCGCCGAGCCTGAGGCACAAAATAGTTTATTTCATGCAACGTTAGGTGTAAGACAAATCGAGATCGGTTTAGCAAGCATTGCAAGCTTAATAACCGGTTTAACGGTATTTATATTCGGTTTAGCGTTATTATTAGATTCCGTATTTCCAAAGTGGATGGGTGTTCTAGCCATTTTCAGCGGAATTCCTACCGGCATTGCGGGAATCATTATCGGATATACCGGTTTTTCGGAACTTTCCATGATCGTAAATATGCCCGCAAGTTTCCTATTGCTGATTTGGATGTTTTGTATAGGTATCTTAAGCTGGAGACGCTCCGCATAAATTTTTTACATTTCGTGACGCGAGTCTTCGGATGACTCTTTTTCATCCGAAGACAGCGCTATTCGTCCTTCGATTATAGTTCAACCTTTTTATAAATTACCGGCATTACGCGTTTCTAAAATTACTTGCACTCGAATCCATAATGTTCTTGGCGATTTAGAGAGGCCTCGTTTAATGCAGTATGCGTAACATTGTAAAAAAGATATTTACAATCTTTCTATTTCCCTTTCTATTCTTGCTCTCCGGATGTTCCAGCTCCGGTTTCGATCGAGGGCCGATATCTAACGTTCAAAATCATGAGGTTGTGATCGATGATTCGGAGATAAAAAAATATTTGTCCTTAAAGCCCCAGCTAAAGTTTCCGTTTCGCTTGGGTGTGTACATCTTGGATTCTCAATCCGATCACTATCGAATCGATAGTAATAACAAATCTACCATTCTAGAGGCGGAAAAAACCTTAAAACTTGAAGGTATCCTCTCCCAAATGTTTTTAATTACCGAATCGATATACGATTTGGACGGCTCTAATAACGGGTCATTTAGAAACTATTATAAAGAGAGAACCAAGACCCTGGATAATATTAAGAAAATTCGGATCTTGGCTGCTCGTTACGGTGCGGATGCGGTATTAGTCGTTAAACCAAAGAATGCATTTAAGAAAGAAGCCAATTTTCTAAGCATGTTTTATCTTACGATCGTCGGAATTTGGCTGGTTCCGGGTTCCTACAGAGATTCGGTTTTTTCATTCCAAGGTACTCTTTGGGACGTTCGAAACGAATACCTTTATCTGACGGCCGAGTCCGAATCGGAAAAATCCGTGACCAGGCCTCTGGGCTGGGTCGACGACGATGCTCTTGTAAAAGAAAGCAAAGAGGCGGCGCTGAAAGAATTTTACGAAGAATTAATGCGCAGATTTAGAAGTTTAAAATAGAAGAACTTCGATTTATTGGAATATTTCTTATTTCTCACAATCGAGTATTTGGAATTCCTTTGTCTTCCCCCGATAATGAAATTACGACGTTTATCCTATATTATTAATATCATGAAATTCGAATTCTTTCTTTGCAAAAGCTAGATGGATCGACTGAATCCTCCGGTTACATACAATTAAGTTAATATAGCAATTTGTAAGCTTTGCTTGTCCCTGCCGGAGCATGTTCGAGAGCTTCGAATTTAAGCCCCATATCCTGGGAGTTTTCAAAGACACCTTGTGTGACTAAAATTTCACCGGATTCTGCCGTATCTTCCCCCAATTTACTTGCGGTGTTTACCTCGGAACCGAATACATCCAGATCTCCTATTTTTAATACTCTTCCGAAACCTAAACCCACACAAAGAAGGATTTTCTCTTCCGGAATTTTATTTACGTTATACTCTACAAGTTCTCTCTGCATTTTAATTGCAGCAGAGATGCCCTTTGCAACATTTCGAAAAATCACTAAAAAACTGTCACCTTCGGATTTCAGCAAGATTCCGTCGTTTTCCTCGATAATCGGAACTAAAACCCTTTCCGATTCTTGAATGGTTTGAAGAAAATGAATGATCCCGAATTTTTCCACGCCCCGGGAAAACCCGGATAAGTCTGTGAACATGATGCACCACATTTCTCCGAAGAGATCCCAGATTCTCTGATCGATTTTTTCCTTATCCGCTCCAGGTCTTAACCGTTCTAAGATTAGGTTCTCCAATCGATCTTCCGAAGCGCTCGCTATAATGGTCCGTTTAAATGCCATAAGAATTTGCAAGTATCGGCATAACTTTCGGTTAAGTCTATAAATTATCGAATTAGTCGACAATTTATATCGGAGCATTAATCGATTATGAACGCTTTAAACTTAAAATATATAATGGAAAACCGACAGTTCCTCAAAGCCCAAATTTCGTAGCCCATCATCCTTCCCTCGATTCTCCTACCCAAATCAACGTTTCTCAAAGGCCTGTCCGACCAAAGAACGGACAGGGCGAATATTCGTTACTGTAAGAGACAGATAACTTCCACTTGGTTAAGCGAACTGTCGGTTTATTGCTCTTCTCCCATCTCATCGTTTAAGACTTTGCGTAATTCCTTTAATTGAAATAGAAGTATTTCCCTATTTTTTTGAGGATATTTTTTTAATAATGACTCGAAGTGATTTACGAGCTTTCTTGGAACTTCCTTTCTATACGATTCGCCGAGTTTCGTCAGTTTTATTAGCGTAACTCTTCGATCTTCTTCCGAAATCACTAGATCGACATAGCCGTTCTGAATCATTCTACGAATCATTTTCGATGTGGAAGGGGCATCCTGTAGAGTTACATTTATGATTTGCCTTTGCGTAAGCGGCCCTTTGGCCCAGAGCATCGCCAATACCTGCCATTGTTCGGGAGAAAGACGATAATCTTTCAATGCACGTATCAATTCCCTTCTGAACAGTATTGCGACCCTATTTAGATTAAATCCTAACTGATCTTCTAAAATAAGCATAAACGACTGTTTAGTTGCGCTGTAAAAAAATCAATAATTTACTTGTCCGGACAATTTTCAGTTTACAAAACGTCTTTCGGGATTAAGTTTTAGTTGTCTGAACAACTAATTAGGAGATGTTTATGAAACTTTTTATTTTCAGCGTTCACACAGTATTTGGAGGAATATTCTTTCTCTATGGGTTAAGTAAATTCCATCCTTTTATGCCGATTCCCCCCATGAATCCTCAAGCAGCTAATTTCATTGCAGCCTTGATCGGGACAGGGTACCTTTGGTATTTGATCGGCGGGATCGAAACGGTAGCCGGATTAATGATAATTTTACGTCGAAAAGTGCCTTTAGCCCTGCTAATATTGGCTCCGATTATCACCAATATCGTCTTTTATCTGCTTATATTACAGAGAGGGATAGGTTTCCCTCCCATCGCGATGAGTATTTTTCTGATCTGCTCCGAAGGTTATCTCTTTTATCTGTATAGAAATTCCTATAAAGGTTTAATTTTCGAACCGGAAAAATCGTAGAATCTTTAATATAGGAATAATATTTAGGATTATATAATATATATATTTGATATTTACATCGATCATGGTATTAAATCGCCTGCGTTTTTATTCTTTATCAAGGTTATGCCATAGGTCGAAAATAATTTTTATATAAAATTTCGAATCTTTGCATAATAGACCTCGAATATCGAATGATGGAATTTGGGTTAATTACCGTAACTTTTCGATATTTCCGGAAGTCCGTCTAAGCCTTCGACAGACTTCCGGTTTCGTAAACCGATTAAGGGTACCTTATCGATCGATTTCCTTTAAATGAGCGTCTTAATTCGATTTCTCGAATTAAGGTTTCCCGAAAATTTTAAATCTTTCTTATGTTCAATTGATTTCTCTTTCATATTTAATTAGTCCAAAATGCCGATAGAGCATCAATTTTATTGTCCTATATGGAATCATTGGGATTTATTTTAAGGACGCGATTTGGATTCCTGCGTTGGCGATTTTTCGTTTAAAATCCGAATCGGTCTTTTAGGGTGTTCCGGGTTTTCGTTCTGGGCCTGCCGCTTTTGTTTTCAGGAAGTCCTCTATCCCTGATAATCTTTGTGTTATTCCTCCTACTTCCTTGTCGACCATCGCTCTACAATTGCGCAGGTCGGTACCTCTTTGATTCGCAAGTGAAATGGAATCAGATAACGATTTGTTTTTTTCGGAAACCTGCGCCTTTAGTTCGGCAAGTTGTGAAGCGCATGCGTTCCAATCGTTTATTTTGGAATTCAACGAGAGGTTCACGTCGTTCATGCTTTTCTTTAATTCCGTTATCATCTTTGCCGATTCCGAAAGCTTTCCGTTACAAGCATTGATGTCTCCGATCTTAGTTTGAATTTGACCGCTTAAATCGGTTACGTTTTTCCTGGAAGCGATAAGATCGATATTACAAGCGTTTCCTCTTTCCGTTAAGGAAGCCGCCTCGATCGTTTTGGATTGTAGTTCGGAGTTAAGTTGGGTGATCGTCTTTTGTCGTTCTTCCACTTTTTGAGATGCATCGGAAAATTTAGACGCAAATACGGCAGCATCCTGGGTTTTAACGGTAAGCTGGGCGTTGGCAGTTTCGAGTTCTTTTACTCTTTCTTGATTTTCCTGTAAAGATTGAGCGAGTCTTCCTTGAGTTTCTTTCAATATCTGGGCAGTATTTTGCGATTCCGTTCTCAATCTTTCGATTTCCGCTTCCAACTCTCCTACTTTACGATGCGATAGTTCGATATATTGCTGATAATTGCTAAGCAAGAGAGACGTATCGCCTTTAATTTCTCCCGTTTGCGTTATGTACTCTTGTTCGAGAATTTTGATTTTAGAATCCAAATGATCCTTATCGATATTTGCGAGAGCTTGATTGACATAATCCGTACTCATCGACAATAGGATGTTGACCGTCAGGACCATGACTCCGATCTTTCCGACGTTCGTGACGACCCTTTTACCTGTTTCATTATCCTTCTCGTGAAAATCGTGAATCGTAGCAAAAATACCGTAGATGAAGGCGAATAAAGTAGTGAGCTCGCGGAAGATCGTCAATATTTCGTCGATCGAAAGATAAGAGGAAAGAATGATTAAAATAAATCCGCATGCTATCAATATGTACGAGACGATAGATTGCCAAGCGATGAAGAATTTTAACTCTTTCCGCTCTTTATATCCCGTATATAAATAGAATAAGATGGGTATTGAAAATAGAATAAAGAATATATGTGGAAGTCTTCGTACAAAAAGTTCAATATTATCCTGCATGTTAATATCCTTGGTTAATTAAAGCTGTCTTTGCATAATCGAGATTTTTCTCCGAAATATTCGGAGTGATTTGGTATGTGTATTCGATTCTTAAAACGAATCAATAAATAATATAAGATAAGAAAAGACCGAACCCTAAAAAATGTCGAAAGTATCGAATAAAAATGAAATGAGGCTAACCTCCACATAAGATCGAATTGGCGCTCGTTATAAGAATTTTAGACTCTCAGCTTCGGTGTGATCCGAATAAATAGCGAACCCGCCTAATGAGATCTAGGTCTAAAGTTAATCATTCTGTTCGGTTGGTAGGCTATAAAATGAAGCGAGCGCTTTTTCTATTCTCAATACTTTCGATATTCGTTTATTCACTTTCAGCTATGAAGCCGGGAGATCTTGCTCCGGACTTTTCGGAAAAGGATATCTCCGGAAAATTGCGTAATTTATCCGAGTTTAAAGGTAAGTTTTTGGTTCTTGAGTGGCATAATCAGGGATGTCCTTTCGTTAAAAAACATTATGGATCCGGAAACATGCAAAAATTGCAGAAGGAAATAACTGCAAAGGGAGTGGTTTGGTTGAGCGTGATATCGTCCGCCCCGGGAAAGCAGGGTTATGTTACACCGGAAGAAGAAAAAGAGTTTCTGAAAAAGTCACAAGCTTCTCCGTCGGCAGTATTATTCGATTCGGATGGAACGATGGGGAAGGCATACGGAGCAAAGACAACTCCTCAAATGGTACTTATTTCCCCTCAGGGAAAAATACTGTATAACGGTGCGATTGATGATAAACCTTCCACCGATCAGTCTGATATTCCTTCGGCAAAAAATTATATTACGGCTGCGATAGATGAGGCGTTGGCAGGTAGACAGATCAGCGTTTCGACGTCCCAGCCTTATGGATGCTCCGTTAAGTACGAGTAATAACTGTCGTTAAGAGCTGTAGAATGTACTGCGAGGTCTGTCCGAATTATTTTACGATCCTAAATTCGGACGACGGTTAATCGTCCGAATGTTTTGCGGATCACTTTCGCAAAAGGAAGAATCCTAATGCGATCCCGAAGACTTCGGTTAACATACTAATATATATGTATTCGTTGCCCGGACCGTCGAGAATCAAAGTAATCAATCTGCCGAGAAGAAGTCCTCCCGCGGTCAGAACGGAAATCTGAATCGCCGCGATTCGCGTTTTTGTCTGGAGTATTCCGAGTAGTATCAGGATACCTATTCCCAAGCAAAGACCGCCATACATCGCACGGAAATCGGCAAGTGCGGCGGTTGAGTGTATCGAAAATCCTATCTGGTCCGCCAACATAGTCGGTGCGATAAAGAAACCGACCGCAAAAGCGAAGAAAACCGCTAAATTTAAAAGCAAGTATACTTTAGAGATCAGCGTAAGTAATTTCAAACGAGGTTCGTTTTCGGAATTTTCGAGTTCAAGAGTATGCGTTTTCATATTCCTTCCTTATCTGGATGATAGATAAAGCGGATTATATTCGAATCTAAGGTCCGAGTCGACGGAGGTTATAAAGTCTTTCGATTTTTTTTGTCGGTAGTTATAATTTCCGACATTTTATTTTTTCTTCTATAAGTAATCGGAGTAGCTCCGGTGAATTTTAAAAACGATTCGTTAAAAGAGGACCGATTGTTGAAACCTACTTCGTACGTAATTTCCAAAACCGTCTTATCCGTCCAAATCAATAGTCGTTTGGCCTCTTCGACTCTATACCGATTGATCAGGGAGAAAAAACCGAGGTTCAGTTTTTGGTTGATTAATTCTGACAACTGGTGCGGCGTAAGGGAAAGTTCCTTAGCGATTCCGGCCAGCGATAAATTATCATTCTTATATATTTTTTCAGTTTCTAATAATTCGTTTAATCTCTCGATCAACGAGTCGGAATCCATTCCCTCAAGTCGAGACCTCGCGTATCTGACTTTGGCCAATTCTTTACTTATATTTTCGGAAATATTCGGGTATTTGCTTCTGACGAAAAAAATCAGACATAGCACGAAGGAAATTGCAAGCAGGGCCGATCTAAAAAAGAAAGTCCCGAAAATCGAACCTAATATCACTAAGATAGAAACTGCGAACGTATCTAGTAGGAAAATTCCGAGTAGGACCTTTACGCGAAAGTCTTGACTTTGGCCTAGAACTCTAAATATTTTCGCCGCAAATATCAAGGAATAAATCCCGGCAAAAAAATACGGTAGCTGCGAAGTCCATGTCCGCGGGATAGTTTTATCATCAAATACCTCGGCGGCATAAAGAGACGATCTTTCCAGCCCGAGAATGGGCAAATTATAAACGGCAAAGAATAAACCTACAGTAAAGACGGTAAAACCGATCAATATTCCATATCTTTTAATCGAGAAGTGCTCGTCAGAAATCGTTTTTATAGTCAAGTAGGCAAACGGCGCCGGAAGAAAAAGAAAAGGAAGATGAATATTAGCAAAAAGAAATGGACTACCGGAGCTATCCGTAGCGGTTTTCAGTCCGAATGCGCTTAGCAATTGAATACAAGCAACGGACAGTAAAGTGGAGGAAAAGAAAAAACGGTACGCTTCCTTGGAACGGGAAAGCATTTCATTAACTGATAATAGAACGGCTAAAAAACCGCCGAAGAGAATGAAGCCGTTTTCAAGCCAGACGAGTAGAGTCATTTACAAAATCTTTATTCTTTTCCTAAAAACAAACGTATCCCTTTTGCAATCGTTTGCAAAGTACGAGCCATTAGGTTTTCTAGTTTGGTTTGCAGGAATAATTCCATAATTAATTTTCTTAATGCGATGTCGAATGGCAAGTTGAATTCCGTCCAATCTATTCCGAATCGGAAAGGATAACTTTCCGAATATTCCTCGGGAGAAACGCTCGAATGCACGAGTGTTCCTTCAAAGTCCGTATGATTCTCGTCAATGTGCCTAAATTCGACGGATAAATGAACTTGTTTTTTAAAAAGAGGCAGCGGGATGATTTCTAACCCTGCGAGTTCCCCCCATGTAATCCCGGAAAGGTTTAAGTATCCTCTATCGCCGTTGCGTAACGTTCCTATCCGTAACATTCCTTCTCGTCCTAAACGACAGCTTCCCATTTTGCTCCGAAAAAGAATTTCTAGCGGAGAGCCGACGTCTAACAACCCGTTTTCGATTTTTATATCGCGAATCTGTATATTGAAAATCGGGGTTAAGGTTCGATCTTCTATATCGATACTTGAGTGAATTACTTTTTCGAACTTAATTTGAATTCGACCGCGTCCGGGGAGGTAAGGCGTTTTTTTGCGCGAATCGACACGATTGGTGTAATCCATATGAAAGGAGCGAATATTCACACCAAGGAGTATTAATTTTCCTTTAAGAAGCCTTGCGAGGGAGATTCGAAATTTGAGAAAACTACCTTTAGCATGAACGATATCCGTTCCTAATTCTCCCGGAAAATATATCGTAAAACTTCTCGCCCAAACCCAGAGGCCAGGCAGCATAATACCGGGAGTAAGCCATCCGAATTTAAAGAGTCGGAAAGAAATAATATTTACGATTAATTGAAGAACGGGACCGGAAAGAAGAACTTGAATACCGAAATAAACAAAGAGTAGAACGATAAAATATGAGGACATTAAAGTCGGGCGAGACTTTTACTTAGTCTTTATCGCTCGTATCCGAGTATTTATTATCGATATTTTTTTTATCCATCTGCGATATCTCTAATTCCTTAGCGAGATCGTTTAAGAATTCTTTTTCTCTATCCGTAAAGGATCCGTCGGTCGCGATGATACAAACCGCATCCTCGTAAAAGTTCGCGGCTAAGACCGGATTTCCTTCCGAAAAATCCTTAATCATTTTGATCGGGAGAGGAGATTCAAAAACTTCGGACAATTCTTCTACGATTTCGTCCTTGCTATCTTGATGAGAGTCGAAGATACAATCTTTGTCGAACATCGCTTTGACCATCTGCCCGACTAAATTTCCTTCTCTCTTATGAAAGTTTCCGTCGGCATGACAAGCATAAGACCAGAGGCTAACCAATACCTTGGCATAGTTCATCTTTAACTGGAAAATTTCCGATTCCGGATCGAGGCCTTTCTGAAATTTTTCGTAAAATTCGTGGCCAGGCAGAACCTTACTCGCTAAGGATGAAACCCTCTCCATTTTTTGCCTTCCTTCTCCAAACACTTTGCGTATTTCCGAAGTATTTTACTGTACGCGGACGATTTGCAATGAAAATCCATGTTGCTTTTGCGGGAATTTTTCGCATCTTGACTACGTGAGAACTGATAGGAAACGCCGGATACTTGTTACTTCCGCCCTACCTTACGCGAACGGGCCTATTCATTTGGGCCATGTTTTGGAAGCTGTCCAAACGGACGTTTATGTCCGCTTCCAGAAAGCGAACGGAAACGAATGTTATTTCTTTTGCGCGGACGACACGCATGGAACTCCAATCATGCTCGCTGCGAGAAAAGAAGGCATCGCTCCGGAACAACTGATCGATCGTGTTCGTAAGGAACACTATCGCGACCTAAACGGCTTTTTAGTCGATTACGATAATTATTATACTACAAATTCCGAAGAAAATCGCGCTCTTTCGGAAGAAATTTACCTTACCTTAAAGGCGAAGGGGCATATCGCAGAACGGGAAATCGAGCAGGCATATTGCGATCATGATAAAATGTTTCTACCGGATCGCTTTATTAAGGGAACTTGTCCGAATTGCGGGTCGACGGATCAGTATGGAGATAGTTGCGAAGTCTGCGGGGCCACGTATTCTCCTAAAGATTTAAAGGATTCCCATTGTTCCCTTTGTGGAACTCCTCCAGTTACCCGAAATTCAAAACATATATTCTTCAAGCTCGGGGATTTTTCGGAGTATCTATCGAACTGGGTGGAACAGGGGGCGCACGTAGCGGAAGGCGTTCGGAAAAAATTGAAGGAATGGTTCGAGACCGGCCTTCAAGATTGGGATATCTCCCGCGATGGACCGTATTTCGGATTTCAAATCCCCGGAGAAACCGAGAAGTATTTCTACGTCTGGCTAGACGCTCCGATCGGATACATGGCATCTAGTTTAAATTTTTTCAAAGGAGATCGGAGTAAGTTCGATTCTTTTTGGAAGGACGAAGAATCGGAAATAGCTCATTTTATCGGTAAGGATATACTTTACTTTCATACTCTCTTTTGGCCTGCCACATTAGAAGGTGGAGGATATCGATCTCCCTCTCTCGTTCATGTTCATGGCTTTATCACCGTTAACGGAGAAAAAATGTCCAAGTCTAGAGGGACATTTATTCGAGCCGAAGATTATTTAAAACATTTAGATCCGGAGCATCTTCGTTTTTATTTGGCGGGGAAGCTCGGTCCAGGTATGGACGATCTCGATCTTTCTTTCGACGATTATACGGCTAAGGTTAATTCCGATTTGGTCGGGAACTTCGTAAACCTAGTGTCGCGGGTTTCGACTTCTATATTAGATAAATTAGATAGAAGATTGGGCAAACTTTCTCCCGACGGTAAAAAACTTCTGGAAGAACTACGTTCATCGAACGAAAAAATCCGGGACTGGTATGAGACTAGAAATTACGGCAGAGTGATGCGAGAATGTTCCAGATTGGGAGACATCGCAAATAAATACGTTAATGATCTCGCACCTTGGGCCCAGATCAAAGAAGATCCGGAAAAAGCCAGAGAGACTGTGACTGTCGGGTTGAATGCGGCTCGAATTCTTGCCATATATTTGTTTCCGGTTATTCCGAAGATATCCGTCAAAGTACATAAACTTTTAGGATTAAACGATCCTCCCTCCTTTGCGGATTTGTATTCGGATCGGGAAGAAATCAAGATCGCTCCCTACGAAATGATAACAAAGCGAGTGGAAGAGAAGGCAATTCAGGTTATGATAGAAGAAAATAAAACTCTCGCCGTCGAAACGACTTCATCTCCGAATACGACGAGTCCTAAAACGGATGGCATCGCGAATCTCTCCGAAATTTCGATCGAAGAGTTGGGAAAAATCGATCTTAGAGTCGGATTAATCACGGAAGCAGGACCCGTAGAAGGTGCGGACAAGCTGGTTCAGGTTAAATTGGATCTAGGACCGATCGGGCATAAGAACGTCTTTGCCGGAATTAAAGCCTCGTACCAACCGGAGACTTTAAAAGGTCTAAAGGTTGTAGCCGTCGCTAATCTAAAACCGAGAAAAATGAAGTTCGGTCTTTCCGAAGCGATGTTACTTGCAGCCGGCGAAGGGGATAGTTTGACGCTCTTTGTCCCGCATAGAGATGCAAAGCCGGGCGACCGACTTAAATAGGGATTATGCCCTTAGAATTAGACATTACATATAGTTTCCAGAGACTTTTGGAAAAAAGCAGGTCCGTTTCGGGTAAGCTAGTTTCCAGACAGCTCACTTTCATAATCGATTCGTTTTTACGAAGCAAATTTGAGAAGGCAGTCGGCATTCTGGGCCGCGGTGAAAAGATCGCCTTGGTTGCATTAGGTGGATACGGAAGGATGGAGATTTCCCCCCATTCCGACGTAGATATATTATATCTTCATAATGGAATTTCGGAGACTAAGCTATCCGAAATCATCTCGTCGATAAATACTTATCTTTATAACTCCGGTAAGGAAGTCGGACATATCTGTCGGACTATCAAAGAATCGTTTCGATATTTGGATGACATGTCCAGTTTTCACGCCATTTTGGACAGCCGCTTTTTGATCGGCTCAAGGGAGATCTATCAAAAATACCGATTAGAGTTTTTAGAAAAACTTCCCTCGAAATATATCGAAGCTTATAACGAGGCCAAAGAACTTCAGCTTTCGGACCGGTTCTTGCGCGAGGACAAGCCGATCCTTTTGTCCGAACCGAATTTGAAAACGGATATATGCGGTTTGCGGGATATTCAATGCGTTTATTGGCATGAGAAGTCTCTGAATCCGATTCCTTCTTTGGGGGCCCTTGCCTTGCTTCCGGTTTTTCAAAGAGGAGAGGCGCAACTTTTAGAGGAAGCTTACGATTTTTTACTTCGAACTAGGATCGCATTGCATGTCGTAACGGGTCGTAAACACGATAGATTGGATTTAAATCTGCAACCCGAAGTGGCCGAATATTTAGGTTTTGGAAAAAAAGAAAATTTGCAAACCGTGGAAAAGTTCATGAACGAACTGTACGGGCACCAAAAGAACGTCTTTTTCGTAATGCGTAGTTATCTTGATTTCGTAATCGAACGAAGAAAACCGGGCCGAGCAGAATCGATTGCGTATGAAGGACTTTCATTTTCCAAGGTACGCAATGCTGTATTTCCACCTATGGAAGGAGAACGAAATCTATTCGCCGATCCGCATACTTTATACGAGGATGTCATACTTACGTTTCGAATGATTCAAGAAACGGGGCTACTCGTTTCCGGAACTTTGTTAAACGAAATTAGGTTCGCTTCTCCTTTTTTGGACGACGATTTTAGATATTCGGCGGAAGTGAATGCTGAATTTTTGAAGATCCTTAGGCTTCCTAAGGACAGAGGTAGAGTGCTTAAGCTGATGCACGAATGCCAAGTTCTTGGAGCGCTAGTTCCCGAGTTCGGAGCCTGTACCAACTTTGCCCTGTTCAGCTATCATCACGAGTATACGGTTGATGAACATACTCTATTGATCCTGCATGAACTGGATTGTCTTGACCGCGGTGAGTTTGAAGATTCCGAAATTCTCCAAGTATATAAGGAATGCATAAAGACCGAAATTCTATCCCTAGCTATTCTTCTTCACGATGCCGGTAAGGTCAAAGAAGGGGATCATTCCGAATACGGAGCGGAATTGGCGGTATCGGTAGGGGACCGGCTCGGTCTTTCGGAAGAAGATACGGATCTTTGCAGATTCTTAGTCGAAAAACATATCTCCATGTCGGAACTTTCTTCCAAGAGAGATATTTCCGATCCCTCATTAATCCGAAGTTTTGCAAGAACGGTAGGTACGCCGGAAAGACTCAGGCTTCTTTATATTCTCACCATCATCGACACGAAATCGGTAGGGAGTAACGTTCTTACAAATTGGAAAAAGGCGATTCTAAGCGACCTTTTTCGGAATACGATGTCTTACTTAAAAGCCAAGGGAGTGCCTCAGGAAGAAATTCAAGAGGAAGCCGAAAGGATCGTGCTTTCGAAAGATTTAGTGGCGTATCTGACGGAAAAGGAAGGGCAGGATCCTGGAATTTCCAGAAGCGTTGCTTCCTTCGCTTATTCGGTTATTCCGCATAGTTATCTGAAGACGGTTTCGAATCGTAAGATACTGAAACATTTTAAGACGATCGCGACCTTAAGTCAGGAATCGACGGAAAAACTTTTATTCGAATCCGAAAGAGACCCCGCTTTCGTTTCAGTGGAGGTAGTTAGTCGCGAACTACCCGAGATTCTATTAGATTTATGTTGTTCAGTGTCTTCGGAAGGATTAAGTTTGGTCGGAATGCAAAGTTATACTTCTAGCGAATTTCAAATTCATATTTTGCAGATAACGGATTCCCAGGGCAGTGGAAATATTTCGCCGGAAAAAATTTCCAGAATGGAAGGTAAGCTTCGTTTAATGGCGACGGGAAAATTGCAACGAGACAGTATTGCCTTCGAGCCGACGGAATGGAATCCTCGTAAGGCCATTCCTGAAAGCATCGTCAATCGCTCGGTCCGCTTTTCCAACGAGGATTTATCGGACGTTACGATTATGGAAGTGCGGATGCCGGATATGGTCGGTTTAGTTTATAGAATATTACGAAAAGTGTTTGAATTCGGATTGAAAGTGTCATATTTACGGGTTTCCACCTCCGCAGACTATGCGTACGACTCGTTTTATCTTCAGACTCAAAACGGGGAGCAAGTAAAGGACGCGGAATTTCTTTCCTCATTAGAGGCTCGGATCTTGGGAATTCAGGCAACGGAAAGAGTGACAGGGGAACTCGTGTTTTAAAAATGGTCCGTATGGATTCGGCCCGCAGTTCTTCTACGATTTCTATTAGAAAAATGGAAAACCCGAGTACGCCAAAAAAAGGCAAGAAAACACCCCGCGCAAAGAAAACGGATCCGGATTGGTGGAAGAACGCGGTCATTTATCAAATATATCCTAGAAGTTTCCGAGATGCGAACGGAGACGGTGTCGGAGACCTAGAAGGAATCATCCAAAAGTTAGATTATTTAAACGACGGGACTCCGAATTCGTTGGGAATCGATGCCATTTGGTTGTCTCCGATTTATCCCTCTCCCATGTACGATTTCGGATATGATATCTCGGACTACGATAATATAGATCCGATTTTCGGGGACCTGGAAACATTCAAACGTCTTTTAAAGGAAGCGCATAAGAGAAAGATCCGAATCATCATGGATCTTGTTGCGAATCACACATCGCATCTTCACCCTTGGTTTATCGAATCTAGGTCATCCAAGAATAATCCGAAACGAGATTGGTATATATGGAAAGACCCCGTTAAAGGAGGTCCTCCCAATAATTGGATGGGAACTTTCGGCGGTAAGGCATGGGCTTTCGACCCTGAAACCGGGCAATACTATTATCATTCCTTTTTAACCGAACAACCCGATTTGAATTGGCGAAATCCGGAAGTCAAGAAAGCGATTTTTGGAATGGTCAAGAATTGGTTGGATCTCGGCGTAGACGGTTTTCGACTAGATGTTGTAAATCTCTTTGTTAAAGATTCCGAGTTTCGAAGTAATCCTCGTAAGAGATGGATTGCGAGACCGTTTGATCAGCAGGATCATCTTTACGACCGGGACCGACCCGAGATGCACGGTATCCTAAAGGATCTGCGCAAGTTGTTGAATTCTTACGGAGATAGAATGTCCGTGGGCGAAGTGATGATGGAACCTCCCGGGACTAGCGTACTGCCGGCTTCCTATTACGGAGACAAGGGCGACGAGTTGCACATGGCGTTCAACTTCGCGTTCTTTCATACTCCCTGGAAAGCGGAAAGGTTTAGGGACGTGATTAAGGAATGGGAAAAGTGTCTGCGCGATAGGGGTTGGCCTAATTATACTTTAAGTAATCATGATTTTCGACGACATATCACAAGATATTCCAAGGGATCCGAAACGATCTTTCGAGCGAAAATCGCCGCGCTAATGCTCTTAACGTTACGCGGAACTCCGTTTTTATATTACGGAGAGGAGCTCGGGATGAAGGACGAAAGAGTTCCCAAGGATAGAATCCAAGATCCGGTCGGAAAACGTTATTGGCCTTTTTATCCGAGTCGAGATAATTGTAGACTACCGATGTGCTGGTCCTCCGATAAAAACGCCGGATTCGGTATTGCCGACCCGTGGTTGCCGGTTTTTTCCCAGTACGAAACGATTAACGTAGAAACTCAATCTAGAAACATTGAAAGCCTTTTGAACTTTTATAGAAAGCTAATATGGCTGCGTAAAGGAAATGAAGTATTACGAAAAGGAAGTCTTTCCTTGGATTACGATTCCCCACCCGGCGTTTTACAATATACGCGGGAATACGAAAAGAAGAAATGTTTAGTAATCCTTAATTTCGAGAACGAACCTAAAAAGATCGTCGCTAATGCAAATCGTACGGCTCACGTTCTTATCTCCACGCATCGTAAACCTGAAAAAATGGAGATACCGGTAGTGTTTGCCATAGCTCCTTACGAAGGCTTAGTGCTCGAGTATTAAGCGAAGCTTTCCGTCGAAATTATTTAGATTTGTCGGTAGCTCAATTTTTTGTAAATTAGATCCTTTCAAAAGCCGATTTCGTTTAGGATCGGGATTCTCGATCCGTTAGTTTCTTATCTAACGTCGTTCATGATAGTATAATGTCTTGCGCCTAATCCTTAAAAAAAGAGTGCATATACGGGTTCTCGTCGTAAGATAGGAGTTAGAAATATTTCGATTGTTTGGAAATCAACATGGACTATCCACTTCGTCTTGCGGAAAACCCCGGACTCGCACCTTATGATGTGTCTTCTTACAAAGGAAATCGAGGGAAAAACTTTTACGATCTCGATAAAGTATTACAGCGGGTCATTGAACGCTACTCCGTAGGTTACGATCCCGCTCACAAAAAGGCCATGATCGACCATTTGCGCGGCTACGGCGAACTCGTCGGCGGAACTTTAGACGAACTTACGGAGGCTTCTCATAAAGAGGGCAAATACGGGGAAATCGTAAAATTCGATCGCGCCGGAAATCGTATCGATTTGGTCGTTTATTCTCCCGAACAAAAACTTTCCCGGAAAATATCCTATGATTACGGAATTGTAAATTTAGATTTTCATGATGAATGGAAGTTTCCGTTTACGGATTTACATCGGTCCTCCTTGGCATATTTAGCCAATCAAAACGGAGAAGGCGGGATGACCTGTCCCCTCGCAATGACGGACGGTATGATTAACGTTTTGAAAGCGATAGGAACCGAAGAGCAAAAGAAAAAGTATCTTCCTTTGGTGGCGGGTAAGGGGTCGTCCTCCCATTTTATGGCAGGGCAATACGTCACCGAGCGAGTCGGAGGAAGCAATGTTGCCGCCAATCGAACGATTGCCCGCAAGGGAGAAAATGGAAAGTGGATTTTAAACGGAGAAAAATGGTTCTGTTCCAATCCGGGAGATCTCTGGGTAACGACAGCCAAGTTGGAAGGGACTGAAACCATCGGCTTATTTTTAGTTCCTAGAATTAAAGACAACGGAGAGTTAAACGGCCATCATATTCTGCGGAAAAAGGATATCATCGGCTCCAAGGGTAAGTTGACCGTCGAGATCGTATATGAAGACGTCGAGGCGGAAACTTTGGGTCGTCCGGCTCACGGGATAGCAAACTTAATCCGTTACGTTATCCGAACTTCTAGAGTCCATGTGTCGATCGCGGCCGCCGGAATGTCCAGAAGGGCCTTCATGGAAGCTTTGGAATATTCCAGATTCAGAACCGCTTACGGAAAGAAGATCAAAGAATTTTCGGCTTATTCGAGGGAGCTAGCGGAACTTCGGACCTTATACGCGGCCGTGGTTTTTTTGATTTATCGAGGGATCGATTGGGGTTCGAAAGGAATTCTTGCCGAACAACTTTCCACTCCTTTGATGAAATATAAATCCTCTTCCCTTTCTTCTCAGATCACGCACAGGGCAATCATGGCCTTGGGAGGTTCCGGAATAATCGGCGACTATACTTGTCTTCCGAGACTTCATAACGATTGTATTATCAACGAAACTTGGGAAGGAACCCACCTCATCATTACCGATCACGCGTTAGGAGCGATGAATCGCGCCAAAATACGTGATTCCTTCGTGGCGGAAGTCGGAAAGAATTTTACTGCTGCAAAAGCCGTTTCCGAACTCCAAGAGTTAGCGAAGTTCGGTGAAGATTTGTTGTCCAAATGGGTGAAGAACCTGGAGGAAAAACCGAGAGAATGGAAGGAAACGTATAGACTCGATCTATCCGATCTTGCATTTGGAGCTCTTGCGCTTTCGGAATTTTTGGAGCAGGCTGTTCACGATCGAGCCGCCGGAATTAAGAATTCATTATTCGATTCGTTTGCAAAAGGATTTGCAGGTTATCTATTTAGAACTCTTCCGGAAGCTAAAGGAGATTTTGAAAAATTTCGCTTAGGATCGGATGAAATAGCTAGGATCGTCGAGTGGTGAATTTCAATATTAGAAAATTTAGAGACTCCGTTCCTCTCTTCAATGGGAACGGGGCCTCTAAAACGTAGAATCTACGGCAGATCGTTTAAGTTTGCAATCGAACGGAGCGGACTTATGCAAGCTTCGGTCCGAAGACTTTTTCCATCTGAGCCTGAGGAATTGCTCCCACTACTTTTTCCGAAATTTGACCGGCTTTGAAAAGCATTAAGGTCGGAACGGATAAGATTCCGTATTTTTGAGCGATATCGGGTTGTTCGTCGATGTCGACTTTTACGACGGTAACTTTCCCTTTGTGGGATTGGGCAAATTTCTCCAATTCCGGCGCGACCATCTTACACGGACCGCACCAGGTTGCCCAAAAGTCTACCAATATGGGCTTATCATGGGTTTTGAGAAGTTCTTCGAATGAGCCTGGTAAAGTGTTTTCCATATTTGTTAGACTTAGAAGGGTTCTAACTGGAAATCGATTTTTCGATTTTATCCGAGACTAAAAATCGAAATTCATCCCAATAAACTTCGTAAAGCTCCTTCTAAATTAGGGTATCTAAACTTATAACCTAATTCCAGCAAACGTTTGGGAATCACTCTTTGCCCGTGGGTTGCTACTTGCGCTCCGTCTCCGAAAGCAAGTTTGAGAGCGAAGGAAGGAATACGGGTAAAGGAAGGACGATTTAGCGTTCTACCTAATACCTTACTAAATTGTTCGTTCGATATCGGTTCGGGAGAAACCAAATTAAAAGGGCCGGTAGTTTCCGGTCTTTTTAGCAGAAATAATACGATAGAGAGTAGGTCTTCTATATGAATCCAGGAAAGAATTTGGTTTCCGGATCCGATGGGACCTCCTGCAAAAAGACGGAATGCGGGAAGCATGGCCGCCAAAGCTCCACCTTCCGTCGAAAGCACGACTCCGGTTCTTAAAAGTACAGTACGGATTCCTTTTTTTTCCGCCTCCAAAGCTTCCTTTTCCCAGGCTTGGCAGAGATTGCTTAGTTCGTCTTGTGCTGCGGGAGTCGATTCGTCGAAAGGAGGAGTAGACGATTCAAAGGAACCGTAAATGCCGATTGCGGACGCATTAAATAAAGCTTTCGGCCCCGATTCGCCTAACGAAGATAGAACTGAAACCAGATCTCTAGTATAATCGATTCGCGAGGTTCGAATTTTTTCCCTGTACTCTTCGGTCCAACGATTTCCTGCGATCGGTTCGCCCGCTAAATTAATCAGGATGTCGACTCCTTCCAAATCGATTCGGGTCGGAAGAGGGCCGATACGAATGTCCCATTCGGAAGTCCTTTGCAATCGATAGGGAAGTTTTCCGCTACGACTAAAAAGACGCACTTGATATCCTTCTGCCCGAAGTCGAAGTGCAAGCAAAGATCCGATGAGTCCGGTCCCGCCGGAAATACCGATAAGCATAGGTTTGTTCCGTCCTTAGATCGTATCTCGGGAAAAATTAAAAAACTTTTTTCCAGAGACGTTGTGGAGCATAATTTGACATCCGTTTCTATCCGACAAGAACAAAGGAAATCCTTCTTGCTCTTAGTGGAATCTTCGCATACTTTGAACTTAGAGATCCGGAATGAGACTTAAATCTTTGCCAAAAATAATCGCGTTCGCCTTTCCTTCCGCCATACTTCTCGCAAACTTCTATCTATTTTCGACGACCGAACATAAGATCGAAGAATACAAAAACGAACCTCCTTTTTTACGTTTTGATTTCACCGATTCTTATTTGGAGGATCGCTCTTCTCAAGCGTTCCATTTAGTGGACGGCAAGGATTCCACTGAGTGGAAAAAACTGCGACCTTCTTCCCGCGCTATGGACTTCGATGCGGAACTTAGACTTTCTCATAGATTACGGAACGGAATTTATAGTCCTTCGCATTGGAAGGAAATTATCGTAAGGGCTTGCTCCAAGAAAGCTCCGAAGTTAAAGTTTAAAATATTTTTACGGGAAGCGATCAACGTAGATAAGGAATCCCGTCTGCCGGATGATATTATCTATGTTTCTCAAACTCTCGATTTCAGCAAATCGGAAGAAATTCGTTTTCCTCTGACTAAAAAATTCTACCCCGTGCCTGCAAAAGATTATCCGAAAGGAATTATTATCTGGTCCGTCGAAGGAACATTTCAAGGAATGGGGCCGGATGCCTGTTTAAAGGAAATTCAAATTTTAGAATAGTAGGTTGGGCGCGCCCCGCATTCGACTCTTCGAGAACATTCTAGTTAAAAGGGTCGGGCTGCTACGGACTACGCTTCGCTCCGGCCCTCGCCTTCGGCTCGGGGCCGCTTTGCGTCCTTCACATCCCTCGCGCGACGAATTACTTTCTCCTAATGAAATACGCGCCGTCCGAATATTTGCTCGCGTTCTTCCCGTTTTCGCCCGGACATTTTCATAATTGTCGCGAATCCGGGATTTTATTCTATCTCCGTTTTAATAATTCTGACTTCACGGACTTCCTCCAAGGAAGGAGCATCAATAAATTTCAATCTATCTTTTGAGTTCGATCGATAGAAAAGAGTTTGGCTTTAATAGTCCGAATTTTATGCGAAAATCATAAAATGGACTTTTTAAAGCAAATTATGTCGGAGATTTCCTGCGAGATCGGCATGGAGGTTTCGAAAGAATGCGATTCCAGGAAATAAATATTTGATTTAGAATTCCTAAATTTCGGATTTTAGAGTCGGAAATTTATGTCCGATCGAAATTTTTTTTTATTTTATAAAATTTATGCGTCCCACTTACGATAAAGTCGCTTAATATTAGCTGTTATCTAAATTTACGAATCGAGGAATTAATAAAATGAAACGAACTTTGATGGGCTTAGTTTTGGTTCCGATCGCACTGGGACTCGGTTTTATAGCGTGTCATAAATCCAACTCTAGTAGCGGCAACGCCGGACTTCTCTTGGCTGCCATTGCGGACCAAAATCAGGTAGGAAACACGGTCGGTTCCGGAATGAATGCAATTTCGAACGCCAATTCAGGAAATACGGACAGTTCCGGCTCGGGAGTAGCTTTTTATTATCCGATTCCGCATCGTTCCTACTTTGAAAACGCTTTGATCTCGTTTCAAGAATTCGATCCTACAAAATTGATTTCGAGTCCGCTTGAGGCGACAACGTTCACACTAAATTGTCCTAAGGGTGGAACGGCTGTGAGAGCGCCGCAGGGAGCCGATCTAACGACTGCAGCAACCGTAAACGTGATTTGGACATATACGAGCTGTGCCTTCGGTCCAGGGTTGCAACTCAACGGAACTTTGGAAAACGACTGGAGCGGTTTAGCCATGGCAAGTCCTCCGACACAAAACGGAACCGTTTTGAATGTGGCCTCTTCTTTGACGATTTCCGATCCTAGCATAGGCGCTTCCATGACTCAATCCGCTGTGACGAATACTCTTGGAATGGGAGTCGTGAATACCAACGTAAACGTCGCGCATGTACTTACTTTTACTAGCGCCACTGCATATACGATCAATACAAATATAACTCGTCTTGCAACCGTATTCGGAAAACAGATCTTTTCACATACGGTCACTACTCCAACACCTCTTAGTGTTACCTTTAGTCAGGGCGGAGGAACCCGTACGATTAATTCCGGGGTACAAAGTATCAAACATAACCTAGCGAATTTTACGGCTACGTTAACTTACACTAGCGTGGTATTTTCGTATAAAAATTGCCTACCTACAAGCGGTTCGATTGCAATCGCGGTGAGTGGAACTCGCTCGGGTTCAGGAACGGTAACATTTAGCGGGGGCACCGCAACATATAACTATACGGCAACAACTCCGAACGGTTCCGACAAAAACGAATCCGGAACGATCACTCTTCAAGGTTGTAGCATGAACTAAAGGTTCACTTTTCTCTTTATTGATGCGATCGAGTTCGTGAACCTACGGGCTCGATTGCTTTATGTACGCGCGTCAAATCGCCGATTTTAAACTCTAATTCCGGGCATCCCGAATTTTTCTCGATAGCGGAAATAAGGAAGTCGGTCGGCGTAATTTTTTCCCGTCTAACTTTACCAAAACGATATGAATCTAAAATCAAACATTTTACTTTTCCCATTTTTAATTCTGATCCTTAATTTGTATTCTTTATCCGCCGAGACGATCCTTTTGAGAGATGGCACAATGCTTACGGGGAACGTGAAAGGTCAAGATGCGAAGAGTTTGACCTTGAAGACGAGACAAGGCGAGAAAGTAATAGAGAAAAGCTCGATTCTGAAAGTTTTATATAATAAAATAAGCAGAAAGGAAGCGGATAAAATCATAGAAGAGGAAAGAAAACTTTCCGCTAATCAAGAAATTCCAACCGAGCCTAACACGATCGACGAAATAGCTTTAAAGGATCGTGAAATTGCGGATTTAAAGCAAAAGTTGGACGCAGAGCGGAAGAAAGGGGATATAAACCAAAAACAAGTCCAAGAGAAATCGAATCACACTATGGAATTCACGGTTCGAAGAGCGGACTATACGTACAATCCGCAAGAATATGATTATATAAAGAATACGACCAACTATAATGTCGGTTTATCGGATCTAAGTTCCAGGGAGAAAGTTCTTCCTGTTTTCGGTTTTATGTATTGGAACAATAATTATAAAATCGGTTTCGATCTGTCCTATTATCAAATAGTTCTTACGGATTCCACGTACAACGCATATACGTATCTATATCCGATTTCCCCCCTCATTATTCCTACCCACTTAAATTTTCCTGTTTTGACGAGAACGGACTATCAAGCGGATGTCTTTAAATTCTGGAACCCGACTTCATGGTGGACGGTAGGAGCGGGAGGTGGACTTCGAGCTATCGATACGAAACAGTCTACGCAGGTCGGGCTTGCATACACAAACGTTGAAAACCGGACGTACGGTCCTCAAGCCGAAATTCTAACCCGTTTCGATATCTGGGATAGGCTTCGAATCGACGTTAAAGGAAAATATTTTCATTCGGAAGGCAAGCAGATCTTTGAAGCGGAGGCGATTACCCTATTTCCTCCTTCTTACGTAAAAGCTTACGGCCCGGACGGAGTAAGAGCGCGGTTCGTAGGTTACGAGTACGATATCGGGCTTTCAATCCGAATATCGGGTAACGTTTATCTGTCCTTCGGTTATAATCGAACGTTTTCCACCTTTACTAGAGTTCACGGCTATTCGATCGCGATTCCATATAGCGTGATGTTTCAGAACAATTTGAACAATATCGAATTCGGATCCAGTCACAACGATGAAATTCGGGGATATTATACCGGAATCACGATCCGTACTAATTGATTTAAGACGATTGTTCGGAGTAAATTATATTATTCTAAAATAACATTATTAAGAATCGTTAAGACGGTTATAGGAATAACAGAAAAAGAATCGGGTAAGAGGAAAGTATTCAGACGCTCGGACGCAATATGGATTAGCACGCAGTAGACTATCAAAAGCTGATCGGCTTCTTATTTAGGGTATTTTTCTCTCATTTGGTGGAAGGACTTATTTATTAGCTCTTCCAAAACAGGAATGCTCACGTCTTGGATCGACTTTAGGTACAAGCAACCTTTTCCCGTTTTGAATTTTCCAAGTTTGCTTAATAGGTCGTTATACTCCTCGAGCCCAGGCATGATATAGATCGTGATATTACTTTTTCTGGGAGAAAACCCGACAAGAAACATATCACCTTCCCGACCGCTTTCATATACATAATGGTATTTGCCGAAACCGATCATCGAGCTTCCCCATAAGACCGGCTTTTCCTTAGTGACCCGTTTCATAATTTCAGAAATCTTCTCGCAACTCGTACGGACATTTTCATCCCTTATATTCTTAAGAAAATCCGAAACACTTTCATTCCCTGGCTTTGTTTTCGATTCGGCCATGACAAAACCTCATGCGAGTATAATTTTCTGAAGCACCTGAAGATCGACCAACCTAAAAATGAATCAAGAAATAATTAGCTTCGGTTTGCCGATCTTTTGTTCGTAAGTATTAAGAATCTTGGGCGCCTCCCCACTTCGCGGGGACCGCGCTGCTTCGGGTTCGCGTAGTCACGCTCATCCAACACATCTTGATCGACTAGTACAACCTGCCTTTCGATCGGGTGTTGGACTAAAGCCCTGCACATCGCTGGCGCTTTTGCTCGATTAGCAATTCCGCTTTCTTTTAAGTTCGATCAGCGTCCTTCAAAAATCACGATTGTACGAATCGGACTTCGTCACTTCATCTGCCGCAAACTCGCGCCGAATATCAACGAAAGCGCCGAACTTCGGAATTGTTCTTTCGTTATACGCAATGCCTGAATCTTTCGTTTATGAATGATAGATAAATTCATAGAAAGATTGATCGAATTTTTAATTGGCTTCGGTATAACTCAGTGTGAACGACGGGGCTCGCCGTTACGCAGTTTGCCGTCGTGGCAAATAAGCTCCACGGCGTCTCGAACTTGCCTCAGCACATCCTCCTGTGCTGGAGTCGCAAGCATTTACGTTCCCTATCTTTGTTCTGATTTTTTTCTTATGGTGTGAATTCAAGATTTGGCTTCACTATGTTCAGCCACCCTCCGGGTATTTTGCTCCTTATGGGTCGCAAAATAGGTCGCTGCAAATGCTTTCGCTCAAAAGCTTCGAGCCCCTTGCAGTTTTTGTTATGTTGATTTTTTTTGTGATAAAGTAAATCTTGGGGTGAACGACGGGGCTCGCCGTTACGCAGTTTGCCGTCGTGGCAAACTAGGCTCCACGGCGTCTCGAACTTGCCTCAGCACATCCTGCGCTGGAGTCGCAAGCATTTACGCTCCCTAAGGGGCGCTATGCTTGCTTTCAAGTTCTCGCTTCGAGCCCCCTTGCAGCTTTTGTTATGTTGATTTTTTTGTGATAAAGTAAATCTTGGGGTGAACGACGGGGCTCGCCGTTACGCAGTTTGCCGTCGTGGCAAACTAGGCTCCACGGCGTCTCGAACTTGCCTCAGCACATCCTGCGCTGGAGTCGCAAGCATTTACGCTCCCTAAGGGTCGCTATGCTTGCTTTCAAGTTCTCGCTTCGAGCCCCTTGAAGTCTTCGTAATGTTGATTTTTTTGTATTGAAATAAATCTTGGGGTGAACGACGGGGCTCGAACCCGCGACAGCCAGAACCACAATCTGGAGCTCTACCAACTGAGCTACGCTCACCATATGTGACCCGAGAGGGATTCGAACCCCCGACCGACTGCTTAGAAGGCAGTTGCTCTATCCAGCTGAGCTATCGAGTCAAAATCCCAAAAGGCTTCGGGATGACTGGATTTGAACCAGCGACCCTCTGTTCCCAAAACAGATGCGCTACCACTGCGCTACATCCCGGATCGTGGTCCATGATTTAGTGGGGAGGCGAGGTGTCAAGCTCCTTGTTCAGGGCTTTTAGATACTTTTTTAAGGTGTTCGAGAATTATATCTTCCGAGGGAGCTTTTTGCAGGGCCTTTTCAAAGGCCTTTTTGGCCTCCTCGGTTTTTCCAGTTTTGTCCAGAAGTACACCGAAAGAGTCCAAGTAAGCTGGATTATCCGGTTCTAACTGGATTAATCGTTTTATACTTTCCGTCGCAGTCCGAAGTTCATCAGGGGTTGGCTCTCTTCCCGAAATTAGCAGATATGCGAGCGAATTTAGACTGTTCTTGTGATCCGGGCGCAATCGCAGAATTCTTAAATGTGTTTCGATTGCGGATTTTATATCGCCGGATTTTTCCTGAGCAGATGCTTTTAACGAAAGCAAAAGAATATCATCGACTGCGAGCTTTAATCTTTCTTCGGTCTTACCGAGAGCTTCCTTATACTTTCCGATGGAAATTAAGGAAAATATGATCATCCGGAATGCATTGTCTCTTTCACTGAATCGAGGGAATTCCTCCAGAAGATTTTCCAAAACGGAAACGCACTTCTTGTGATTGCCGGTTCTAGAGCAACATACGGCGAAATTATATAATAGTTCAGGATCTTTTCCATGCTCCGAAAGTTCCCGATCAATGAGAGTCAACGCGAACGTATAATTTTCCTTTAGGATCTCCGTGAAGATCTTTCTTTTATTCGGAATTTTTCGAGGAGCATTCTTCTTTTCCATATGACGATTATTGAAAAGGGAGTCGAATTTTATTTTTAAAATCTCTTAGTTGTTCTAAATCTGTTTGATCCAAGCTTAAAGGGGTAAGCGAAACCTTATTTCGATAGAATGTATCGAAATCGGTTCCCGTTTCCCGAACATAACCTAATTCTGATCCTCCTAAATAGAATTCGGAGATCCCGTTAACAATTAGATTATTATGATACGTGTCCACATACGTTCTTTTTCCCAATCGAACGACTTCGATTGAAGCCAAAGAATGTTCGAATTCGGCAGGAATGTTAATATTATAGACGATTTCCGGGACTAAAGCTTCCTTCCAAGCTTTAAGTAAATCGCGCACCAGTTCGGCTTCTCGAATATAATCATGGGATTTGTTCAGGTTGCCGGAACTTACCGCTAAACTCAGAATCTTATGAATCGCTCCGTGCCTTGCGGCTCCGACTGTTCCTGAATAATGGATATCGTGGCCCATATTAACGCCGCGATTGATCCCCGAAATCACGATATCGATGGGGGGAAAAATTTTTCCGTGGATCCCGATATTGACGCAGTCGACGGGGTAGCCGTCCACTATGTAATGATTGTCGTTGATCTTCTCCACACGAAGAGAGTCGTAGATACTCAAGGCCATCGATTTGGCCGATTTCTCTTTTAAAGGCGCGATCAAGTAAGTCGTATGATCTTCGCCCAAAATCTTTTCTAGCGCTAAGATGCCATTGGAAGAAATTCCATCATCGTTTGTTATTAGAATATTCATGCAGGTGATAGAGTTTTCGTTTTTCTCCTATTGAAAGGCCGGTCCAAAGGAAGAGCCTATCGCGAAATACATCGTTAACGGAAAGAAAAAGGAAACGAGAAACGTGCTTACATTGAATGAAAGTGCATCCCGAAATTTAAGTTCGTAAAGATACATCGTTCCTCGAATTAAAACAATTATAAAAAAACCGTAATGAATCAGATATAAAATTATGATGCCGATTCCGCCGGAAAGTCCGAGTTGAGCGAAGAGGACGGCCCAGGCTCCCAGGGAAAGAAATATCGAGATGGATAATTGTGCGAATATAAACATCACTTTCGAGTTACTCCTTCTATCCTTTCTCTGAGCCAGCCCGTCGAGAATGAAAGCGAGCGGGTAAGGAAGTAAGGCGAAAAAAGTCAAATGACCCAAAAAACCTGAAATTAAAAGCCCGAAACTTCGGTGAGTATAAGGTGGACAAACTAAGATAAATCCGGTTGCCGCACTTAACGACGAAAGACTCAATATGAGAGTCGTAACGATTTTTAAAAATCGGGAATCCCAGCCTGATAAGGTACTTTCCAATCGAAACGGCTCGAACAAGGTCGCGTCAAGTAGATCTATAAATTTTGTGTAATATACTTTAAGCATAGATTTTCACCATGCCATGGCTTGAGGGTATAAAACCAAGATCGGAGATCGTTTTAATTCTTCTAAGAGCGCTTTTTCTCCGGAGAAAACTCCGGTCTTTGCCTGAAATAATTGGAAGAATCGATCAAGAGGGTTGGGCTCCTCTTCGTAAAGCGGGATGGTGCCGTCGTAATTGCATAATTTAGAAAGTTCCGCTACTGCTTCTCGACGACCGCCGATATCATCGATAAGCTTATTTCGAAATGCGTCTTGCCCGGAATAGATCCTTCCTTCCGCTAACGACTGAACGAATTTAACGGTCTGATTTCTCCCTTTGGAAACGTCTTCAATAAATTCCTCGTACGTATCGGAGAGCATTTTCTGAATCATCGCGTCCTCTTCCGCAGTATTGTCCCGGAATAAAGATAATGAATCCTTATATTTTCCTTCCTTAAAGGTTCTCACTTTAACTCCGTATCGATCCAACAATCCTTTAATGTTGGGGGCAATCGCAATGACTCCGATCGATCCCGTTAAAGTCCCGCCTAGGGCAAAGATCTTATCCGCTGCAGCAGCTATGTAATAACCGCCGGAAGCCGCGATGTCTTTCATCGAAACGACGACCTTCTTATTTTTCTCTTTTCGGAGATGCATCAATTCCCGATAAATTTCCTGTGAAGCTCCTACGCTTCCTCCTGGAGAATTTATTTCTACCAAGATGCCGACGATATTAGGATCTTCTTCGATCGAGCGGAGTTGTTGGAGTATAGTTTGAGCTCCGGCGCTATCATAGCCGGAATGCCCCGAATGAATTTCGCCCTCTATCTTAATTAAAGCGGCTCCGATTCGTTCGGTTCCGAATCCTCCGCCGCCATCGATGCGAGTAAGTTTCGACGGGCTGATGCTCGATACAAGATTAATTAAGCCTACGAATAAAGCCAGGACGGTTATGACGAATGTTACAGCTAAAGCGAGACGATTTCGATCCACGAATAGATGGAAACTTAGTACCTGCGGATTGTCAATGAATTAGCTATCGCATTCTTGGATCGGTAGTCGGGTAGATATTGGTTTGACCATTTCGATTCAAGCCCTAAATTTCGGGAATGACTCGGCTTTCGCGTAAGATGTTTCTTCGTCAATCAATTGGTTTGGGAATAGTTTTAACTGTTCCCGAGTTCTTAGGATATTGCTCTTCTCTTTCGGATCGAAATTTCGGACCGGAAGGAAATAATCCGTTCAAGAATTCCGAAGCGATGGGTTTTAGTAAGCCCATTTTAAACGCCCTTAATATTGGAATCACTGCCCCGAACCCGCATAATGTTCAGCCGTGGAAATTCGAAATCTTAGACGATCAATCGGCGAATTTATATGTCGATGAACGTAGGTTATTAAAAGATACCGATCCGCCATCAAGACAAATTCACATCGGACAAGGTACCTTCTTAGAAACGTTAGCTATCGGAGCTAGTCGATTTGGATATAAAGCCGAATTCATTATTTTTCCGAACGGCAAATATACTGCCGGGGATATAGGAAAGAAACCGATCGCAAAAATACGCCTGGAAAAAACTGCGAACCTTCCCGTCGACCCTCTCGCCGATTACATTCCGAAGCGAGCGACAAATCGGAGCGTTTATTTCGGAGATTCTCTGAATGAAAATGATTTTTCAAATCTTATCGTCGATGCTAAATTACGATTCTCTCAAGCTCATTTCGTGAAAGAAAAGGAGTCTGCGGAACTTAGAAAGTCGACGATTTCGGCCATGGAAATCGAAACGAATACTTACAATACGTATGAAGAATCCAGAATTTGGTTCCGCTACAACGACGATGAGATCAATTCGAAGAGGGACGGTTTATCTTTACGAGGCTCCGGGGTCTCAGGATTTAAATATTTCGCCGTAAGAAATTTTTTTCTGAAACCCGGTAAGGATAGCTGGCATTCCGAGAGTAATCGGAAAGCCGGTCTCGACATATTTTCCGAACAAGTAAATAGTTCGAAAGGCTTTATCTATTTAAAGACGTCTCAGAACAGGATTTTGGATTGGATTCTCGTTGGAAGAGATTACGTGCGACTGCAATTAGCAGCCACTAAATACGGATTCGTGGTTCATCCTTTGAGTCAGATTCTTCAAGAATATTCGGAAATGAATACTCTTCGAGAACGGTTTGAAAACGAAATGCAATCAAAGAAAGGGGAGAAAATCCAAATGCTAGTTCGAATCGGAAAAAGCGATTACGAGTTTTTCAGTCCCAGAAGAAATTTGAAAAATATGATCGCCGGATAATTTATAAAAAGCGTATAGACTTTATAAGAACGCTTTCGAGTTCCTGATGAGTCGATCGATCATTTGCCGGAATTAAATTGACGAGGAGAGAATGAGGAAAATTGTATTTTGGATAGGTGTGCTTTTTTCGATTTTGATCCCGTTTACCCTACCATTAGCCGAAGCCGGGGCCTGCGTTAACGGGGACGAGTCGATGTATTTATTTTACACCGAGATAGCTTGTGTGATTGCCGTCTTTTGCCTCTTAACCGTTTCTTTCGGATCGCCGACGAGTGGAATTCTAAGTCTTTGGTTGGCCTCCATTCCTGCCCTTTTGGGCGTATATTTTTATATCGCCTACGTTCCCGTTTATTTATATTTTTCCACATTCGGGAATTACGGCCTATGCGATATATTGTTGCAGGACTTATATATAGGAAAATCGAATTTGATTGCGGCTAAAGAAGCGTTTAACGGAGTATTTTCACGGTCTTTTGCTTTATTGATAGCGATTCCTTTATCGTCTTTGGCGGTCGCTCCCTATAAAATTTATAAGGCTAGTCGACTTTGATTCCAGCAACTGCATGAATGATTTTTCTTTCCGTTATTAAAATATTCACTGTTTACTGATTTTGTCGCATGCAAAAAGGATATTTTTCATTTCTCATGGTCGTTATAGCTGCTGCCGGGGCCTATTATTATCTTTCTCCTAGTTGCTTAAAAGGAAACTGTAGGGAAGGTTTCGGAATTAAATACTTATCCGGCCAGTACAGATACGAGGGTAATTTTAAGAACGGACTTGCGGAGGGTAAGGGTAAACTCGTTTTGGAATCGGGTGAATCTTATGATGGCGAATGGGTTCGCGGTAATAAAGAAGGTACGGGGACTTATGTTTACATAAACGGGAACCGATATGTCGGTTCTTGGAAATCGAATAAGCCCGATGGGGAAGGTATACTTTACGATTTGGAAGGAGTCGTTCTGTATAAGGGACGATGGAATACCGGAAATGCGGTAGAATGAAGATCATCGTCGCGATTGCCTTATTGTTGCCCTGGCAACTAGGATCCAGCGATTTGAAAATCAGTATGATTCCGTTGACCGAGAATTTTTACGTTCATACTTCGTATCATATAATCGACAACGTACCCTTTCCTTCCAACGGTTTAATCGTTTCGACGAAATCGGGAGCGATTCTCATCGATACCGCTTGGGGAAATGAACAGACGGTCCAGATTTTACTTTGGATTAAAGAGAATTTAAAAATGCCTGTTCGTTTTGCCATTCTAACTCATTTCCATGACGATCGATCCGGGGGAATTCAAGAATTAAAGAACAGGAATATTCCAAGTTACGCAAATCGAAGGACAATTCATAAGATGAAATCGCTCAACTTACCCGTTCCCGACCGACTATTGAAGGATGAAATGGACTTCCGGATGGACGATCTCGTATTCAAAGTTCTTTATCCGGGTCCAGGTCATAGCGAAGACAATATTGTAGTTTGGTTTCCCATGTCGAAGGTCTTTTTTGGCGGTTGTTTAGTCAAGAGTCCCCAAGCAAAAAGCCTAGGAAATATTAAAGATGCAAATCTGGTCGAATGGCCTAAAACAATACGGTTCTTGGAGAGGTCTTTTTCAAACGCGAAATTCTTAATACCGGGACATGAAGCTTGGGGTGGTCCGGAGGCGTTTGGAAGAACTTTAGAATTATTGTCCGGCAACTGATTTTGAATCCGGATACGCAGTATCCTTTCTTCATTAAAGCCTCCTCTAAATGGAAAAATTCTCGATATTATTAAAGCTCGGGTGTAAGCTCTCATTATGCCGGATTTTATTTCTCTTAGCCTAACAGCAATTTTCCTGTTCCTAGGATGCATCCATTTGTATTGGGTCTTTGGCGGTAATTGGGGGTCGGATTCGGTCGTGCCTCAGTTGGAATTGGAAGGTCGACCGGCTTTTATACCTGGAGTTGGTATTACATTTCTGCTGGTGTTGATTTTTTGGTCGATGGCTGCCCTTATTTTAGCCTTTTCCGGATTCTTTCAAACGCCGATCGAGCGTAAAATATATCGGTGGTCCATTGCCGCAATATCTGCGATTTTTTTTCTTAGAGCATTCGGTGATTTGCGTTATGTAGGTTTCTTTAAAAAAGTTAGAGGAACGAAATTCTCATACTGGGACACTCGCGTATATTCCCCTCTTTGCCTTTTAATAGGAATTTTGACTTCGTATTTAGCAATCACTCAATAAGCGATTTCTGATATTGCTTGCGGTTCCGACTGATTTCGCGGCAGAGATTGTCGTCATGCTGGATCAGATAAATTATTGATTTCTATTATACTATTACTTTAAATTTCACATATCCAACTTATCTTGTTCTTAACTCTTGACCATTATTCTTCGGTGAGTTATACTAAGACATGTCCTTGTTCGATGCACATTTTCATATTATTGATCCGCAATTCCCGCTAGTGCCGAATCACGGGTTTTTACCGGAACCTTTTACCGTCACTGATTACAAGTCCAAGGCTTATCCACTCGGGATCGGTGGAGGAGCGATAGTCTCGGGATCTTTTCAGGCATTCGATCAAACATATTTGCTACATGCATTAAGCGTTCTTGGGAAAAAATTCGTAGGCGTTACTCAATTGCCGGCCATCACATCAGACCAAGAGATACTTTTACTTTCGGACGCAGGCGTAAGGGCGATTAGATTTAATGTAAGGAGAGGAGGGTCCGAGGAGTTATCGAAAATTAAGGAGATGGGAGCCAGAGTATACGATTTGGCCGGTTGGCACGTTGAACTTTATATAGATGCTAAAGAGATCGACGACTTTTTAGAAGGGGTCTTGCTTTCTTTACCGAAAGTTTCGATAGATCATATGGGTCTCTCGAAGGAAGGGCTTCCTACAGTTTTGAAATTGGCGAAGAAAGGTGTTCGAGTTAAAGCCACCGGTTTTGGGCGAGTTGATTTCGATGTACAATCCGCATTGAGAAGTATCGCGGATGCGAACCCGGAAAGTTTACTTTTCGGCACTGATCTTCCATCCACTCGCGCAGCATTTCCTTTTACCGAAAAGGATTTAAATTTGATTCGAGATACCTTCGACGGCGACCTACTTACTAAAATTCTTTCTAAGAATGCTAGAAAGTTTTACGGGATTTCATCCTAATCCTTACCGAATATTCTTGCGGCGATTTTTCGCACCGCCCAATTCGGGAAAATTTTTGCGGAAAGAAAATGCAGCTTGTTTAATGTACCTGGAATAATTCTCTTCTTACCGGACAATAAACCTTCGAATGCAATTTTTGCCACTTCTTTCGGATCCATCGCAATCCGGTCTGCCATTTTGCCTAACGAGCCTTTCGTATCATTTTTTTGAATTCCCGCCACACTCAGAAAATTAGTACGAGTCGTGCCTGGATAAAGTATGCAGACCTTTACTCCGTACTGCGCCAGTTCTTCCGCAATCGCTTCCGAAAATCGAACCACGTATGATTTACTTGCAGCATAAGCCGCCATGAAAGGAAGGGCTTGAAGAGAAGCAGTAGACGCGACATTCATGATAATCCCGTGACCTCGTTCTTTCATTTGTTTTCCGAAAGCGGAAGAAAGGGACGTAATCGCGTTTACGTTTAATAATAACATTGATTCGACTTTTTCGGTAGAAAGTTCGGTCGATTCTCCCCAAAGCCCAAATCCCGCATTATTGATCAGAACATCGATCTGTACTCCCAATGACTTTGCCCAGGCTAGGATTTTTTTCGAAGAGTCGGCCGAAGTTAGATCCCATTCGAGTACGTCGATTTGCCCATAAGGCGAATTTGCATATAAGTCTTGGCGAGCCTTTACCAATTCCTTTTTGAAAAGACTGACGATCAAAACCCTATAGCCTGCAGTATGAAAATGAAGAGCAAGTTCCTTACCGATTCCGGAGGATCCGCCCGTGATTAAGACGGTTTTTTGAGAGGATTTTATGGAATATGTTTGAGATTTCATTTCAATTTTAATCGATTCACAAGCCTAAATGAACACAAGGACGAACGGTAACGATCGGAATTCTGTATCTGAAATAATACCGACTGTCAATCATATGCTTTATAGAATTTATGTGGGAGCTCATACAATACCGATCCCGTATAAAAGTGTTGTGCAAAAAAAGATAAAATGTTATGCGGGTCGCGGTACTTCCACCGCACCGGCCCCCGCCCAGGAAGGGCGGGGCTAACCAAAATAATCCCGTACGACTCAAAGAAACTAGCTTGCTCGAGGAAATGAAGTCCCTAGAATCCTCTTCCATGTCGCCATTATTTCAAAATCTTAGAAATTTCTTAAACGAAAGACAAACTGAAACGGAAAGCATCTTGCCGGATCGGAAGAGAATACTGACCCAGCTTTCCGAATCGATTTTGGAATCATTTGAAAATAGAAGTAAGGCTACGATTCTATTTGTATGCACCCAGAATTCGAGACGGAGTCAAATTTCACAGATTTTTGGAGCAGCCATTCCGCAATTTCTCGGTATTCCGGGGATCAAAGCCTTTTCGGGCGGGACGGAAATTTCCGCATTTCATCCGAATGCAATTACGGCATTGGAAAGCATCGGTTTTCGAATAGAAAACGAGGGACCTCCCCGAAATCCGAAATATTCGATTCGCTGGGCCGATGGCACGCCTGCACTTATTGCCTTTTCCAAGAAATTTTCCGATCCCCCCAATCCGCATCGCGATTTTATTGTGATTATGGTTTGCTCGACGGCTGATGAGGCTTGCCCTTATGTTGCCGGAGCGGAGGCAAGGATTAGTCTGCCGTTTGAGGACCCAAAATCCGCCGACGACACTCCGGAGGTCATTTCTAAATATACGGAAACCTGCGAAAGAATCGCCAGAGAGCTACTCTTTACGTTCCAACTAGTAAAGAATAAAATCTGAATTTCATAGCGATAACTTAGCAAGAACCGATTTCACTTTCCTAAAGTGATTATTATTTAATGGAAGGCAAGATTTGTGAAATCGTTTGCATCCTTTTCTTTCTTTAGAAATAGTTTCTTTTATGACTGTGAGAACTAAAGAGGATCTGGAAGCGCTTCGGCGAGTCGGTAAGGTCGTTGCCGAAACTTTAAATTATATGAGGAAAGCTGCAGTAGTCGGAATTAGTACTGCCGAACTGGACCGCATTGGATTCGGTTTTTTTTCAAGCTTCGGAGCAAGAAGCGCCCCTATGCTGTCCTATAAATTTCCGGGTTATACATGTATCAGTGTTGGCGATGAAATCGCTCACGGTATTCCGGGCGAAAGGCGTTTAAAAGATGGTGATCTCATAAACATAGATGTCTCTCTCGAATTGGACGGGTATTTTGCCGACACAGGTGCAAGTTTTCTAATAGGATCATCCAAATCCGAGAAGTTAGCACTCTTACTCGAAACTTCTGCTCTTGCCCTGAAGAACGCGTTAAGCAATGTTTATTCTGGAAATAGAATGAATGATATCGGCAAGGCCGTCGAATACACGGCGAGGCAAAACGGGTTCAAGGTGATCCGCTCACTTTGCGGTCATGGAGTTGGTAGCGCTTTGCACGAAGAACCTTTTGATATTTTGAATTATTATGAACCGAGGGATCGGAGAAAATTGCAATCGGGCCAGGTAATAGCGATAGAAACCTTCGTCTCGACCGGTGCCGAAGATTTTAGAGAAGACAAGGACGGTTGGACTCTTCGAACTCCTGACGGTTCCTTTGTGGCACAATTCGAGCATTCTGTTATTGTAACGGATTCCGGTCCTTTAATTCTTACAGCCGCCTAAGAGGAAAAAATGGATTTAAATTCGATTGTTACCGCATCGATTCCGTTTTTGGTTTTCGTTCTTATATTTTTTTATTCGCTTAGGGATAGAAAGAAGAAAGAGGAATTTCAATTTTCCGATGCGACAAATTCTTTCCCGCGCATAATGGAAGGAAATTTCCCGGCAAGCGTCGACCTAGATTTAGCGATTCGAAAATTAGAAGCAATCGGTTATCTTACGAAACGATTGGAAGAAACGATTCTTTTTCAAAACGCTTCCAGTCTTCAAAAAAGAAGAAGTTGGCTTTGGTCCTACGGCAAAATGGAAAAGTCCGAGTCTGTCGTTAAATTTCATTTATATGTGAACCTGGGTTCTCTTCTTACCGTGCCGGCGGCATTAGCCGTAGTAGTTTCGTTCGGACTTCTAGTACAGAGCAACATTTCTTCGGATCGAGCTTCGATTCTACCGTTCTTCTTTTTAGGATTCGCTTTTTTCTTTTCGATCTCAACTTTCGTTTCTCAAGTAAAAAAAGAAAAAAACGAATTCAGAAAAATATGCGAAGGGTAAATTGAATTATATTGAATTAACTTTATGCTGATTAAAGCCGTTTTGATACTCCTTTCTCTTTCTTCTATGTTGGGCCTGGGGTTAAAGATTCATCGAGGCGAACTGGGTTCCGCTCGCGAGTCCGCATCTACGATCGGAATGGCATTCATAGTTAATTTCGGACTTTTACCTGTTGTTGCCGTTTTTTCATCGAGATGGTTGGATTTATCGGACGCGACTTTAATCGGTCTATTTTTATGCGCTTCTTCCCCCGGTGGAGCCTCTGGAGGTTTATTCGTATTAAGAGCCGGCGGAAACCCGGCAGTCGGTGGACTTCTTATCGCATTGTTAAACGGCGCAAATACGATTTTGACTCCCTTCCTTTTTTCCTTTTTTAGGGGAGGTCCTGCGTTCGAATGGGACCTTTTTTTAAAGTTACTTGCGATCGGTTTTTTCTTACAGGGCCTACCTCTTTTGATCGGCTTGATCGGTCGCGACTACCGACCGAAATTAGCGGCGCGTTCTCTACCTTTCGTAGAACGAATCAGCACGTTAGCTCTTTTACTCTCGGTGATTCTACTTATTTTTCAGTACGGCGAAAAAGCGGTAACTCTTGGACCCCCTGCCTGGATAGGAGGATTTGCCATTATTGTCGTTTCTTTAGCGGTTCCCCCTTTCTTTTTTTGGGCCGATCTTTCGACTCGAGCTTCCGTTTCTGTCGTATCAGGCGTTCGAAGTCTTTCTTTGGCATTATTATTGGCTGAACTCCATGTTCGACAATCGGAAACCTTACTTACGATTTTAATGTATGGATTACTGATGTATCTTTCGGTCGGAATCGCCTCCGTATTATGGAAAAATAAAAAGAGCGACTAGCGTTGTTCATTCTCTAAGAGTTAGGAATGAAGTGCTGAACTTTTGAAGCATAAAAACGGAATCCAATTTTGAAGATGGAGAGAGTTCGAAAGAATTTTTTACGGATTCATCTTAACGCTAAAAATTATGTGGAAGGCTCTTGTTAACGATGTACAATCCTGAAGAATAATAGGTCGGACGTAAAATGAGAAGAATACTACTTGGACTCTTGGTTGGAGCGATGCTTTGGCTTTCTTGTCAGAGGGTTTCAGTCGAATATCCTTCATTTCCTCAAACCAAAGAAGGCCGAGAACTTCGACATTTTTTGAAAGGAGTCCGAGTCGTTGCTTTGGCAGTCGAGTCGCCGACTGCCGATGTCTGGGGACAAGATGCCGACGTCAGCCAAGCCTTTATTCGAATTGTACCTGCAAAGATTTTCCAAGCGTTTTCGGAGGATTCCTATTTTAAGATGGTCGATCTTAGTAAACGAGCGGACATTATAGACCAGGCGAGCTTATCTCTCGCCGGAATAACGAATGGTCGAGCCAAATTAGGCGAATTACTCGGAGCGGAGGCGATTCTTTATATCAGTGTCGCAAAGCCTGTTTATGAATGTAGTTTGGAAATGCGTGCAGACTATATGGCTATGGGAATGTTGATTTTACAAGCTGCTGCAAACGCTAATTCTAACAATAGGCGGGGACATCATCGTTCGTCCGCTCCGATTCGGCCTAATAATGATCCGGTAATGAAGCCGACAGGCGTTCGAAAGTTGCTTTTACCGATAGAAGCGACTTTAGTGCGAGTCGATACTGGAGAATCTAAAAAAGCCGTTATCTCCAAACCTACCACGATTTATAATAGCGTCGGAGCCACCTCCTGCCCTGCTATGTTGGAATCATTATCTCAAGCATTGACGGAAGTGATTCCGGAAATGGAAATTAGGCTATCGCCGAAAGCGGAAACGAAAAGCATTCGAATTTTTACCGACGATGACGATCCAGAGATAGCTTCTTATCTTTCGGAAGGATACGAAGAGATTAAAGGCGACACTCCCAGTTTTAATCGAGCAAAGTTAGCTTGGGAAAAAGCGGATGCAAAATCCTCCGGAAAAAGCTGGGCTGCCAAGGCGAATCTCGCCACATATTACTTCTCTCAAGGAGATTTTGAAAAGGCGGCGGAATTATATGAATCCGCGGTCAAACTCGGAAGTAATAAAAAAGGCTATCTAAAAGATTTAAGTAAGATCGCTTCCTCTGCGGCGGAAGCGATCGAAGAATAGACCTTAATTTATTTTCCTTTTTCGCTTCTGCGCATAAAAGCCGGAATATCATAATCTTCCCGAGCTGACGACTGTCCTGAGCGAGTTTTTAGGGACCGATAAGTTTCAGTATCCGTTATTCTCTCTGGCTCCGTACGATAGGATGGACGTTGCTCTTCTACAGGAGTCTGTTCCGCCAAACCTACGACCTTTCTTTGCAGTTGTCCTGCCGGATACTTAACGCTTGAATTCGTCGGTAAGCTTGCAGGACGTTTATTGAATCCGGTTGCAATTACCGTTACACGGATCCTTTTTTCTAATTCAGGGTCTTCGGTTAATCCGACGATAATATTCGCGTTAGGATCGACTTGAGAGGTGATAATCTGAGACACTTCGTTCCAATCCGAAATCGTAAGATCCGTTCCCCCGGTTACATTGATCAGAAGAGATGTTGCCCCGGCGATTGAACGAGAATCTAAAAGCGCATTATCGATCGCATAATTCACAGCTTCGGAAACTTTCTTTTCGCCGCTACCTTCGCCCACACCCATGACTGCGTCGCCGGTGTCTCTCATAATGACTTTTACGTCCGCAAAATCCACGTTGATAATACCGGGATTGTTCACGATGTCGCTGATTCCTCTGACTGCGTTTAATAGAATATCATCGATGACTCGGAAGGCCTGATCGATCGGAGTGTCTCTGTCCACAACTTGAAAAATCGATTCGTTATTTACTAAAATGAGAGTGTCCACGTAGTTTCGCAATTGATCGATACCGCGTTTGGCTAACTCCATTCTGCGTCGACCTTCAAATGAAAAAGGAATTGTGACTACCCCGACTACGAGGCATTTCATTTCTTTTGCAATTTTTGCAACTATGGGAGCCGCACCGGTTCCCGTTCCGCCTCCCATTCCCGCGGTAACGAAAACCATGTCGGCTCCTTGGATAATTGATTGAATTCTGTCTCGATCTTCCTCCGCCGCTTTTGCACCGAGTTCGGGATCTCCTCCTGCCCCCATTCCCCTGGTGATTTTGGATCCGAGAGTGATTCGATTTTCTATATCCGAGCGGCGCAATACTTGCTCGTCGGTATTCATGATGACGTATTCCACTCCTCTCAAACTGGAGTGAGCCATGCGCGCGACCGCATTCATGCCTCCTCCACCTATACCGAGGACTTTAATTATGGCCGGGCTTGTCTTATCTGCTTCTTCTTCGAAACGCAACATATTTCACCTTCCTTAGGTCTTACAAACGATTCCGAAATTTCCGGAAATCTATAAATTCTCTTCGATCCATCTACGGAGTTTTTTACCCCAGGACTCGGTACGATCCTGGGATCTCTGCTCCATCTCACCTAAGCGAGACGCATATTTAATGAGCCCTACTGCCGTCGAAAATTCGGGCGAAGAAACTCTTTCGGCCAAACCGGAAAGTCCGGCGGGTCGAGCTCGAGTGACCGTTAGATGAAAGACGTCCTCGGCCAAAGATTCGATTCCTTCCAAAAGACTTCCGCCGCCGGTAAGAATCGCTCCACCCGCAAGAAACGATTTTTTTCCCGATTTCACCAATTCCGCATCCACCATTTCGAATATTTCTCTCATGCGCGGTTCGATAATATTAACTAATTCTTCCCGTAAAACGGAGCGAGCAGGGCGTCCGCTAATCGGAGGAATTTCCACGGTCTCCGTCGGATCCATCTCGTCGAGAGTGCAATGTCCATATCGTTTTTTTAATAGTTCTGCGGTTTCAATGGTTGTTTTTAGGCCTATGGAAAGATCGGAGGTTACATTATAACCTCCGAAAGGAATTATCGCAGAGTAAGCGATTCCTCCGTCTATGTAAATGATCAAGTCGCAAATCCCCGCCCCGATATCCAATACAGCGGTTCCGAGGTCTTTCTCTCCGGATGTCAATACCGCCTCGGAGGAAGCAAGACTAGAAAGAACACGAGCCTCTTCCACTAATCCTGCAGCTTCAACACACTTTTCTAAATTATGAAGTGCTGTAATTCCCGCGGTGACGATGTGAACTTCCGCCTCTAGTCTGACTCCGGTCATTCCGATCGGGTCTTTAATGGAAGTTTGATCGTCCACGGAAAATTCCTTGGACAATACGTGTATGATTTCCTGGTCTGCAGGAACTCGTATGGCTTGCGCGGCTTCTATGACTCTAACCACGTCCGGTTCCGTTACTGCTCGGTCTCGATTGGTTATCGCCACGACTCCTTTGGAGTTATCGGCTCTTACGGACTTCCCTGTGACATTCACGACGACTGACGTGATTTCCTGTCCGCACATCAATTCGGCCTCGCTGACCGCTTCCACAATGGAACGAGTAGTCGCCTCTATATTTACGATCGCTCCGCTCTTGATCCCCGAAGACGGGAAAGAGCCTGTGCCGATGATTTCGGTTTCGTACTCCGAAATGGGGCGGCCAACGACGACTTTAGTAAGCGAAGTTCCTAAATCTAACGCTACGATTGTTCTTTCCGAAGCTTCCATTCGCTTAATGATAGACCGCGTCCTCCCCGCGGATATCCACTAATCGTGGTTTGACTTTTTCTTTTTCGAGATATGCAAGGACCGCATATAACTTACGAACTTGTTCGATTTGGAATAGAGTGCCTACTTGCACTCTTACCGGGATCGGTGCATCCGTATAAACGAAGATCTCTCCGTCCTCGTGAAGCGAAACTTCGGAGACTCTTGTCTTTAATGCCGGATATGTGCGAAATGCGTTCTCAACCGAGGTATATAAATCTCTGAACGCGGCACCACTGACGAATCCACCTTCCCGAGGGAAGGTTCCCGAGAGCACAGTCAATCCGGGTGTTCGAACGTCGTCTTTGGATAGAACTTTCAATTCTGAGTCTATCTCGAATAGATGACCGTCGGAATTGACGAGATAGACTGGTTTTCGTTCGGTAATCTCGACCAATAGCTGATCCTCGGACTTTTTTTCAAGTCTGGCTTTTTTGATTCGAGGGTGAGACGTTAGGCGGCTTTCCATGAGACTCAGGTCGTAATTTTCGAAAGAAGTTCCCGGTTGGATTCCCATGATTTGAACGATTTCTTCCGTCTTGAGCGTCTCGTGTCCGGTCAGGATAAGTTTGTTCAACTCCTGGGGAAGGGACCCCTTTCGGAATCCCCATCCTAGGCTAGCGACGAGCAGAGCCAGAATGGCCAGGAGCCACCAACTTGTTCTTTTTTGAATGGAATCTTTCAGAAAGTCAATTAGATTATGTCTCATAAAGCTTTCTAAGAACCTTTTTCTTCCTTCCTAAGTATCTTATCGGGAAAAATCGGAGTTTCCCGTTTGATTTTCGATTTTCCGAGAACGTTTTAGTTGCTATCTACCGAATACCGACATACTCTAGGTGAGAAACGTTCCGAATCGATGAAATTTCCGAGACCGTCTCCCGTTCATTTGGGATTAGCATTCTTTTTCGTATTCTTTTTGCTGCTCTATCATTCCGTTCTGGAGAGAGCCGGGACGAAAGATATCTATCCGTACACTCTCAAAATCTATTATCCAAAATCTCAGGGAATTCGGCCGGGAACTTCCGTGAGTATTCTCGGGGTTGAGAAGGGCTTAGTTCGGGACGTGGACGTGGTTCCGATCGAAGAAGTTCCGGATAAACGGTTTTTAGATCCGCTTCGTAAGAAAGCCGTCGAAATTACGATACGACTGGCCGACCCGATCACATTATATGCGAATTACAATATCAGTTTTCGGACTGCGACGGTTCTGTCCGGTAGAACCATAGACATCGATCCAGGTAATGCGGAACACCAAGCGAACCTGGGATTTTTTAAGCCGACATATAAAGAGGAAGAGGAAAAAGTTCCTGATTTTGCACCTTCCGCGAAATATTACGATGATTTCTTTGCAGCTTCCACAGGAATCATCCGGGAAAATCAAAACGATATTCACGTTACGTTTAGGAACTTACTGGAAGTTTCCGAAAAACTAAAGGGTAGTAAGGGCAGTATTCCTAGAATATTAAACGATAACGATATTCATGATAATATCGCCGAGACGATGGTGGATATGCGTTTATTCGGAGACGATACTCGACGCTATACGGAAGGGTACCGAAAATTGGAGCGTTCTTCTCTCATTCCTTTTTCAGTTAACTTGTATCGTAGAACCACCCTTATCGGTAGCATATCCTCCGATTTCTACCTTAACAGACTATAGGTTGAAAAAACCGTGGCGATTCGCCGTTTCTTGCCGATTGGGAGGATATGAAAGTCGCCGTCATTCATGATTGGTTAAACGGAATGCGCGGAGGGGAAGTCGTTTTGGACTCCCTTCTCAAGATATTTCCGAATGCCGACCTATTTACCTTGTTTTACGAACCGGGCAAACTCAACGAAAGAATCGAAACTCGTAAAATCACGACAGCTTTCACCGATAGACTTCCGTTTAAATCCAAGTACAGGTGGTATCTTCCTCTGTTTCCGACTGCGATAGAATCTTTGGATCTTCGCGGCTATGACTTGGTATTTTCCTCCTCGCATTGTGTGGCTAAGGGGGTGATTCCGGATCCGGATGCGATTCATATTAGTTATGTGCATTCCCCGATGCGTTATGTTTGGGATCTATATTACGATTATTTTCCGGCTCGAAAAGGGCTGAAGTTTTTTGCGTTCCAAGCGATATCGAATTACCTTAGAATGTGGGATGCGGCTTCGGCAAATAGAGTGGATTCTTTTTTGGCGAATTCCGCGTTTGTAGGAAGGAGAATTAAAAAATTCTATCGACGAGACTCTACAATCATCCATCCCCCTTGTCTTCCGGAAGGATTTAAAGTAAAGAGGATTCAAAAAGAGGAATTTGATTTGATTGTTTCCGCCTTTGCTCCTTATAAAAGGATAGATCTGGCGATCGAGGCATACCGGAAAAACGGTCGTCGATTAAAGATCCTGGGAAGCGGCCAAGAATATAAGAATCTGGTTAAACTTCTCCCCCCGAACGTGGAAATACTCCCTCATCGCCCTCGTTCCGAAGTGATCGAGTATCTATCGAGGGCAAAAGTCTTTGTTTTTCCCGGGATGGAGGATTTCGGGATCGCGCCTGTGGAAGCTCAAGGATATTGCACTCCCGTGATTGCATACGGTAAAGGTGGCGCTTTGGAAACCGTGGTAGGCGGAAAAACAGGCGTATTTTTCGGAGAACAGACGGCGGATGCGCTAAATTCAGCTTTAATCCGGTCGGATTCGATCGAATGGAAGCCTAAAAATTTTCAGACCTCCGTGAATCGATTTACTGAGGAAAAATTCATTATCCAAATCTCGAAGGCGGTCGATTCTATAAACAAGAACTCCCGCTCGAGGAAGGGCAATTGATTACCCTGCACCGTTTAAAGGGGACGGAATTCGTCCTGAACGCTACTCATATAGAATGTATCGAGGCTAATCCTGATACGACGATCACTCTTTCGAATGATCGAAAGTATGTTGTGCAGGAGAGCGTTCCGCAAGTGATCGAAAAGATTATCGAGTTCAAAAAGAGGGTATTAGTCTTTCCGATAGGCTCTACTCCCGACCAATTTAAGAAGGTAGATTAAGCGATCATGGATATAGCATCACTCATCGGTTTGGGTTCCGCTTTAGTCGTTGTGGCCTTCGGTATTCTTTCCGCAGGGTTGAACCCGATTGATATCGTGGATATTCCCTCGGTTTTGATTACGTTCGGGGGCGCTACCGCCTGTACGATTATGGCGGTTCCCTGGCAGTCGACTCTAGACGTCGGTAAAATTACTCGTAAGGCGTTTCGTGAAGAAAAGAGCGACTTGGTGGAACTGATTAAGACTCTAGTTTCCTTTTCCGAGAAGGCAAGACGGGAAGGTCTCCTCGCTCTGGAAGACGACGTTAACGAATTACCGGAGGAGTTCCTACGAAAAGGAATTACCTTAGTCGTGGACGGAACGGATCCTGAATTAGTACGAAATATTATGGAAACCGAAATGGGAAATATCGCCACCCGCCATTCGCAGGGAAAAGCTTGGTGGGAAAACTGGGGCGCTCTTGCTCCCGCATTCGGGATGATCGGAACGCTAATCGGACTCGTGCAGATGCTTAAAAACCTCGGTTCCGGGGATCCGAGTGCGATCGGAACCGGGATGGCTGCGGCTTTGATCACCACTCTTTACGGATCGATGGGTGCGAATATGTTCGCCATTCCCATTATGAAAAAATTAATTCGTAAATCGGAAGATGAATTACTAATAAAGCAAATTATGATAGAGGGAACTCTTTCCATTCAATCCGGAGACAACCCTCGGATCGTGAAAGACAAACTTGCCAGCTTCCTGCCGCCGTCCGAACGAGGCGTCTTGAAGGAAGAAGGGGATTAATCCGGGAACGAATCCCGTACGGTTGGAAGACTTATGGCGCAGCAAAAATGTCCAGAATGCATTCAGAACATCCCCGAATACATGCTTACGTACGGGGACATGGTGACCCTTCTACTATGTTTTTTTATCATGCTTTATAAGACCGGTAAGACGAATGCGATCGAGATGCAGATCATTTTATCCGCATTTAAAACGACGACCGGATTCTTTGACGGGGGACAGACCCTATCAAAAGGTAAGTTGGAAGAGATGGGGATGAATATCGAAAGTCTTCCTTCGATGACCACCGGCAAGGCTCTATCCAAATCCAAGAAGACCGCGACCGAACTATTCAAACCGGAGATCGAAGCGGGCAAGGTTCGCGTAACGGAAGATGAACGTGGACTCGTCATTAGCTTGGTAGGCGCCGATTATTTCGGACCCGGCTCGGCGATTCTTAATGATCCTATTAAATCGACGCTTAAGAAAGCGAGCGGATTAATAAAAGACTTAGAGCGTTTCGTAAGGGTGGAAGGACATTGCGATGCGGACGCTGTCGTTCCCGGGGCTAATCCGAATCGGGAAGAACGTGCCTATCTTAATAATTGGGATCTGGCAGGTGCAAGGGCGATTAATTCCACCGATTATTTAGTCGGTGTCGGTAGGCTTGATCCGAGTTGGTTTCAGGCCGTAAGTTTCGGGTCCTATCGACCTTTGGCCGTAGAATACGAAGGCACACCAGAGGCAAAAGCATTCAATCGAAGGATAGATATCGTAATCTTAACCGATAAATCCACGAAGAGAGGACCGCATGAATCCAATTACGGTCTGCCGAAGAGCCGAGTACCAGGTTCGGAAACTTCCACCGAAAGTGGATTTTAAAAGAGAAAAAGGAGAAGTAACCCATGGGTGATCCCGAAATAGACGAAGAAGAAGGCGGCGTCCCTGCCGCGGACGGCGGAGCCGGTTCTTCTCCACTTATAAAATGGCTCATCTATATTGCGGGAGCCGTATTTGGAATTATCATCGTTGTGCTTGTATCTATGTTTGTCGCAAAGCAGGCCGCCACGAGTACGTTTCGGGAAATGAAAAACGTTTCCTTGGTGAAACCTCCTCCTCCTTTAGTTACGTTCGCATTCCAGGAAGAATTTAGGATCAATACGGCCGATAAGGGTGAAACTCACTTCGTCAAAATGAAACTCTCTTTCGGTGTTGCGAAAGACGATACGAAGATAACGAACGAATTGGCGGAACGGATCGCTCAGATGCGGGATTTGGTGAACTTGATCGTAGGTCGTAAGACCAAGGACGATCTAATCGACGTGGAAGATCAATTGGATCTTCGCGAGGAAATCAAAGCTCAAATTAACCATATACTCTCGGAAGGAAAGATTCAGGAAGTCTACTTTACGGAATTCATAGTGAACTAATGACAAATTCCAAAGTACTCGGAGTCATCCCGGCAAGGTTCGGAAGTTCAAGGTTTCCGGGAAAGCCCCTTGTTAATATAGGGGATTTTCCTATGATTCTTTGGACATATAAGAATTCACTAAAGTCTTCTTTAGTGAATGAGCTTGTAGTCGCCACCGACGATGAGCGAATTCTGATGGTCGTTCTGGACAACGGGGGGAACGCCGTAATGACATCTCCCGATCATCCGTCCGGAACGGATAGAATCCGGGAGGTCGCCTTACGATTTCCGCACTTCGGCGTGGTTGTAAATATACAAGGCGACGAACCGGGGATAGAGGCCGAATTGATCGACGGTGTGGCTCGCCTTAAAATAGATCGAAACGATTGGGCCATGACTACCGCGGCAGCTCCGATGGACCCTGTCGAGATCACCGATCCGAATCGGGTTAAAGTCGTGATGGATTCGAAGGGTAAAGCCTTGTATTTTTCCCGTTCCCCGATTCCCAGCCAGTTCAAGAAAAACGTTCCTGCGTTTCGGCATCTCGGGATCTACGCTTACGATCGTGATTTCTTGTTAAGTTATCCCGATCTTCCTGCGAGCCCGTTGGAGGATTCGGAATCTTTGGAACAGCTACGGGCTCTGGAAGCAGGCTATTCGATCGGAGTACATATAACGGAACGCGCTGCATTGAGCGTGGACACCCCGAATGATTTAAAATTAGTAATCCAGGATTTTCAAGCCAAAGGCCTGATATAGAGTCGGACGACTATTTGCAAATTTAACCGCTTCGACTTCCAAGATAGAAGTCGATCGCTTAACCTAAAGCTTCTTGAAGAGTATTATGGATCAATACGAAGTCAGTCAATCCGACTATATCCATCACTTTACGGAAATGATCGTTTAAACCCGCAAACTCGATCTTTGCGGAAGATTCCGCGGCCTTTGTAATCAAACTGATCAACGTTGCCAATCCCGCAGAATTGATATAAGATGTGCCGTGAAAATTCAGAATTACTCGAGCTCTACGCAATTCCGGAATAGAATGATATTTGTTGATGATGTCTTCGTCGGCATCGGAAGTGATCTCGCCTGAGATATGTAACACCGGTACAGACGGCTCCAAGTCCACGGTTATTTTGAATTCGTCAGACATATGCCTTATTTATCACAAAGACCCTCTCTCGAAACCGCAGTCAACCCCGTTTCATGGGGTTTTTGAAAGGTAGGACTGCCATTTTGCCGACCAAGATTAGGTATAATGTTCAAGCTCCTGCGGAGAAAGTTTGTCGAATATTTCACCGCACTTAGTGCATTGAAAGCTGACTTCTTTCGGTTTGGAGGAAATGCCGAATAGAATTAAGAACCAGGCGGATTTAGAATAGGTCTTTAACTCTTTCACTAAGGGAGAATTTCGAGTAGTTCCGCAAGTTTGGCAATGAGGCGCTGGAGATCCGTTCACATTTCCAGCATTAGGGGAGGGCGGAAAAGTTCCAGAAGAAAAGCCCGAATAGCGGAGAAAAGGGTGGGGGAAAACCCACCCTTTTAGGGATTAGTTTTGCGTGAGGTGGATTACGTATTTTGCGACTAATTTAAGTTTATCGTCGCCTAGATACTTAAAGGCCACCATCGTGCCGCCGGGAATTCCGTTATTTAACGTTTTTAGAATACCGGCTTCCGTCGGTCCGTTCTTCCATTCTTTAGCCGGAGCTTTATAATTACGCGGTTTAGGATTTAGGTTCGCCGCTGCGAGTCCATCCCCTGCACCTTTTTCACCGTGGCAAGATGCACAGTTCGCAGCAAAGATTTCTTTTCCCTGCTCCAATTCAGGAGTGAGTGCAGGAGCCGCGGTAGCAGCAGGCGCAGCCGCTTCCTTTTTAGATTCGTTTTTATCACCACAATTCAAAACCAGAGCCAAAGCGATCATTGTCGCGGAGGCGGAAATTAATAGAGCCCTATTTTTCATGGACTTCTCCTTTTTCATGATTCCATCTTTCTTCGCTAGGATTGGAAAGCAAAGGAATTTTTTTGTCACAGAAACGTCCGGGGAACTTGACGTATATCAATGAGAAAACAATTTTCCAAAAGGGGATCGATCGATATTAAAGAAATTTGCAACCGGTTCCGGTATCGAATCCGGCTGCGTTTGTTTATTTGATCGGTTTAAAGAAGGACCCGGTTTTAGGCTCCGTCCTATCGAATATGACAGGCATATCGATCCTGACGGATTCAGTGACGGGCTTCCCTTCCGATAGACCTTCCAGGATACCCATCGTCTTTGCCCCTTCCTCTAGATCGATGACTGCAAGAACATAAGGAGCTTTCGACGCTAGATGACCGAAGCCTACATGAACGACCGTGTAGGTATAGACTTTTCCCTTTCCACTAAAGACTTTTTCCTGTAAGGAATCGCTTCCGCAACGAGTGCAAGCGACTGCCGGCTCGGTCATTTCAAATCCGCAGGAGGTACATTTCTTTCCCTTGAGCACGTTTATTTCTACGGTCTCCATTTTAGTCGCCTCTCTGCAGAATATGTACGATACTAACGGCACCGGGACCGCCCAAAACATGGGTCAGTGCGGTTCGAGCATTTGTAACCTGCCGTTTTTCGGCTTGGTTCCTTAACTGAAATGTCATTTCTACGACTTGTCCAACTCCGGTCGCGCCGACAGGGTGGCCTTTTGCTTTTAGGCCTCCCGAAGTATTGACAGGCAGTTTTCCGCCAAGACGAGTATGGCCTTCCAAAGTAAATGGGCCGCCTTTTCCTTTTTCCACGAATCCTAGATCCTCTATATTTATGATCTCGGTGATCGTAAAACAGTCATGGCATTCCAGTACGTCGATCTCTTTTCTTTCTAGGCCCGACATCTTAAACGCTTCGGCAGCGGCTTGAAGCGAAGCTGGAAAACTGACCGAATCTTTCTTTAGGGTCACATTAAAGTAATCTCCGCCGATTCCGGACCCTTTTACTAAAACGTAATCTTTTCTAATCGATTTCGCTTTTTCTTTTGTCGTAATGATTACAGCGGCAGCTGCATCCGTTACTAGAGAAACATCATGAAATCCGAATGGAGTCGTAACCATTCTTGCCTTCATTATATTATTAAACGAAATCTCTTTTTGTTTATGAGCGAAAGGATTTAAACTTCCATGATAATAGTTTTTTTCGGCAACCTTAGAGAGCATTTCCTTGGTCGTGCCGAATTCGTGCATGTGTCGAGTCGCGTTGAGCGCAAAGCCGGATGGTCCGGAAATACAGTACCCGCCTTCTACGTCTTGGTCCTGACCGCGTGCGACGATTTCCATCGTCGATTCCGGGTCCAGGCCGTTCATCTTCTCTACTCCTAAAACTAGGACCGTATCGTACAGCCCCGATGCTACGGCAAGAAATCCTTGTCTCATTGCGATTCCTCCGGAGGCACAAGCCCCTTCGGTTCGTATTGCCGGTCTGTCGCCTAATCCTAGTAAGTTGGCTGCGTAAGAACCCATCGTGTTCTGAGCGTTGAATTCGTTACCTGCGTAATTTCCCACATAGACGGCTTGAATTTCTTTTCGATCGATTCCGGAGTCCCGAACGGCTCCGTTTCCGGCTTCGGTTACCAAATCCCTAAGCGTTCTGTCTTTATGATTTCCATGGAGCGTTTCGTAGGCTCCTACGATCGCGACTTCTCTCATGGAATTATAACCCGATCCCTGCTCCGCCGTCCACGCGGAGATACGTACCGGTGATATATGAAGCCTTATCCGACAGGAAGAATTCCACCGCGTTAGCGATTTCTTGCTGCGTTCCCGGTCTCTTTAACGGAATGAAAGAAGGATCCGTTAGTTTCTTTTGAACTTCCTCCGAAAGGGATGACGTCATATCCGTTTGAACATAGCCCGGGCATACCGCATTTACCAATACCCCGCGACCGGAGAATTCTCTTGCTGCCACTTTTGTTAACGCAATGACGGCGGCCTTGGAAGACGAATAGTTCGCTTGGCCGGGTTGTCCGGTTAGACCGGAGAGGGAAGAAATATTTACGATTCGAGCGGAAGGCGCTTTCAAAAGTAATTTTGAGGCGGACTTGGTCATAAGGAAAACGCCTTTTGCATTTACGTCCATAACGAAGTCAAACTCTTGCTCCGTCATGCGGATGAACAAATTGTCTTTTAAAACTCCTGCATTGTTTACCAAGAAGTCCAATTTGCCGAATTTGTCTTTCACTGCGGCGATAACTGCATCGCAATCTTCCGGTTTAGTAACGTTTGCAGCTACTCCGATGGCTTTCACTCCGAACTCTTTAGCGATCTCTGCGGCAGCCTGTTCTATATGTTCCTTATTTAAATCGGCGACGACGATATCTCCGCCTTCCTTTGCGATCGTATTTGCAATCGCTCTTCCTAATCCTCTGGGAGAAGCGGCGCCGGTGATTAATGCAACTTTGCCTTCGAATTGTTTTGCCATTATTGGATTCCTCTTAATAGTCTCGAATTAGATCCGTTCCCGGAAAGGGTATGAAACCGTTTTTCTTTCTTAATAGAACGATTGTTCTGGCTAAACTTCATTTTATACGCTCATCCCGACAAGGAAAATTCCACTACTAGTTTTCTGATAAAACGCTGTTCGGTTGATTTGAACGTTTGTTCGCATTTGATTATCTTAATCGTAACGATTATTTCGACTCGGCTTTCAAAGCCGATAAATTGAAAGAAATTCCCGAATCGATATAGGTTCAATACGATTCCATTTCCCCCATATTTTGTTGCATTTAAAACCTATTGCCATGACGGGGTGCATCGTTCAGAAAGGAAAAGATGTCTCTTAATATTCCATTAGAACAGATCGGTCCTTTGAAGGCCGCTCGGGTCAAAGGCGATCCAAATGCACCTTACGTGATTTTTTTTCACGGGTATGGCGCGAACGCTTACGATCTTCTCCCGCTTTATTCTTATATGGATGTTCCCAAAGGCACGAATTTTATTTTTCCTGATGGTATCTTGGAAATTCCCTTAATGCCCGGTTATAACGGACGAGCTTGGTTTCCGATCGATATGGAAGCATTGCAACGGGCAATGATGACCGGCGGATATCGGGACTTTTCGGATCGTTATCCGAAAGGGTTAGAGGAAGCGAGAGAGAAGGCCGTGCAAATGATCGAGGCCCTAAATGTTCCGATGGATCGAATCGTCTTAGGAGGGTTTAGTCAAGGTTCGATGCTCGCCACCGATATCGTTCTCAGAGCGGAAGCGAAGCCGAAAGGATTAGTCATACTTTCGGGTACTCTAATCGATGAACCGGAATGGTCCTTGTTAGCCAAAAAGACTCCAGGCTATCCTTTTTTTCAAAGTCATGGTCGGATGGATCCTGTCCTGGGTTACCCTGCGGCAAAGAAACTGGAAACTTTATTAAAAGAAGCGGGCTGGAAAGGGGAGATGCTGGCGTTTCCTGGTGGACATGAAATCCCGGAGGTAGTACTCCTCGGTATGAACCGTTATTTAAAAGATCTCTTCCAATGACTTATCTTATCGAAAAGTATATCGCGCTCAAAAACAAGTATCGGAACTACGATACTAAGGAAGCCCTCAAGAGAATGCAGGCTTTTCGGATCGCGTTGAAGGAGCTGGAAGATAAAGGATTTCGGACGGGCGTGGAAATCCTCGGTTCGATCAATTTCGGTATCGTGGAACCTTCTTCGGATATCGATTGTATTCTTCTCCATTATTGCGATCTACATAAAGATGAATGTCCGGAATATTGCCCTAACTTTCTTTACGAAGCCGAAGAGATTAAAACGAGTCTTCGCAAACGTTTAAAAGACGAGAATCTGAAAGTGGAATTTTTGGACTGTATCAATTTAAGAATGGTTGAAAGAGCCCTTGAATCGGGACATTTAAAGGAACACGAAGTTTTACGAAGACTTCTATTTTATAGAACGATAGGCCGTCCTGTCAATCGGCCGCTATTTATCCCGTATTGCGAAAAATTGGAAGAAAACGAAGAATACATTAAGGAAATTTTAGAATGGGGTTCGGAGGCTTTACAATCGTATCTAGGCACATCCAGACACCGTTTTTCGTTTAACAAGTACAACGAAAGAATCGAGAGTTCCGGGCTTCAGTTACCTCTTGGACTGAAGGAAGAACTCGCCAGCTACTTGGAACAGGGAGAGAAAATACCTTAGTTAAATATGATCTTAAAATCCCTATTCTATTATTTGTATAAATGTTGATCCTGAATATAATCGATTCCGTTTTTCTTTAAGTAATCGATTCCCCATTCGCTTAAAAATTCGAATAACGGCGCCAACGATCTGCCGAAATCGGTCAGAGAATATTCCACTCGTAACGGCCTTTCGGATTTGATTTCTCTGTTCAGAAGTTTGTTTCCTTCCAACTCCTTCAGTTGCTGAACTAATATTTTTTCCGAAATTCCGGGTAGGTTCACCTTTATATCTTTGTAACTTTTATGTTTAAAGTGATAAAGATGAGATAGTATCAGTATCTTCCATTTTCCGACGAAGAAACTGAGAGATACGTCGACAGGACAGGTAAAGGTTTTATTATTCAGTTCAATCATGGCTCCGACCGTTTTCGTAATATGAAAAAAATTATTTCTCTCCAAATCGTTATCGCGATTTTGAATTAAATGAAATGCTTGTAAGGATTACGCCGACTCTTGCGACGTTGCGAAATCCCGGAAATTAATCATTCCGAAGAGAACTTAATTTTTTTATGCGTTCCATCGCAATAAGGCTTATTTGAAGAGCCGCCGCATCTGCACAGGTACGTTTTATCGATACGATTGATCATGTGGCCTGTGCCGGTACAAATTTCTAGATTTCCTTGGACCTTTAACGGACCATTTTCGGTAGGAGTGATCAGCAACTTACCATTCCGAGCGGCAAGTGTTTTCGGTTCTGACTCGGCGGTAGGCTCTCCGGTCGCAAGGAATTCGATGGTGGTATGGCTGCTATCGCAGAACGGTTTATTCTTAGACGCCCCGCATCGACAAAGAGTGGCTCTAAACTCCAATCCGTGCCCGACAATATCCATATCGGCGTTAAATGCGAGGGGCCCGTTTTCACGAACGCGAACTACGTTTACGTTAGGTGCGGATTCGGATACACTTGAATTCGCTTCGAATTTAATTGCTCCGGAAGGACAATTAAGCGCCAATTGCTTGATTTCCTCTTCCGATGCTCGGTCCGGATAAATCCAATCTCCATCGACGTTTGGGACGAATACATCGGGTCGATTCAGCACGCAATTACGAGAATGGATGCATTTGTTCCCGTCAAAAAAGATAGTTACGTTTTTGCCTTTTATCGTGTCCATAGGAAACCGCCTCTTGCTTTTAAATCATCTCCAATAAATTCGGTTTTTTCTTAAAAAGATCCCATTCTGATATTGTATATTATTTATATATAATAATTATAAATAAATACCGTTCCGTTGCCTGAAACTCGTATCATTTCATAGTAAGATGTCGTTTATCGGTTCTAATTTCGAAGGAAGTTCAGTTTCGCCCAAAAATTCGCGTAAGTCAATTTCAATATTTCGGCAGATTGCCGTCATTGGGATATCGTTAATGGCGTTTTCAAAAGGATTTTCGCTATCGTCGCCGATCTGTTCTGTAACCATAAAAACCCAGGAGATAAGAATATGTGCGGGAATCATAAGCCATACCAGGGTATCGCCCGCTTTTTCGAATTCGCTCAAAAGACCGAAGGGAAGTAGAAGTATGAAAATCCATACGAATACTTTACTGAAATACGAATATTGTCGAGGCAAAGGGAATAATTTGATGCTTTCGCATTCTCCTTGACATTGATAATTCTCGGCGATTACTCGGGCCATCTCTAATTTTGCCGTCGGATCTAAAATTCCCAAATCGTGTAATTCCGTTAATCGCGAGTATTGTAGGTTCAGTATGTGTGCAGCCGGATTTGTTTTCGTTTCGAGAAATGAAATTTCGGACTCGTCTAAAAAAGGAATTAATTCCTTGCGTACGCTCTTCTCCGCTTCCGGATGTGATAGTGTGACCAGTTTCCTTGCAGTATCGGACTTGCTACGCGTATTAGACATTCTTAATTGATATCGTAAAGCGTTTGCAAAAGCTATTTGCCGATATATCAGCTCTTTCCTTATTCGATGAAACTCCGATTCGCGTAAGGAATTTTCCGGAAGCTGATTCCGTATCTGATGCAAAACCATCGAAGCCCAATTACGACTGTTATTTACGATTCGGCCCCATATTTGCTGAGCTTCCCAGAGGCGACCATAGGACGAGTTATTCTTAAATCCTAAGAAAAACGCGACCACCATTCCGATTAGGCTGATCGGCAAGAAAGGAAGAGCTGCGGTTTTAAATCCGAAATAATTCACTAATAAATAAACGGAACCGGAGATGGCTGCATAAATCAAAAGCATTTTCCAGGCATAGTGGAACATGATTGCGGGTTTTATGGAACGAGAGGTGTACATTTTACTCCGGTAAATACGGGCCGCCCGGCACTCCCCATCCCCATTTCGGCATCGGTTCATTCGGATTCATGAGCAGCTCGTCGGTGTTCGAGTTATTTACCGCGATTCGTGTTCCCCATTCGATGTAGGCGACGAAAGCGGATCGAAATTCGGGATCATCGGGAAGATTAATCTCGTCGGCGGTTTCCAAAAGTAGTCGGATCCATCGTTTTCTTTGATCTTCCGTTAAACGTTTTGAAAGATGCTTTTGAATCATGGCGTAATGACTTCCATCTTCCGAACTGTACGTTTTGGGACCTCCAAAAACTTCGGCGATGAAATGTGCCACTCTTTGTTGATGCTCCGGAGACATATGCTTAAAGACAGGTTCTAATAAATCATCCTGCAAGACTTTTTGATAGAAAAGTTTCGTTAGTCTTTCGAAGGTCTGCATTCCGCCTGCCCATTCATATAAGGACGGGATTTTCTTTTTTTCGTTCATAGTAGTAGTTTAAATAAATATTAAGTTTAATAAAACGGACTTACCAAAAAGTTAGCCCATTTTATTAAACTTTCGATTTATAGGAACATCGAGCCTCGGTTTCGGCATTCGTCAACTGGAATAAGTCGATTTCTATATAGGAAAAAAATGGAATTTTACGGAGCAGGGGGTTCTTATTTAAGAGGGTGTTTTTACTTTTTCGGTGATCTGGACCGGATCGGATAAATGTCGTATATCCATTCCTGTATTAAGACGCACCAGCTCTTCGGCAATATTTACTGCATAGTCGCCGGCCCGTTCGATTCCCAAGATCATCCTGTATAAATCGGCGAATTGGTTTTTATCCAGTCTAGGATCCATAACGAACTTTAGAAAGGCGCCGTTGCACAGGTTGTTCAATTCTTCTTCAACGGTATGGACAGAACCGTAGAACCGATTTTTTTCTTCCACGAGAGATTCTACCGCCATTCCGACTAAAGTTACGACTCGGGAGAGCATTTTATCCAGGATTTCTTCTTGTCTGAAGAATCCCTTAGGCAATAGCCCTCTCCTGTAGCACGTCGCGCAGTTCACGATCTGATCGCCCATTCTTTCCAAATTGCGGTTGATTCTTATTGCAGAGAGCGCAAATCGAAGCGGGTCTTTTTTTAGAACGACCTCGCCGTCTACTTGATCCATTCCCAATAAATTACGATTGGCAACCGCTTCTAAAATCGCATTTTGCGAAAGGTTATCATTCTGTTTTTCTAAACTATCGATCAGATCGTCTCGTTCTATTACTTGCTTAGCTAAGTCCGGGTTTTCCTGTTCGATCGCATCGTCTAAAATTAAGATTTGCTCCAGACATAATTCTGCCATTGCATACAGGTTGCGTCTGAGATAATCGAATTTAGAAGCCATCTGATAATTGAACCAATCAGAATGTAATCTGGATTCGAATCACGGTCAAGATGATTTTTTCTTTAGGCGAACTTTGTAACCCATCTCTCGAATTTCAGAAGCGAGAATCTTCTTTATGTTACGATTCGCACTCAGTATTACGATTATTCCAAGAAGTTGACCTTCCGGATTTACAGCTTCTTAACCTAATGTATCGTACGAAGTAATCGAATCAGCTCCCTATTTCATTTGCAATCTTTAGTATTAAACTCTTTCCGGAAGTCGGGATTCGGTTGGGGTAGATTTGGTTAAATCGAATAATCATTGTTTGGTGCGTAATCATTTTCAAGAGGCGATTTGTTCCAGGGGTTGAATGAACGTTGCGGACTTTACCTATGAATTTTCCATTTCTAACGTACACACGCATTCCAAAAGGATTTGTCCAAGATCTATCTTTAACAATAGACGTTCGTAAAACTCGATTCTGAAATGTTCCATACCGATAAAGATTCTGCGAAATCGCTTCAAGATAATGATACCGTCGAAATTTCTCTTGGAATATATCTTATCTATTAGAATTCCCGAATTTTCTCCTCGATTTTCCTAGAACGGAGTGACCAAAATATTTAGAGAAACTTCGGAAAGGAGAAGGGGCGGAAAGAAAAATCATGATTTTAGATTTTGGTCCAGGATTATTAGTTCGATGACTTAAACGACGAATATAGTATCGACGGCTTTTTACTCTATTCGCATAACCGCGGTGAGAAAAAGCGGGCACGGTTGTCGCATGCCCTTTGCACTACAGAAGGCCGATATTATCTGATCAGGTATTATGGTAAGCTTTGTAACAGAAGGTAAAGCATCGAGACAAAGGAAGCATATTGAAGAAGGAATCCTGTAAATCGGATATTTACCGGCCATACACCGCCTCCGCTCAAGTGAGCGGACGTTTGGAGAATCCTAGAAGCAAATACTATCCAAGCGAATAAGTCAAACATAGCCGGATTAGGATCCAATAATGCTCCGGCAAAAACTAAAACCGCAAAAATAGGCAGATTCTCTAAACAATTTAGGTGGGCTCTATGTAATCTCCAATAGAAGTCGCTGCCGTGTTGGATCCATGCCGGAAATTCGTTCGATTTTTTCTTTCCGGTAAGTACTTGAGTTACTCGAAATAAAATAACTCCGAAACCGAGGAGTAAGGTCCAGCTAGTGAATGATAAGAGAGCATGTAGGGAACTATACATCGTTCTTTAATAGAAAGTGAAGTCGCTTCTCTGGCAAGAATAATTTAACAGTACCATTATGACGAAAATCATTGATAACCTTCTTTTGATAACGAGTCATCCGATCTCTAATCTCCGTCAGCATTAGACGGCATAGCAGGTACTCCTAATACCGAAAGCAAATCGGTTCCGGTAAGCGTTCTTAGAGTTTTCAATTTTATCCAAAGCGGGGAAACTTGCGCGTTAATCGTGGATGATCCGGCGCTTATATCTGCATACAGGTCGGAGGCTCCCGTGATTTTTGCCTGCAAAGTAGTTTTTAAATCCGCAATCGCATTCTTCATGTTCGTGTCTACCGAAGGATTTTGGGCTTGAACCATTAAGGAAAGCGATTTCGCTTGAGAATCTCCGGAATTTCCGATATAGGCGAACTCGATTCCGTAAACGTTATCTAACAAGTCTTGATACGCGTTTCTGGAAAAAATTGTTTCCGTTAAGTTCGAATGAGCCGTGCCTGCGGAGCTAAGACTTAAACCGGCGGGAGTTCCCGTTTTTTGATCCCGGGCTACCTCGGCCAAACTTGCAATTTTCGTAACATATGTATCGAAGGCCTCTTTAGAAGATTGAAAATATCCGTTACCGCCGACGTAGTTCCCGATAAAATTTCCGCCGGTTGATTTCCATTGAGTGTTCAAGTTCCTCGAGTCGTCATAGATAACCTGCGCGACGGCCTGAATATAATCCAGTCTTCTCTGATAACCCGAATTAGAACTATTGGCGGTAATGATATTTGCGGTACTTGAAATATTTGCATCATTCCCATCGGAACTGAAGATCAACATTTCTAACGCTTCAAAACCTCTTCGAACTGTGCTGTACGTTAATACGCTACTTTCATTGATCGTAGGAAAGCTTGCAGTATTTGTGAGGACCGCGGATATATTGTTCCATTTGGGTCGTTGTAATTTTTCAAATCCGTCTAAATTAGTGAAATAGTATCCGGGAGGATTTTCGGCGGGGCCGAAATAAAAAACTTCGGATTTTTTTAACGAACTTCTCGCGGTTTTCCAAGCTTGTTGCAGGTTTGCAAGCTTAGTCGTATTGGTCGGATCCGCGCAGTAGTTTTGGGCAGAAGTGGTCAGACTTAAAGTTTTATTTTCCAGATCCTGCAGCGTAGGCAGGATCAGACTGTTTCCCGAATAAGTCAGAAATTCCGTATAGGACGGCTGTGCTGCGAGCAAGAACGCAATTGTGGACATATCTGTTCCTTTATTCGGTTGGCAAGAAAATGAAAAGAATATAAAGAAACCCGCAAGTAATATAGCTGAGGTGGTCGAATTGAAGTTACGATGATATTTCATTGTTACCCTGCTTTACAGTGAATTTAGGAATTTAAGTAAGTCGTTTCTATCGGATGCGGACAGTAGTTGAAAATTCGATCTTGCCGCTGCCGCCTCTCCTCCATGCCATAGGATCGCTTCTTCCGGTCCGTTGGCTCTTCCGTCATGGAGCAGCCTTTGATGCCCATTAACATTCTGAATTAAACCTAATCCCCAAAGAGGTGGGGTTCTCCATTCGCTTCCGGTCGCGTCAAAGTCGGCTCTTCCATCGGCTAACCCGGATCCCATATCATGCAAAAGTAAATCCGTATAAGGTTTTATATACTGAGAAGAATTTTCCGGAAAATCAGGTACGAAACCTGTCACGACCAAAGGTTTGTGACACGAAGCACAACCGATCGAGATGAACAACTGTTTTCCATGCACGACTTGCGGGTCATTGACGGATCGTCTGCCAGGGGCCCCTACGAGTTGTCCGTAAAAATTTATTGGATCTACGATGCTAGAAGTAATTTCCGGATCGCCCGAGCCGTTTGCCGCATCCAAACAAATTGTTTGAATTGCCGGACAATTATCCGTCGGGTTTAAGGGACTCGTTATGCCTATATCGCCCAGAAAGGCATCCTGGTTCTGCTGAGATAGACTAGGTTCATTCGCTTTCCAACCGAACCGACCGAGGGCTTTTTTTCCTGCGGCAGTATCCCAAACATAATTAGGTTTTCCTGAAATTCCATCTCCATCCGCATCGTTCGGATCCGCCCAGGATAAAATCGTACTTTCAGGTATTGCCTCTAATAATCCTAGTCCGGCAATCATCGGAGCTACTCTGGGTGAATAATGGAATCCGCCAGCCGCGACGGTCGGATCTCCGAAGTTCCATCCGGAAAAAGAATACGTCGGTTGCGAAAGCGTAACGGAAGTTCCGTCGGAGTATGTGGTGCCGGAACAAGTCGAGCAAACAGGTGCTGCAACCGAGCTGTACGTTACGGATGCGTGCCCTTCTTCCGGAGTTGCAGAAACGGTATGTGATGTGGGATGAAGATTCGTAAAACTTGCAATTCCTTGTTGATTTAATTGAAGTCCGTAGTTGTCGGTCGGGATCGGTCCCCCGGTCGTTGCATTGGCGCCGTCCTTGGACAATCGCATCAGCATACTCACCGCTATATCGAAGGAACCTCCGTACGTCGGGGGAGACGCGCCGTTATTCGGGGGAGCTCCCCGACCGTCCTTTTTGTGGCAGGCTTGGCAGGAACTCGTATTGAATGTGGGCCCTTTACCGGAAAGTGCGCTATTTCCTTCTTGAGACCAGTTCGTATTAAAAAACGCATGTCCCGTATTGAATTGAGTCGAACCGCCCAAGCGTAGATTAAAGGCCGGTAGGCTAAACGCGTTTACCGTATTATCGAATACCGTCGTCCAACCTCCGGAATAGGCTTCGCCAGGATCTTGATTTAGATTCAACAAAATGAGCGCCATTTCTGTAACATTGCTTTTCGACTCGTGTTTGCAGGAATAGAAAGGCGAAACAAAAAAAAGAGTAACGATTCCGAATCCGGAAAAAAGCCGAATCGGCTTAAATAAAAATTTTCCGAATTTGGCCGAAGAGAGTGATTTAAGATTACAGTTCATTTTTTTTAAGTCTCAAGCTATGTCTTGATTTCGGTTCCTTGGAATATTACTTATTAGTAAAATCGGTGATCGTAATGCCCAGAGCTGTTGCGGCCGACACGAAATCCCGTTTCAATCGGTCCCCGATCAGAACTTGAGCGTTTTGAAGAGTCGGGTAATCCGGACTTTGGGATCCGGGGAAACCGTTGAACCCGTTCATAATGATCTGGTCGTAACGCCCTGATATCGATCCGGACGGGCAGGAAGAGGTATAATTCGGATCCGCAATACTCTCGGCGTTATTGACGCAAAAAGTATCCCTTGCCTGAGTGATTTCTGACTGTATATTTCCTTGGCCTAGGATGCCCAATAATGCGGAAAGGCCCGGTCCGGAACTCGATGGATTACCTTTTACTAATGTATAACTTCCTGTCCAAAGATTCAAAACGCTTTGGGCGTCGTAGTAAAAGTCCGATTTGGTATTGTCGCTAAAGCAAGAGTGTTCGTCTTCCTGATCATGGGCGTAAATTCCTTTTAAGCGGTCTCCTCCCCATTCTCCGGCGATAAATTTTCCTAATCCTCTAAATACCTGAGTAAGCGAAGTGTTCGGATCTGCCAGGAAAGTTTGTCTATAGGCGCCCGGTGCTGCCGCCGTTCCCCATGAATCTCTGACTAATTTTAAATGACCGACTAACGCGTCAGTGACCGTTTTAAGATAATTTCCTCGGTTGCTCCCCGTTCCACCGTTAGTTCCGCCTTGTCCATTACTATTACAAGTGCCTGGAGAACCCGTAAAACAAGTATAATCGCCAAGACCGGCCACTTGATTGTATGATTGCGGGCTTCCTGAATTATCCTGACCCCAGAGAAGATATTCGATAGCGTGCCATCCGGTTAGAATGATCGTTGTAGAGTCCGTATTTCCGCCCGATGCAATGGAAATATCCCCGTTTTTACCGAGAATTGAGGCAAAGCTCGTAGTGTTGTTTCCCCCCTGAATGTAATTGTCGATTGCAATTTCGTCTAACGGCCAAGAGTTGATCAGACTCTCACAAGCATAGGTCGTGTCACCGGCATAATTCGTTCCGGCTCCGCAACCTTGCCAGTTGATACTTGAAATGCTGGCCACGTCGATGGGCCCTCCGGCAAATCGAAACGCTTCGGTCAGTAAGTAGCTTGCCCTTGCCTTGATCCAAGCGTTCTTGGCGGCAGTTAGATTTGCTGCGCTGGGAGTCGTTACGAGTGCGTTTACTGCGGTCTGTAAAACGACTAGGTCCTGATAGTTTTTATTATAAGATTCATACGCCAAATCGGCATAACGACTCACAACTTGTTCTCTCGAGGCCGACGGTTGATTTCCTAGAATCGCCGCTAACGCCATGGAAGAATCGCCTTTCTTTCCGTTCGTGCAGGATAAAAGGATTCCGGTAAAGATAACCAGAATTCCAGAGTTAATTGTCCGACGCATAGATTTCGCTCCTAAAATAATTTCAAATCTCTCCGGAAAAATCCCCGTGAGGTAGCTCGCCTAACGGGGCCAGAGATGAACTGTGGGGATGACTCCCTCCGGCACCGATTGGGAACCAGATTGATAATGCAGATGAGAATCAATCTCATAAAAGTCAAGAAAATTTTATCTCCCGGTATTCCCTGAAACCCCCCCAATTTTACCAATAATCGCGGATCTTTCCTGTTTAGATCTATTCATTGAAGAAATCCTGTACAGAGAAAAGGAGAGGCGTTTTTTAAAATTTGATACTGAGGATGATTCTCAGAAATATTTAGGAACTTAAATTGTCAACACAATTTGTTCAATCTCGGTAATGGAGAAACTCCGTTTCGACCTTAAGAGTTGTAGAATTCTACGAGGATTAAACTTCCGGTTGTAACCGATGGGACGGGTCATCGGTCAATATCTCAAATGCCGCCGACCGGGAAGAGATAAGTCGTAAAGGCGATGTTTCCCCGCTTCTGGTGACTAAAAGTTCCGCTCTTGCGAGCTTTGTATTTAAACAGTACTTCCAACCGCCGGGAGGATTATTGTACCGTAAGCATGCAAAGTCGGATCGATTCGCATGAATCCTTCCTTCGATTCGAATTTTTGGAGACGATGCGGAAAATTTCCAATCGAAGTAGGAATAAGAGCCTCTGAAAAGCGACTTTATCGGCTCATTCAGGGTATATTCAAGATTTCTAAATCGAAGAACGATAGGAGTAATTCCAGGAGTCCAAAAAGGACCGAATTTCAGTTTTGCAGTCGCCAATTCTAAAAACGAGTCAGGTTCGCCGTCGAATCCGCAAACCTGTCCCCAAGCATATCGATCCGTATGTCGGCTCCCCCAATTGTGATTATGAGATCCTTTCCAATTTTCTATCGGGAGTTCTTTACCGTGTAATTTTAAGACTCCGTTAAATATGGCTAAAGGTCGACCTACTAAGACTTTCGCCTTGGGAAAGTTCGAATCGTAGTATTTTTCGGGAAATAAAAATACCGGAGAACTTCCTCCACTCAATGATAAATCCCATTCTATTTTTTGAGACCGATCCTTCGAATCGGCATGTCCTATCGTTTTTTCCTTTGTGAGATAGGAAGCTCCGATTCTGACAATAAAAGGATCCGCGTTGAATTCACATTCTTGAATGGGAAATTCGGATTTGAAGCTAATGTGCGAATCGGCTTCTCCGTCGAAATAAATCGCCCAAACCTCTCCTATTGCTGAGGTCGAATGTAAACGAGGGGAGAATATAGTATATCGAATCCAGAAAGCCAAGGGACGATGCGGATGATTGGCTCGCACGAACCAACTTTCATAATGTCCGCTTGTAGAATTTCTATTAAAGCGAGGCTGGTCAAAGTTTGTTCGAATCTGATTCATGCGGATTGAGGTTACGCGAAATTGCGTACTGCGCAAGCAGAATACTGGTCGGTTCGTTTATACCGGTTATCGATTAAGAATTCTTGAAGCTTATCCGAATTTCCGGCTCGACGGGGGCGAAGAATTAAGTAGGGTAGTTTATTATGGAAATCGCCCGTTATTCCCCCGAAGCTTGGCAGAACGCAGTGGCCAGTTACGCTGGAGAAATTCGCCGGATCGGTCATGAAAAATCTCCGTTTTGGCTAATAGTCAGAACGTTTGCATCGGCCGCTTGCGAAGCGGATGATCCCGAATCTTTTTATGACGATTTGGATGCCGGATTCACGAGAGAATTAACGGAAGAAGACGAGTATCGTTTTGACGAAGCTCTATCAAACGTTCTTGATCAATCTACGGAAATCCTGGTCGCGATTTCGGAAGCATACAACGAAGAAGACGAAGAACGCGCCGAAGCCGTGACCGATGAGGCGATTTCCGGAATCTTAGGCGGTCTTAAGGATGCAGGGATCCAAACGATGGCGGATTCCGATCTTATCGAAGTGGCTATTCGCATTTTGAATACTCGACTCGCTTTATACGAAATTTCCGTAGACGAAAGCTTCAGTTTGGACAGTTTGAAGGGGATTTCCGACGAAGAGGAAAGAAGCATATTGGAACCGTTCGTCTCCTTTCTCTTGGAAGATTATAAATCGATCGAGGATCAGGAGGAGCGATTCGCGCTTCTGATGCAGATTCTTTTCGATACTCTCTGGGCCCTTTTTTATCTAGGGCTGGAAGAGGATGCGGAAGAATAATAATTCCTAAATAGATCGGGGAATTTCCTTCGGCGATATTTTCTAATGGATAAACGAATTAGTTTGTCGTAATTCTCTCTTTTTCCGCCCGGAAACAGGCAACGCAAATAATTCCGCTCATGATCGCCAAGCAAGAGCTCATAATAAACGGGGCTCCGGGAAAATAAAGAATCGAGCCGGATTTCGTAAAATAGGAGAATAGGTTCGTCATGATCACCGGACCTATGATGGAAGTAAGACTCATGATACTTCCCATCATTCCCTGTAATTCACCTTGCGCGTTAGCCGGTATATGGTTGGAAACGTAACCTTGAATTGCAGGTGTCGCGAGAAAGCTGAACGCAAATGGAACCAATAGCGCGTACATCATCCATCCTTGGGTCGATAAGGCGAAGAGAATGCTCACGAAAATTCTGACAAAGATTCCCAAATACGCTGCGTTCTTTTGACCCAGCTTCGGAATGATAACTCGGAGTAAGAATCCCTGCACGAATACGATCGTGATTCCTACAACTCCAAGAGAGTATCCTACCAATTCCTCGTTCCATTGAAATTTCTCCATCGTAAAATACGTCCAGGTCGATTCGGAAGAATGGTTTGCGATGAATAGAAGAGCGATGGAAAGCAATAGTCCGGAGAGCGCCCCCGGGAGTTTATTCATTTGAACCAGCGAGCCGATCGGATTGGCTCGTTTCCATTCAAATTCCCTTCTGTTTTCCTTCGACAAAGACTCGGGAAGTACGAAATATCCGTAAATCCAATTTAAAAGAGATAAGGCGGCTGCGACTAAGAACGGTGCTCTTGGCCCGAACTTGCTGAAGATTCCTCCGATGACCGGTCCTATAATAAATCCGATTCCGAAGGCCGCTCCGATTAAGCCGAAATTTTGGGAACGTTTTTCCGGAGTGCTGATGTCAGCAATATAAGCCGTTGCCGTGCTGAAACTAGCTCCGGTGAGTCCGGCTACGATTCGTCCGATGAACAACCACCAAATGTCCGGGGCAAAAGCCAAAAATACATAATCTATTCCTAATCCTAATAGAGAGGCGAGTAATACCGGTCGTCTTCCAAAACGATCGCTTAGACCGCCTAAAATCGGCGCAAAAATAAATTGAGTAAATGCATACGCGAACGTAAGCCAACCTCCATGGAGAGAGGCCTGACTCAGATCCCCGCCGATTAATTGTTCGATGAGCTTTGGAACCACCGGGATTATGATGCCGAATCCGGTGAAATCGATCAGTAGAGTGATTAGAATAAAGCGGAGGGCGCCCGTTTTGGCGACTGTCATGGATGGATCCTTAAACTAAATTTGAAATCATTTCGAGATGTTAAATGGGAATTCCGACATAAGGAGAATTTCGCATTCGTTTTTCGTAAAGCCATTTATTCTATTTTCGAACACGCTACACTCTTTCAACGGCTATGAGGCTGATATCGTCTTGGGGAAGCGTCTGTCCTAACCAAGCCTCGATATCTTGAAGAACGATATCGGGAATAGTTTCTATGGGCTCTTTCGACAGTTCCTTTAATCGAAGTTGCAATCTGCGCTCTCCCCAGGCTTCTCTCTGAGAATTAAATTGCTCGAAAACTCCGTCGGAAAATAGAAATAGCCTGTCTCCCGAGCGAAACGACCTCTCGGCGTTTTCATAACCTTTATTGTTTCGAAGCCCGATGATCGGTCCGGTCCGGCGCAAAGGCGATAGCTCGGACGACACCAGAAGTATCTGATCGGGGTGACCGGCCGACGCATACACGATACGATCTTCCTTCGCATAAATATCCACGATAAATGAAGAAAAAATCGTTCCCAGAGAGGAGAATTTTCTTTGGAATTTATCATCCAAAAGATACAGGCAAAAGGCCGGGTCTTTTGCTCCATATTTAATTCCTTCGTATTCCGCCTTGATTGCCATTGTGACTAACGCGGCTTGGACCCCGTGGCCAGTGGCGTCGGCCAAGAAAACGCGAAAGATTCCGGGAGAAATTTCGAATAAGTCGTAAAAATCGCCGCCTACTTCGTCTTTAGGAAGATATTTTACCGAGTACCTTATTTCACGGAAAGCTTCCGAATTTTCCGGGAAGAGTTTTTTCTGTATGCTTTGAGCGACCAGTAAATCTTTACGAATATGATCTAATGAGCGATTAAGTTCGGAGGTTTTTTCGAGGACCAATGCTTCCAGATTATCCTTTAGTATATTTAGCGCGTTGTTGGAGATCTGAAGGTTTTCGGTCAATTCTTCCGATTTCCTGAAGGCTCTCGCTATTCTTCTGGATAAAACTAAGGATTGGCAAAGAGTAAACAGCAGTAAGCCGTACGGAGATAAATTCGCTCCTCGGATATTCAATCGATCCCAAATCAAATCCGCACCGACGGTTATACCGAAAGCAATAAATCCGCCTAAGAAAAGAATAGCATCCTCTTGCTTGCGGTATGCGGCGATACCTGCCGCTACAATCGTATATACGATGCAAAAAGCCGTTATGATCTGGAAAGGATCGATTATCTTCGTAAAGAAAGAAACTGGGAATAATAATGAAATATTATAAATTCCTGATAAAACAATGCTACCTATTACGATCGATCGATGCGTGTTTAACGGAAACAACGAATGTAAGAACAGAAGAAATATCGGGACGGCGGTATAAAATGAAAAAAATTCCAATCTGAAAAGGGAATCCCAGGCGAATTCGGGGAGAATATCCAGGAGAAGTCTGTTCCCTACGAGGATGATTCGAAGCGATAAAAGAAAGCAGAAGATCGCGAAATATAAAATCGACAATTCTTTGCGTCGAAACAGGAACAACCCTATATGATATAGGCCGATTAAAAGCAAACCTCCGAAAAGAAACGCTTCTCTTGACTGAACGAACGTTTTTTCCAGCTCCATTGCGGACGCAGATCCGATTTTTGGCACTTGCCAAAAACCTCCGAAATTATTTACCCAATTCGAACCTTGTAAAAGAATTTCGACAGAGTGTGAATTCGGACGAATCGAGATGTAGGTCGGTTTCAGACGAGGAATTTCTTGCTTCGCTTCAGCGCTTGGTAAGCCGGACGAATACGTCAATTTTCCGTCGATATAGAGGCGGTACGCCGAAGCAAAATCGGGTAGAAACAATTGATAATCTTTTCCGAGAGAATTCGGAGAGAAATGGAGAACCAATCTGAGGGTTGCGATTCCTTCACGAGGAAGGATTTTATTACCGACGGTTTTGCCTTGCCACGATTCCGGAATTGAGAGAGTTCCCCAAGACGTAAAATCCGCCGCTTGCTTCGGATCGACGAAACTTCCGTAAACGAACTGCCAATTTCCTTCTAAAGATACGACTTCATCTTCGCTACCGGACATTTCAAAGATCGCGCTTTGCGAAGGAGAGGCATACGTATTCCCTTGAAATAAAATAAAGATGGAAAAAATAATAAAAAAAACGTTCACCAGACTACGCAAAGTACAGAGTTTTTAAAAGGATGTCTAACTCTTTTTAAGGCAAAAAACTTTGCGAATCAAAATCGGAATATTCGGCGGCGAACCAAACATTGGAAATGCATTTCGTTACTTCACCATTAATTAAAGCAATCGGTTACGATAAGGATTCCCGGATTCTGGAAATCGAGTTTCACACGAATGAGATTCTAATTTATTCGGAAATTTCTTTCGATCTGTATGTTGCGTTCATGTCTTCTCCGTCCAAAGCGGAGTTCTGGCGGCAATATATAAAATAGAGAATCAACCTTTGATTCGAGTGAAATATATGAAATCGGTGATTCCCGGGTCTATACCGTTTTGAAACAAGAGAGTAGTGATCTGCCCTCGATGATGAGTTTGATGATTAAAGAAATGGGTTAGAACTTCGTAAATCGGAGTGGAAAACGGAACGCCTTTCGTACTTTTGTATTCGAGATCTTGTCGGATAATTTCCTCGGAAAGACCTTCCTTTACCCAACGAATCAATTTCTCGTCTAAACTCTTTCTTTCCGATTTGAGCTTTGAAAAATCCGAATAGATTTCATAGTGAGGATTCGAACTTTGAGATTGTTCTTTGAACGCGATGTTCTGGTCCAAAATCGCGGACCCATAGCCTCCATCGACGAATCTACCCAACCAATTTTTATCCGCCCAAAGAATATGATTTAACGTACCATGAATGGAGCCGAAGAAAGCCCCCATATCCTTTTTCCGAATTTCGTCGCTTAATTTTTCCGCTGATTCGTAAATATTATCGTTCATCCATAAGTTATATTCAGAAAGACTAATAAGATTTTTATGAAACAACATGAGTAATTTCCCTATCGAAGATAATCAAAAATAAAGAGCGGCAGAGTTCATAAAAGCCGAAGTAGGAATCCCGCAAAAGCTCCGCCGCAGAGTGGAGCGACTACGGGTAACCACGCATATTCCCATCTTGAAGAACCCTTTCCTGGAATTGGTAGTAGAAAATGCGCAAGCCTCGGTCCGAAATCCCGGGCGGGATTGATTGCGTATCCGGTCGTGCCGCCCATGGAAAGTCCGATACTCCAAACTAAAAGTCCAACTAAGAACGCTCCTAAATGAGACGTTAATCCTTTGATTTGCGGAGAGAAAATCGCGTATACGCCTAAGATTAATATGAATGTGCCCAAAAACTCGCTCGTGAAATTCGCAACCCTGTGTCTAATGGCGGGCTCAGTCGAGAATACGGCTAAAATCCGCATGGGGTCTTTCGTTTCTTTCCAATGCGGCAGATAATGAACGTATACGAATACTGATCCAAGGAAGGCGCCTAACACCTGAGCTGGAACATACGTAATCAACTTAGAGAAATCTCCCGATTGAACGGCGAATGCCAACGTTACTGCCGGGTTCAAGTGCGCGTCGACGCTACCGAAGGCGTTTGCGGTTAAGATTCCCAAAAGCACTGCAAAAGCCCATCCGGCTGTGATCACTATCCAACCGCTATCTTTTGATTTGGAATGTTCCAATAGGGCGCCTGCGACGACGCCGTCGCCCAGCAGGATTAAAACGAATGTTCCTAAGAATTCCCCAAAAAAAGGAGTGAGCATATTTGTCCCCCGAAGGAATACAAATTTGGAGAGGTAAATCAATACTGCAACAGGATTATTTGGTTTTCATTACTTTCCATCCCATAATCTTTTACAATCACGATACTCGGTTCAAGGTCGATCCTTAATCGGACGGCTCGTTGCGGAAATGATCGCTTACGGATCGATTTTTCCAACACGAAAGAAACTCAAACCTACAAGGGAAATTACGAAAAGAAAAAAAGATGCGAACAAGAATCCGAGTTTGTAAGCGGTGATCGTTCCGCCCAAGGCCGCAATTACCGGAGTTATATTCGGGAATTCGAATATAACTAGCAGTATTATGGAATTTTCCAATAGGTCAAAAACCAAAAATCCGAGGGGGATCAAACTTAAGGAAGTCGTAAGCCCTGCTTCGGCACAAAATCTGAACGTAATTGCTCCGATCGCTAAAAATAAGGGGATCGGAAAAATCATATCGACCATATCGATCCAGAAATATAAAAGCATGCCCGTTCGACCGTACGCGGTGAAGACCGTTAAAGCGTCGTCGACTGTGGAGAAGGGCCGAAAATCCATTTTAACAGGCAGATTATTACCCTCAGATATCGGGATCATTCTTTCCAATAGTTGCATTGCGCCGGCGCAAACGAGTGCAGCTAAAACGAGTAGAAAAATCGATCGGTTCGAACTTAAATGAAGGAGTAAGGTTCGGAGCTTAATAAGCCAGGGAGCCTCGCTTGAGGAGAGAAGTAATCCGGAAATGAGTAGGCTAACCGGCAGGATTGCGCCGTGGGGAAGATAGCGGAAAAAAAACGTAGATCCTATCATAAAGATCGGAAGAAGCAGAAACGAGATGCCGAGAAGCTTATCTTTTTTCCCTATAGAATTTCCTAAAAAAATAAAGCAAGCTAAAGACAGGAAAATGGCAGGCGCTTCGATCCATCTGAATCCGATCGTTCTAAAGATTTCCCCCCAAAATTCTGCGGCCCAATAGGCGAGAGAATTTCCGAAAGCGGCTATACAGAATAAAACCATGAGTACGCGATAAATTCGTTCGGATGATTCGGAAATTCTTCTTATCGCATGTAGTCGATAAAGTCCATAAAGTATACCCGCGTATACCGGCAGGAAAAGTTTTCCAAAAATGTAATATTCCGAGGATTTAGGAAATAGGATCTTTCCTAAATCTAAGAAAGTTTTGAGATTGGATCGGATATTCAAGATGGCGGTAGGGGAATGGTCCCCGTTCCAAATATAGGATTGTATCGGTGCTAAAAATATGCAAAGGATCGTTCCGACTAAGCTTAAAATAACGCTGAGTTTCATTTTTCATCCCTCATTTGTCTTCAGATAAAGTATCTTTACATCAAGATATATGGGGGATTTAATGCTCAATTACCTTGACGTCAAGATACTTTTGCCCTAAAAAGGAAAAATGAGCGGAAAAACGGACCATGTTGATACTATCCGAGCACAATGGAATAGGGAACGACCGGATTTAGACGTTGACGCGATCGCTTTGATCGGCCGTGTACACCGGTTATCGCAAATTATTTTTACCGACGTTCACAAACCTATTTTTGACAAACATGGATTAACGTACCAAGACTTCGATGTCTTAGCCGCACTATTACGCAGTGGAAAACCTTACCGGAAATCTCCGGGGGAACTTCTTTCTACATTGATGATAACCTCGGGAACGATGACCAACCGTATCGATCGTTTGGAGTCTTCGGGTTTAGTCGTAAGGGATCTCGACCCGGACGATAGAAGAGGAGTTTTGATTCGATTAACGCATCAAGGAAAGGAGGCGATTTCCCGCGCCATTCAGGAACATGTGAAATCCGAAACCGATCTCTTAACCGTATTGACCGAGAAGGAGAAGGGCGAGTTATCTAGATTGTTAAAGAAGCTTCTTTTAAAACTTGAACAGAGGGAGAATATCTCTTCATGAAATTATTTCCAACAGACCGTAAAGAATCTTGGGAGTCCCGTTGGCTTCGATTTAAATTGAACTATTGGCCTTGTATTTGGTGCACGGGGGGTAAAATCGAATTTATATCCTCCGATTTCAAGGAATTACACGTCGGGCTTTCCCTAAAGTTGCGGACTTTAAATAGGGTCGGTACAGTTTATGGGGGAAGCATTTATAGCTCGGTCGATCCTTATTTTATGCTTTTGATGATGTGGATTTTAGGAAAAGATTATGTGGTTTGGGACAAGGCCGCAAAGATTAAGTTTATTCGACCTATCACCGAAAAAATTAGGACTCGCTTTCTTATACCGGAAGAACTAATCACCGAAACAAAGGAAAAGATTTCGCAGAACGGAGAGACGACGTTCGATCTTCCTCTAAAATACGAGAACGAAAACGGGACCGTCTTTGCCACATTCGAAAAATCGATTTATGCTGCGAGTAAAGAATTTTACGAACAAAAACTGGCAGCCCGAAAAAAAGATCGTTAAGGATTAGAGACCTTCCGAACGGAAATAGCGACGAGAAATTTGCAAACTTTGTCGAGGCTTTCGCGGAAACATGGATCGAGACTGGAAATTACACGGCGGTATTGCTCGTTCCTGAGAGTCGCGGCATTTCGGACGCTTGCATAATGATTTCAAGCTGAAATTATTTCGTCGATATTTCAGCATCGAAGGTTCCTTGAAATTGTAGATATAATGTACCATCATGCGAGTCGTACGGTGTGCCGGTATATATATGTTTTCCCAGCGAATCATGCTGTTCCTTATAGAATACTTGAATCTTGAGATCGTTTCTTTTTAAGAATAAATCGAATCCAAACCACCAAGCTTGCAAGTTTTCATACGGCTCTAATTTTTGATCGTCGTTAAAATCACCCCAGATGCGATCATATCGTACGAGCGGCAAAAGAATTGTATCACCTATCGGTATGGAATAACCCAGTGTTCCCACGTAAGAAACTGTGCCGAGAGAAGCGGCTCCATAGCTACTAGTATAGGCGCCTGAGGAATAAAATCCATGCGAGGTGAATGTGAAATCGAGAGTGTGAGCGCCGAATCCGAAGGAAGGACGAAAGGTTCCGGTCTGATCTAAAGGAACTCCCGTAATCCCGATCGGTTTTGTAGGCGGGCCGATTCCAGTCCCGTTTGAAGGCGTAGTTTGTTGAATTTCTAAATTAAGAGACGAGACTCCGCGAATCTGCGGGTTTAATTGGTTTAACGTCGCTAACTCTTTCGTTTTAACTCCCGCGAACCCGATGGATAGCTTCGTTTCCCGGTAAAAAATTTCCTCCCCCTCCGTCCAGCCCGTATCTTTACCGTCCTTAACGATTCCACCGAACGGGTTGAATTCGATTCTCCAGGAGAGTTGAGGGGAAATTAATAGCGGTGTATCCGTGGAATTATAGGAAGTAAGAACTTGTTTATTTCCGACTCCATTTAGGCTGGAACCCTTTCCATTCGTTGCTGCCAAGGAGAGAATTATATATTTTGAATGTTCCTGCGATATCATCTTTAAGGGTTCGAACTCGATCATTCCTCCGATATCGTAACGGGGAAGAAGGTATGTTCCGTATGCCCGTTCGGGTATTGCTAACCGATTTGCGCTCGCCAATTGTTCTCTTTGAAACGGAGTTTTAAATTGTCCGATTGTTCCTCTTACCCAGGATGCGGGAAATTGAAACCAAAAATATCCGGACTGCAAAATGCCTCCGTCGGTCTTTACCGATACATCGGTCACATTTCCGTTCGCACTTTTCTGTTCCTTCGTGCTTGGGGAATTGATTAAATCTTCCAAACGAAGATTTAAGGCAAATCCCCAATTTTGCGCTCGGTAGTCCGTCCCAAGGCGAACCCGCCGAAAATTAGTATCAACAGAATTGAAATCACGGTGTCCGTTCGAGAAACTGGAATCTCTTTGAGCGGAAATACCGCGTACTTGTATCATTCCTTGAATTCGGAGTTTTCCAGGTAGGAAAGTTTCCGCCAGTTTTGACTCCGTTCTTCCGGATAAATTCGTTTTAGTTTCGGCAGGAGTTTCTTGAGCCGATCGAGGTGATACGAATAATACGATATAGATTGCCGAGAAAAAAAATAAAATCGTCCATTTCCGCATAACGAAAAACTCCGAAAAGATTTCGATTAGAAACGGGCAGAACCCGTCTATCTTGAATTCATTAATGGTTCATTCGATCGATTCTAAACTCCCTGCTCGGCGTTAAGTGGCAGATCCTGTGTCCCGAAAAGTAATCCGTCGCGATAAAATCCTTAAAGTCGCAGCTTGTGATCGATGCGGCTAGTATTGCTAGTTCGCAATTATGAACTGCGCTAGTTTTAAAATATTGATCCGATTCGTCGGAAGGCGAGAGAGTCGGATTTTGTGAAATTACTTCCGTCACTAAAGATTGGACATTCGCTAAATCGTTCGCTTGTCCTCCCGAAGATAAGCATTTGAGCATTCCGACTTGAAATATTATTTTTTTGGCATTCTTTTGGTTTGTATAAGCCGAATTTCCGTTCATGCAATTAGCGAAATTCAATGAGAAGAGGATCAAACTGAAAGTAGCGATAATTCTAATATGATTCATCAGTATTCCCTTATATTTTTCCGTTAACCAGGTCTTTCGCCTTGGTATAAATTAAATACTCGGCGTAAGCATCGATCAATTCGCCCTGGGTTCGCAAAAGATTTCGAAACGCTTCTCGAAAATCGACCAAAGTTCCTTGATAATTCGCGTAGCGACTTCTCGCGACTTCATATGCGGTCTTTGCAAGATCAACCTCGGTGCGGAGGTGCTTGATTCTCAACGCCGAAGAATCTATCGTTTTTCCTAAACCTACGTTTAATTCGGCGACTTTCTTTCTTGCTGCCTCCAATTCTTTTCTCTTCGCGGAAACGTCGTGCTCTGCGGCTTTCACTTCCTTAACCGTCTTTAATCCTTCGAATACTGGGACGACGAAGGAAAGGTTGGCCGAATAATTTTGATAAGGAACAAGACGAGCTTCCTTGAACGAGCCGACCGAATAGGATGATTTAAGTTCGGGCATAAAGTCGGCTTTTGAACGATCTAATTTTGCTTCGGCGGAAATCAGTTCCAATTTTGCCCTGCTTACGATCGGCGAGCTATCGTATTCGTTTCCTATTCCTAATGCGGGATCGGAAAGTCTTGCAGCAGAGGATTCTTGTTCGGGTAATTTACCTAGGTTGATAGAAAGAATCGGCGGACAGGAAAAATTATTCCAATCTTCCTGGACTAATAAACCTAACTCCTCTCTTCCCTTTTTTAATCTTAGCTCATAGTCGCTAGTTTGCGTTTTGATTTGTTCGACTTGTGATTCTATTAAGTATCTATCAACTATTGATTTTTGTCCGTTTCTTACGAATCTTAGGACTTCCCGGCGGATCGTTTCCAAATCCTCGGTTAGGCCGGACCATAATTCCATCATGCTTCTATTTCTAGCGCAGGAGTAGTAACTTCTGACTGATGTATCCAACACTTCTATTCGAGTCAGTCGAATCTCTTCTTTTCGTTCTTTTGCCTGGCTTTCCGCGAACTTTACGTCATTTGCTCTTCTGCCCCAATCATAGAGAGTGTATTGTCCCCAAATACCGGCAGACGGACCTGCATGAAATGGAGAAACCATTACGCCTCTCGGTACCATAACCCCCGGCTCTCCGAACGAGCCGGGTAGACCGGAAGTGATCATACCCGAAGCATATGCAGTCGGCATATACGCGGATTTTGCGACGCCGATTGTCTCCTCCGCCTGCTTGGCTTGGAAAATCTTGGCCGCCACATCGGGACTGGTTTTCTCGGCCTTTAACATCAGATCTTCGATCGAAAGTATTGTTTCGGACTCGGAGTATAGAACTGAAGAAAAGAAGAGAGTGAATATTATTATTATTTTTATTACTTTTTTTGATATAAAATCCATATTTCCCCCTGAAAATTTCATAGGAGTTAATTTCCGTTCACATAAAATTTTCGATAAAGATATCTGAAGACGGTCGGTAAAACGAATAGCGTAAGCAGAGTTGCAAGAAATTGACCTCCGATAACCGCTCTACCGAGAGGGATATTCGCTTCTGCTCCTTTTCCGAAACCGATTGCCATAGGAGTTAAGCCTAACATTGAAGCCAACGAAGTCATCATAATGGGCCGTAATCGTGCCTTTGCTCCGGCTATAATTCCTTCGTCAAGATTCATCTTTTCGTGCTCAATCATGTGGAGAATGAACTCGATTAAGAGAACTCCGTTGGAGACTGCGATACCGATGAGAAAAATAGTACCGATCCCAGCTTGAAGACTATAGTATGTTCCCGTAATGGAGAACATTAAGACGATTCCGACCATTCCTAACGGTACCGTGAGCATCATGATCCCCGGAAGCATGAAGGATCTAAATTGCACTACGAGAATCATGTAAACTAGGAATGCAGAAAGAAAGAATCCGCCTCCGAGCTGAGAAAGAGCGTCCCGCATCTTCTCGATTTCTCCAGTGATTGCGATCTTATATCCGTCCGGTACTTTAACGTTTCTTATGATATTTTCAATATCGGAAGAAACGTTTCCAACATCACGGTCCTGAGAATCCAGCATGATGTTTACGGTTCGTTTCATATTTACTCGACTTAAGACGGTCGGGCCTTTGGTTTGCTCGATGTCGGAAAGTTGAGAAAGCGGGATTGCTCTCTCTTGAAATTTGCCGGTTACCGGAATGCTTTCAAAGTCCTTCATCGTTTGAAATTTTTCTTCAGGGAAACGGACTCCTAACGCATAGTCGATACCGCTTTTCGGATCGACCCAGATCGTAGGCTTGTAAACGATACTTCCCGCTAGGGCGCTTACGATATTCTGAACGATTTCGTCGGTAAGGACTCCTTGCGCGTCAGCCTTCTTTCTATTTATGTTCACTTCGATCGAGGGAGTATCAAAACTTTCTAAAATACGGACATCGGTTGCTCCTTTGACGGTCTTGATGTCCGGCAGTAAGCTTTTGGCGATTTCATATGCTTTTCCGGCATTTGAGCCTTTAACTTGAACGTTTATCGGTGCCTGCGCTCCTCCATTCAAGGAAGAAGAAAGAAGTCCGCCCAATTCTATGCCTAGATCGACGTTTGGAAATTCATGCGGCAGTTTTTCCCTAAGAATTCGCGCATAGTACTGAGAAGTTTTTTTTCGATTTTCCTTTAGCTCCACGGTCATCGTAACGTCTTGTGTTCCGCCGTTTTGTGAAAAGGCGGCCGGAAATCCCTGATACAATCCTGAATCGGAAAGCACCATTTCCAAGTCCCCTTTGATCCATTCCTTGAGTTTCGCTTCAACCTGCTTGGCTTTCTCACTTGTTTCCTCGATTCGAAGTCCGGATGGAAATCTTAGGTGTAAAACGAAGCTACCAGCATCGGCTCGCGGAAAAAGTTCCGTTCCAATAAACGGTAACGCCGCGGCGCCTATCGTGAACAAAATGCAAATTCCGATTACGACTGCCCTAGTCTTAGTCATTACTTTTTCAAGCGCTCTTCCATAAATTTCAGTTAAGCCGGCTATTAAGTCCTGGATTACTTGGAAAAACTTCGGAAGTTTGGGCGCTTCTCCTGTAAGGAAGCGACTTGCAAAGAGGGGAATGATTGCCGTTTCGGAGAGTAAGGAACCCGTTATCGCAAGCATTACGGTTTTTGCAATCGCTCCGAAGAGAACGTTTACTACTCCCTTTGTAAGTAGGATCGGAAATAGTACGACAACATTGCAAAGAGTTACCGCAATGATCGGTGGAGTAACTTCCTGTGCCGCCTTAACGACTACTCGAATCCTATTCGGATCCTTATCTTCCGCAAGATGCCGCATAATGTTTTCGATTGCGACGATCGAGTTGTCTACTAGCAAACCTATAGAAAGGGCCATCCCTCCTAACGTCATTATATTGATAGTTGATCCGGTAGCTTTTAAGCCCATCAACACGAACAGAGTGGAAAAAGGAAGAGAAAGTAGCGTTGCGAAGGTCGCACGAGGATTGCCAAGAAAAAGAAAGACCATCAAGGCAGCCAAGCCACCTCCGAACATGGCTTCTTCGCCCACGGTTTCGACCGCTTTACGAATGAAGACGGTAGTGTCGGCGACGATGTTCAATTTAAGGCCTTTAATTTCCTTTTCCAGATTTTTCATCGCTTCTCTCGCCGAATCAACGACGGCTAACGTGTTGGCTCCTTGTTGGCGCAAGACAGGAACGTAGACGATTTCCTTGCCATTCAATGTGACCATTTCGGTTTGAACAATGCTAGATTCCTTGGTTTTGCCAACGTCTTTGACGAAAACGGATACACCCTCTCTGCTTCGGAGAGGGAAGTCATCGAAGGCTTGGATGCTGTCTGCAACCCCGTTAGTATAGATCGGATAATCGAAGTCGCCGATCTTAACGTCACCGGCAGGAATAAACGTATTTAATCGTCCGATCTTATCCATCGCTTCTGCCGCAGACATATCGTACTGTTTGAGTTTAAGCGGATCTAATTCGATGATGACCTGCTTTTCGGCTCCGCCCATGACGGTAGGAGCTATGGTTCCTGGAGTTCCTTGCAAGGCACGGCGAACGTCGTATTGACCTCTATCATAAAGTTCGTTAACTTCGAAATCTCCGCTCACCGCTACAAGACAAACCGGAGTAGAACCCATCGGGTCGAACGGCAGAACGATCGGAGGCATCGCGCCCGGCGGAAGTCTCCGAAGCACCGACATAATATAACCCACCGTGGAGCCCATGGCTTCCGGTCTCGATGTGGAATCTTCGTCGAAGAAATTATTAACCACGCTTACGCCCGGATAAGACTTCGATTCTTGGTGGATCAATCCGGGGGCCTGACCCGTATATCTCTCGAACTTCCAAGTTAAAATAGTTTCAGTACTGGAAGTCGGCATGCCCCAATAAACGTCTAGTATTTGAACCGCAGGCTGTTTGGATGGGGGTAGGAGATCCCGCGGCATCTGAAATAAGGCTAAAACTCCTAAAACGAGAACGATAATGCAACCCACGATCATTAAGTGAGGATTCTTTACCGAAAATGCGGCAATACCTGCCTGATTAACCTGCTTAACGGCATCCGCATAGGAATCGGGAGCGATGTCATTGACAGGCAAGCTTTCATTCCCTATATGAAGGGTTTGAATATTTTTATTCTTTTGGCTCATCGGGTACCTCGTCCCATGATCTCGTATTTTTATATGCTTCGAGCTTCTCTTGAATGTGGAAAGCTAAGCCAGTAAATCTTAATTCTAAATTAGAATAAAGTTTCGAAGCGCTCTACGCGTTATACTTGAATCTTTTATGCTTTGTAGGAAGGTGGAGGGATATTTAATAGGGAAGGGAAAAGAAGAACGGTATATATGGAAGATGAAGAGGCGTCTATTATATATGAAAATTCGTAGATTAAAATCGGATAATTGATGTACTCCGCCGGAACCAAGCCTGACAGAGAAAAACTAGACTGCTCCTGTTCGGGATGTTCTTCGCGTACTTCTATAGAATCTTCCGTTTCAGTTTCGGCACGAAATTTCTCTTTTTGAGCAAACGGTTTTGCGAGAGCGATATTAATCGATAGGCATAAGACTAGCGTAACCGCGCTGCATCTCAATAGCCTGCCAATAAATTTTTCCATCGACTTGTCGAACCTTAGCATCTTCGTTTTATTTGATTCTCCTAATGTCAAGTGAGTTTGTATTTTCATGCCCAAAACCGTCGAAAAAGTTGTCCATATTTAAAAAGTTGGACCTGATATATTAATAAGATTTTATATTCTATCGATCTCTCATTATATATCACGTTTTCTAATAAGGAATATTCAGATTTCGATCGGTCTTTAGATATAGAGAGAAGAAAAATTCAGTTTGATCTTTGCGAGTTAGTTGTACGCCGATGGAATTTTTATCAAAAACGTATTTTCGGCTCTCTTTTCTTTCTTTATTTTGCTAAGCGACATCTCCATAACCGAAATGTGCATTTTTGTTTGACGTCCGTTCCGCTTTAAATATCAAGAGAGCAATATTATTCCGATTTTTTCGGGTTTTTCCGGATGTCCTAATGGTTTGAGTTTATCGCTTTTAATAGAGCCAAATAAAATATGAAGATTCGAAACTATTCCCCTTCTCTTATACTCGTTTCCGCACTTCTTTCATTGCTGTTTCCTAAGATAATAACGGCAGATCCGATTTCTATTACTGCAAGTACTCCCGACACGTTGAATATAAGTTCTCAAGCGGAGTACAGATATAGAGGGACTACAGTAGTCGGTTGTTCCGATCGAGGATTGGAAAAAGTACGTAAATTGGAATGGCACACGAATCCGATTCCTAATACCCTAAGAGTGCGCAGAACTAATTTCGGGAATTGGCTGAGGTTTACTTTTAAAAATGAAACGGGCAATGACGTCGATAAACAACTAACTTTTTTCTCCACCAATCTTTCTCGAATCGAATTCTGCGCTTTTTCGTCCGAAGGCCAATTCGAACGAGACTTCTATCTTCAGAGCGAAGATAAGAATTTTCAAGGGTACTTTATTCCAAGTTTTCCTTCTTTTCCGATTCACTTGCGATCGGGAGAAACTAAGACATTTTACTACTATTTCTATTCTACTGAGGACATTACCTATGCAAACTTTCCAGTTAAAGTGTTGGATCAAAGTAGGATGGAAAAGGAGGAGTCGGTACGCGGCACCTCGGTGATTTTCATTTTTCTTTTAACAATATTGGCTTTGGTTTTAGGAACGGTTTATTGGCTTAGACGTAAAAAGGCGGTTTTCCCTGCCCTTCACATGCATATTCTAATCTCCATATTCTTCTTTTACTTTTTGCATATAAAATCGTTCGCTTTATTTTGGGGAGTAAGCGGAAGAATAGTAGAATATCCATATTTTCTTTTTCAGACCGCCTCCTATATTTCCTTATTTCCGTTTCTTCTGTCGGTTGAAAGAATTTGGGACGGAAAACAAAAGGCAAATTGGATCTCTTTATTGGGTCTACTCTTCGGGCTTTCTTTCTTACTGATTCCTTTATCGGAGCCGGTATTCGAATATCGAATTTTAATTTTAGCAGGCTCTTCGACTCTTGCGATTTATTTTTTTATAAAATCGCATAGATCGATATTTGGTTCAGGAAAACCGACAGTAATCGTTTATTTATTTTCTTGGGTCATTTTCTTTCTGTTAAATCTGGCTAAATCGCTTTACCATTTCGATTTTTATCCTTATAACGAAATCGCGATATTCTCGGTCGTTTTCTTCGCCCCTTTTCACTCGCTTCTTTCGAGTTTTTGTCTATATTCGTTCAGTGCAGAGGGATACTTTTATTCCGAACCTGCCAAGTCCGGAAATCGAAAGAGTACGGTTTCCTCGTTAGAAGTGGGTAGTTTAGTTTCCCGTATTCTCACGATGATTCAAGAGGATAAAATATTTTTAAAAAATTCGCTGAAGGAAGAACATTTAGCCAAGGAATTAGGAATCGGAATCCATCAACTTTCCGAAATCATAAACGTGGAATTTAAGACGAATTTTCCGACTTTAATGAACCAATATAGAATAGAAGAGGCGAAAAAATTACTCCTTCTCGCCCCGAAATTGTCGATTACGGAAGTTCGCGTTAAGTCCGGTTTTAGCTCCAAATCGGCATTTAATCTAGAATTTAAAAAATTAACCGGCTTTAGCCCTAACGGATATCGTCAGTTCAATGGACAAAGAATTAATCGGGAAGATTCACTTAAAGAACCGTCATAATAAAACGTTGATAGGACTCGTTCGAAGAGTTATGCTTTCCACTCCTTCCATCCTAGATACATATTTCCGAAACCTGCAATCATGAACCCTGCGCCTGCCCATATGAGGATCGTGAACATCCCGAGCAGCGGAAAGAAGAGTATTCCTAATGCAAACAGAATGGTTGCGATTCCGCTAAATAATAGCCAGCCCCAAGGATAGGATTGAATGGAGCGCACTTCGAGAGCAAAAGAAATTAAAGTGACTCCCCGGAACACCAACCAAAAACCTAGAATAAAAGGAAGCGTGATCGCGGTTATTTCGGGGTGGAAGAGCAGGACGGATCCGACAATTATATCTAGAATTCCTAATGCGAGACTCCAACCCCAGCCGGAGAACCGATTTCGGTTTGATATTGCGAAGGAAATCTGAAATAGGCCTGTCATCGCTAGTATCATTGAAAATGCCATGCTCAAGCCAAAATAACTTTGGATCGGAAAAAATAAAGTAACAATGCCGACGCCTATCCAAAGGATTCCTACTATTACATGAATCCACCAATGCTTAGCTGCTTTCGGTTTTAAGGAATTCATCCTTACCTTCCTATATGAATTTAGAATGATTGAATCATTCCAAATATTAATGTCGAGGCTATTATAATTTCGGTGTTACGATATAATTGAATGGTTGATAATTGTCACTCTAACTCTTGAAAGCAACCCAGCCACAAACGTGCATTACTTGAAAGACTTGTTGTGCATTTGAGAATCCCGCCTCATGCAATAATTCCTGATAACGAGGTCCGGAAATTCTAGGTAGTTGTTTGACTCGTTTCATATACAATTTTAGCTCGCTCGATTTCCATTCTTTAAAATTTTTTAAATAAGATTCTACGGTTCGGAAAATGAAATCTCCATTATGAGGTATAGGGTCGTAGAGGTCGAATAATACAAATAAACTTCCCGGCGTAAGTCTTTTAGCAATTTCTTGCAATAGGGAAAGTTTGGTCCCATCGTCGGAAAGAAAATGCAGGACGAACAACAATGTTGCTCCCGAATAAGAGATATTAATCGGCAGATTCTGAACGGTGCAACATTCTAAGTGCAGAGAAGGGTATTTTACTTTGGCTTGGGAAATCATTTCCGGAGAAGGATCTACGCCGGTAATAGAATATCGATCGGGCGCGACTTCCAATAATTTTTGAAAGTCCGCTCCTGTTCCGCATCCTGCACAAAGTATCTTAGAATTTTCCTTTACGAATTCTAAAAGAAGCGTTGCCACTAATTCCTTAACCTCGTCGTAAAACGGGATCATTCTTACGATTCGCTCGTCGTAGGCCTTTGCTCGTTCACGTTCGAAGGATTCCACGTATTCCATATATGTAAGAAGAGAATTTTCTTCTCAATCCGTCTCGTAAGATTTTAATCTTTAGTTCCGGTTGAAACTACCCTGTTCCTACCTGACCGCTTCGCAACATACAACGCGGAATTTGCCGCATAAATGAGATCGTCTTCGGAAGATCCATCGGCTGGAAACATAGCGACTCCGGCGGAAAGGGTTCCGGTAAGTAGATCGACGGAATCTTCCATATAAAATTTGGAGAATAACTCTCGAATCTTCTCGGCCCGCTCCAAAACGGTTTCTCTTTGTGCTCCCGGCAATAAAAGCAAGAATTCTTCCCCGCCCAATCGGCAAGCAACATCGCTCTTTCTCGAATTCTCCAAAAGAATTTTCCCTATTTCGGCGATGAGCATATCTCCCTTGCTATTTCCGAAGGCGTCGTTGATTCCTTTCAGGCGATCGATATCCATGAGTATGATTCCTATCGAATGACCGTTTCTGGAAGCCTTGGAAAGCTCCGCACTGAAGGTTTCCATCATGTAATTTCTATTAAACAATCCGGTTAATGGATCCCTTATTTCGAGGTCTCGGATTCTATTTCTATCCCGATGACCTAAGGACTTTAATCTCTTTATCTTGACTTCCAGTTTCCTAAATTCCGTTTTGTCTTGAAATATATAGGCTGTTAAAATTTTTTCAGGAAAATCCGCTAAACGGATCTCCGCAACTTTAACTTCGAATCGTCGCTTAATGGAGGAAGTCCTTAAAAAGATATTAACTGCGTCGCCTAAAGCAAGGAGTCTGAGAACCGGGTACCAATCTTTTTCCAACAAGGATTCGTTTTCGGAAATTAACTCCAGTTTCTTTGCGTTGGAATTAAATTCTATGAGTCGTCCGTCGGAATCCGCTAGAATAACTGCGTCCGCAGTAAGCTCTAAGAAATTTCTAACTTGAGTATGTTCGCTCTCTGGGTTCAGTAGCATCGAAATTCTTAACCTGGGGAGGCTTTCTAATTAGAAGGTAGAAGATTCAAAAATCAACAATTTCGGGGTCGATTTCTGCCATCTGTAAAATCGCTTTTTCGGAATTTTTAACGATAAAGGACTGAAATATTTCGTCGATCTAGATTAAAGCCTAAATTCTGTGTGCGGCGATAAGGAACGGTCCGTAATTCGAACGGAAGACTTTCCATAGAAGGAGGCCGGATTTTGCAGTGCATGGCGGAGATTTCAGGAATCGGAAGGTTCGTATAGATTCAAAAGCTCTTTTGCTTTCTTGAGTATGGAATCTTTTAATTCCGGCGGATGCAACACTTCTATTTCGGAACCAAAACGCATCAATATTCCTGTCGCCCAATCTTGAGTTTCTAGGTCCAACTCCATTTCGCTCCAACCCTTTTTTGAAGGAAACGTCTTCGTGATTTTAGCGTACGGAATATTTCGTATCCGTGGTTCCAAGGCGGTTGTAATCTTAATTCTGACCGTATATTGCGGAAGTCTTGATTGAAAATCTTGTAACCACACCTCCCAATATTTTGCTAGGTCGAATTTTTTGGGGCGCTCAAACCTTTCCTCTGTTAGGCGAGTATTTCTAATTCGTGATATCCTGTAGATCCGAATTTCCCTGCTCCTCCGAGCGACTAAATACCAGACTGTGTCTTTTGCAACGAGTCCTAGCGGTTCCAAAAGCCTCGGAGAAGTTTGACCTTCTTTTTCGTACAATATTTCTACTTTTCTATCTTCCCAAATTGCATCCTGCAAAATCGGAAGCAGAGGAAGATCCCGAATCGCTTGGTTCCAACCGGCTCCGTCGATATGGATTCTTTGACGAACTGTCTCGGCATCTTTTTTATAAGCCGGCGGTAATGCTGCCAAGAGTTTTAAGAATGCGGAGTCGAAATCCTTTTTTCTTCCTAGGTCCTCTAAGATTCGAGAGGATTGAAGAAGAAACAAAGAGAGCACTTCTTCTCTCTTCATCCCTGTTAAATTCGTTCTGTACCCGTCACTCAGAATCCAACCGCCCCCAACCCCTCGTTCCGCGTAGATCGGAATTCCGGCGGCGGAAAGAGCCTCCATATCCCGGTGAACGGTTCGTTCCGAAACTTCTAATTTGGAGGAAAGTTCCTTTGCGGTGGTTTTCCCCTTGGCTTGGAGATGCAAAAGAATATTCAAAAGACGATCTGCTCGCATCTTACAATCTTACCATCAATATATGACATCTTCTGTCATATATTGCAATCCTTATATTCAGAGGCTAATTTCGAATTCCTATCTTTTACCATCTTTGGCTACTGCCGCAGGATTCCATTTATTAAATATGACAGATTATGACAACTAGGGTGTCGTATACTGATGTCATGATTGAAAAACCGTTGGATGGTAGGGTTGCGGTCGTTGCAGGAGGAGCCAGGGGCGCGGGTCGAGGCATATCGATCGCGTTAGGCGAATTAGGCTGCACAGTGTATGTCACGGGTCGCACCAGCCGAGATTTCACGTCCGAGCTAGGACGAAAGGAAACGATCGAAGAAACTGCGGAGAAAGTTTCTCAAGTCGGAGGAAAGGGAGTTCCTATCCGAGCGGATCATGCGGACCCGGAGCAGGTAAAATCTCTCTTTGCACAAGTTAAGAAAGAGTCGAACGGCGGTTTAGATATTCTGGTAAACGATATTTGGGGAGGAGATCACTTAGCTGAGTGGGGAAAAAAATTCTGGGAACAAGATATCTCCAAAGCTTTGAAGATATTCGGAAACTGTCTCAATTCCCATATCATCACTTCTTTCTACGGTGCGCCCTTGCTGATTGAAAAAGGATCCGGTCTATTGGTAGAAGTCACGGCACGGATTATAGATACAGGGGAAATTTACCGTACAGTCTTACAAAGTCTTCCATCATAAATTTATCTCATTGCCTGTCTAAAGAATTACAACCTTGGCGAGTCACGTCACTCGCCATTACTCCTGGATTCTTAAGGTCGGAGACGATGTTGGATCATTTCGGCGTAACCGAAGAAACATGGAGAGAAGGGATCGAAAAAGACAAACATTTCGTTTCGTCCGAGACTCCTTTGTTTGTAGGACGAGCGGTGGCTGCCTTGGCCTCCGATCCGAACGTAGGTACGAAGAACGGCAAAGCTTTAAGCAGTTGGGGGCTCTCGACAGAATATGATTTTGTAGATTCGGACGGTTCGCGTCCGCATTGGGGAAACTATTATTTAAAAACTTTCGGTGAGAGTTGCGATTGAAAAGAAAAACGGATTCAGGATTTTATAAATGATGATGATAGCGTGTTCGGTATTAGGAATAGTATTCTGTAGGGGAACTTCTCGGATTATCGAAGGACCGAAAAGTAAAATTGCGTTCGAAGATGAAGGAGAGGGTGGAATACCGGTTATTCTTTTGCACTCGTTCGGAGGAGAAGTTTCTCATTGGGAAGACGTGAGACAAAGATTGTCGGGGAGTCGACGAGTGATCTCGATAGAACTTCGAGGACATGGTCGTTCCGGTCCGCCGGAAGACGGGGATTTTTCGATCTATTCAATGACAAAAGACGTCGAGGCAGTCGCAAAATTCCTGCACTTGAATCGATTCGTACTGGTCGGTCATAGCATGGGAGGTTCCGTCGCGCTTGAATACGCAGGCGAACATCCGGAGCAAGTGGCGGGTCTTTTTATCGTAGATTCCGGCGGCGACCCTAATGGAATTCCGGAGGGCGTTCGTGACGGTGTAAAGTCAGCTTTACGCTCGGAAGCGTATGAACAAACTACGTATGGATATTGGGAACAACTTCTTGCGAAATCGAATCCAATGGTGAAGACGAGAATTTGGAATCAGCTTGCCGGGATGCCGAAGAAAACCGTAATCGGAGTGACCGAAAGTCTGTTGGATTACGATCCGAGCCCCGCTTTGAAAAACTTTTCCGGGCTACAATATGCGGTCGTTACGACTGAAAATAACGGTCCATTATCATTACATAAATTAGGTTCGGGATTTTCGTACACTGTCATGGAAGGAGTAGGTCATTGGTTGCATTTGGATAAACCGGATGAGTTCTTCCCGCTCCTCAAAGGGTTTCTGGACGACGTTCAAAGCAGCTAATCTATATCCGTTTATGTGGGAAAGGTTCGGCGGTATAGTTCCAAAGCTTTTACGATCAAGTCTTTGGCCACTGCCGGACCTTCCGGTTCTTCGACTCTAACTTCTTTCTGTTCCAACTGTTTGTACACTGAAAAGAAATGAGTGAGTTCCGCACGAAAAGAAGCAGGAAGTTGAGAGACATGCTCGATTCCGTCGAAACTTCGATCGCCGGATGCGACCGCTAAAATTTTTTCATCACCTTCTCCTCTGTCGATCATTCTCATGACTCCCACTACCCGAGCGGGGACCAGGCAAAGAGGAGGTACCTGCTCGGAACATAGAACAAGTATATCCAATGGATCCTTATCGTCTCCCAAGGTTTGAGGAATAAAACCGTAATGCGCCGGATAATGCACGGATGCGAAAAGAACCCTATCCAACTGAATCAGACCTGATTCTTTATCCACTTCGAATTTTGCTTTGCTTCCGGACGGAATTTCAACGAGAGCATGAACTTCATGCGGAGGATTGGGGCCGGGGCTGGCTTCGTGCCAGGGGTGTAATATCATGGTCTTTGATCTTAACTATCTCCGCCCAAAAGCAAGAAGTTACGACTTTTTATTATGAATTTTCTCGTTACGTTCCAACATTTCCACGAATCGTCTAAGTCGCTTGATTCTTGTTTCTTCTTTTTTAGCGTTATGAATTCGAAATAATATAGCATATCGATTCGTACTGTCCAAAGTTTCAAAAAATGCTTTCGCTTTTTTGTTTTTTTCCAGAGCCAGCTTTAGATCTTCCGGCACGGAGATTCGTCCTGGGGAATCATATGCTTTTTCCCAGGATCCGTTTTGTCTCGCATTTTCGATCGCTTTCAACCCGGCGGATTTCATTTTACCCGAAGCAATCAATTTTTCCGCCTTATCTCGGTTGATCTTAGACCAAATGCTTCTCGCACCTCGAGGAGAAAACTTCTGTATCCAATGCAGAGTATCGAAAGGTTTTTTGTGGCTATCGATCCAGCCGTAGCAGAGAGCGATTTCAATTGCCTCTTCATAAGTGACGGTTTCTATTCCTGATTTCTTTTTGGCGAATTTAAGCCAGACTCCAGCCATAGCCGAGTGATTTCCCTTCAGCCATTTTTCCCATTCTTTTTGGGAACGAAACGCAATCGTTGGAATTTCTTTGGTTTCCCCGCTCATATGAATCCTTTACCTCTACTTTTCCCATGCCGCAACGAATTTACGATGTTTTAAAGACGGGATTTTCTTTCTAGCTTTCATGATTTCTTCGGTATCGATATCAGCGTAAATAATTCCTTCCTCTATTCCCGATTCGGATAAAATTTCTCCCCATGGAGAAACGATCATGGAATGCCCGTAGGTTTCTCTTCCGGTTCCGTGTAAACCCGTTTGCGCGGGAGCGAGAATGTAACAAAAATTTTCTATTGCCCTAGCTCTTAAAAGAGGTTCCCAGTGGGCGATGCCTGTCAGTTTTGTGAATGCTGACGGAACGAATATTATCTCCGCTCCTTTAGAAACCAATACTCGGAATAGCTCGGGGAAACGAAGGTCATAGCATATTACAGTCGAAATATTACCCAAATCGGAGGAAAAAAATATCGGAGACGGTTCCTTTCCCGAATCGACGCTTCTAGATTCCCTATATTCTACTCCGTCTCCCGGGTCGGTGTCGAACAAATGAACTTTATAATATCTGAATATTTCTTTTCCTTCCGGACCGTAAAGAGCTGCCGTATTGAATACTTTGCCGTCAACAGTCGGAACCGGGTATCCTCCGCCCAAGAGATGGATGTGATGTTCGCGGGAAGTTTGACCGAGAAAATTCTCCGCTAATCTTTGAATCTCCGCTCCACATTCCAATTTTTCCTTTTCCGATCCGAGGAAAGAAAAATTTTCGGGAAGGCCGATCAGTTTTGCGCCTTTGTCTACGGCGTTTCGAATCAGCTCTCCTGCTTTTGCTAAATTGGCGGAAGGATCTGCATTACTATTTAGTTGTATTACCGCAGCCTTGTATTTAGCCATGATAGAACAGATCTTATTCTATCGCCATAAATTGGAAAGCTATTTGCAAAGAGCAATCTGCTTGCACGTAAACCCCGTAAAAGAATTCTGTTAGAACGTATGGCATTCCCGCTTAAAGAGTTTCAATCTTTCCAAAAGTTCTGCGCAGCAAACGGTCATCCTGAAAATCCTTGGGCATTGATCTATTTGCTCTTCGGTTTTTTAAGCAGCGGAGAAGGGGCTTTGAATGCCGTTCAGGAATCCTGGATGATGGGATTTCCGCAATCGCTCTCCGAGGAAAAACGAAAGGAAGCTTCCGACAAGATTTTGGAACTTGCGGACGAACTTTTGGACTGTCTACGCGGATGGAGAGAACTCGCCGAGGAAGAGGGAAGCGAAGCGGTCATGGAGGAAATTTTAGAGTTGGGAGAGGCAGTCCTACTCGAAACCCGGGAAATGGGAGAATTCTCCATGATCGTGAGAGAGGAATCCATGGAGATCCTTTCCGATCTTTGTTCTACCTGCGGCGTAACTATTCCGAAAGGCGGATACAAAAAAATCAATCTGGTCGATTTCGACGATGCAGAGATCGCCGAAGAAGTAGAAGAGTGGATATTGGCCTTAACGTCCTTCGATAAGGCGCAAGAAGCGAGCGAACTGGAAGCAGGTATACTTGTGCTCTTCGTAAAAGTATTTTTATTTTTCGTCTTCTTTAATTAAATTAAACTTTAGCTTAGGTCTCGAAGAAATCGCGGAGAATAGCTACATATTGCAGTCGCTAGATCGCTTTCTTCCCTTCAAATGTTTTTTGAAGATCGCCGAATTTCGTTCTATCGATCCTAGGAAATGGATTTTTTGCAATAAAGCTGAGATCGACTTCGTTGAATGTTTCTTGGTTCGTCAGAACTTCGAAAAGATTTCCCGAATCGCGGAGACCACATCCTCTATATCGCCGTCGCTCATTCCCGGAAATAAGGGAAGTGATAGGGTTCTCTGAAACATCGAGTCCGCATTCGGATAGTATTTCTTTTCAAAGCCGAACCTTTGATAAAAAGGATGTTCGTATAAAGGAATAAAATGCAGGCTCGAGCCTATATTTCTTTTCTTTAATTCAGAACATAAAATGTCCCGATCGATCTTTCCGTTTACGCGATCCACCTCGACTCTAAATAGATGCCAGGAATGCTCGCCCGATTTTGCAGGTAAGGGTAAATGAAGAAAAGGCAATTCGGAAAACTCGGAACGATAAATATCCGAAATCAGAATTCTTCGTTTCCAAAGTTCATCGGCTTCGGACAATTGAACGACACCCATCGCGGCAGCGATATCACTCATATTGTATTTGAAACCCGGGGAAACTACTTCGTAGTACCAGCCTGGACGATCGAAAGTTTCCCGATTGATTCCGTGCAATCGCATCAACTTGATTCGCTCGGCAAAATGAGAATGGCGAGTCGTTACCATTCCGCCCTCGCCGGTAGTAATTCCTTTGGTGGCGTAAAAACTAAAGACGGTAAAATCCCCGTGAGTTCCTACCTTTTTTCCTTTATGAGTCGCGGGGAAGGCATGAGCGGAGTCTTCGATTACGTACAGATGGTATTCTCGAGCAATTGCGTTCAAGGCGTCCATATCGCAGATTGCTCCGGCTAAATGGACGGGCATCAATGCTCGAACGGTTTTTCCGGTTTTTTTATGAACCAAATTTCCTTTAGAGGAAACGCATTCCCGATCGATCGCTTCTCTCAATGTGTTTTCGGTCATCAGGTTGAAAATAGGATCCACGTCGGTCAGGATCGGTTCGGCACCGAAGTAACAGATCGTTTCCGCAGTCGCGGTAAAAGTAACCGCCGGAACGAAGACTGCGTCTTCGGAGCAAAGTCCGATAGCCTCTAGCGCTAAATGAAGACCCGCGGTCGCGGAATTTAATGCGAGCGCGTATGCCGAGCCGGTGTATCTGGCGAATTCTTCTTCGAATTCTTTCACTTTCGGCCCCGAGGTGATCCAGCCGGAACGGAGTACGGCGGAAACTTCTTCGACGGCTCTTTCCGAGATCAACGGTAGTGCAAAAGGTAAGAAAGTCTTTCTCGCTGTTATCATGCGACAAAATCCTCCAGGGCTTCCTATAAGATCGGCGAATTTTTGGAAAAGATAAGGGGAAAACCTCCGGAATCTTTTTCTGAATTGAAATCCGAGAGGCGATTCCCTATTCTGCTCCCGTGGGTTTAACCTTCGCCGACATCCTGGATAGAATCCGGATCCTCGACCGTGACGTAACGGAACTGAATCGATTAAAAAGTCGGCTACCCGCCGACAGGCCGTATTCATCGTCCCTGCAAATTTCCTTCGATAAGCAGATTAATAATCTACTCAACGAACGAATACGACTTCTGGAATTAGAAGTCGATCGACCTCCTTCTTGGCTCCTCGGGGATTCGGAAGCGCATGAATCCGGCAGGTCGACCGCTTCGGCGCTGCTGGAACCCGCGGATCTTTCGGGCCAAAAACTTCAGGACCAAGACGTCATCAATTTTATTAGGGAACTCCCTAAAACGGAAATCCATCTGCATCTGGAAGCCTGCGTAAATAAGGAAACCATGAAGAAGCTCATGGTAAAGAACGGCATCTCTCTAAGCGATGAAGAATTCGAGGCCAAGTTCAATTTCAAGGATCTGAACGGATTCATCCAAGTATTCTTCTTTATCCAAAGCTTAGTCAAAGAGCCTGCGGACTTGTATTACTTTGTGGGCAGTCTCGCGGAATATATGAGGACCAATAATATTCTCTATACCGAGGTTTTCTTTGCGCCTTCCAAATTTATCCAAAACGGCTTGGATTTTGACGAAATGGTCAGTCAACTCGTGGAAGGAATCCGTGAAGAAAAAGCAAAGGATGGAATTGAAATTCGAATTCTAGTCGACGTTTCTCGCTCTTTCGGTCCCGAGAACGCGATGAATAATCTTAATCGAGTTCTCAAGCTCAAGCAAAAGGAAATTATAGGAATCGGATTAGGCGGCGCAGAATTAATGGGTCCTGCGAGGGATTATGTCGAAGTCTTTAAAAAAGCAAGAGAAGCAGGGCTTCGAGTCGTTGCACATTCCGGAGAAGACGACGGTCCTTGGGCGATTTGGGAGGCAGTGGAACAATGTAAAGCCGAACGTATCGGACATGGAACTTCCGCGATTCAGGATCCTGAATTGATCAACTATCTTCGGGAAAACAAAATTCCAATCGAAATCTGTGTGACGTCTAACGTGTTTACCGGCAAATACGTCAGAAAGGAGCAGAACCATCCGGTACGGTATTATTACGATCAAGGGCTGCCACTTTGCATCAACACGGATGATCCCGAAATTTTTAACGTCAATCTTACTTATGAATATTTTAAACTTTGGCGCTTTCTAGACTTCTCGTTGGAAGAAATCATAGATCTTGTTCGACAAGGAGTCTATGCTACATTCCATCCGCAAAAAGAGACTTTGTGGAAGGGTATGGAAGTTAAAATTAAACGAATAAAAGAAAAATACGGGGTTCGCTAATTCACCGTCCGCAAAACTAGTTGCAACGGTTTGGTGAACAACTGAAATCTTCGAATCGGATTTTTATCGAATTCAAATCCTATCTCTTTCTGAACCGAACGGTTTTGTTTACGGTATTTTCTCTAGAAACGCTTTTTTTTATTTCGTTTAACGGTTGGTAAGTGCGGTTCTGCCCGTCCCGAAGATTTCGTTCCGATAAATTGATCGCTTCTTATCCGCGGAAATCCAACGCAACTTGAGTTTTATCAATGCCTACGAATATTCGAAAACATTAATTATAATTGCAAGAAGAGCCGATCAAAGTTTAATTTTTAACGTTAGAAATACTTTTATGGGAACATGTTTCGGAACACTAAGCCGTTTAAACGGCTGCACTTCGCTAATTTTCGATTCCGATCGGTTACATGAAGTAGTTCATTCGAGGTTTCTATGAAAATTGGTTTATCTATTGCAGGGGTAATACTTCTCTTATTGATCGTATTTCTAGGTTACATGGGTGCTTTTAATACGGTGGAAGTTCGAGAAGAAGTTCAGGGACCGTTTTACGTAATTTCTCACCATCAAACCGGGGAGTATCGAAAAGTTGGGGAAACGTTTCGAACTCTAATGAAAGAGCTTCCGGCGAGCGGTTTGAAAGGCTATAGGATATTCGGGATTTATCTGGATAATCCGCGGAAAGTACCTAAAGACCAACTTAGATCTGAGGTGGGGGTATTATTTTCGGAGCCGCTAAAAACAAAACCGCAGGGTATTTCTTTAGCATTGGAAGAGCGTACAATTCCGGTACGCAAATACCTCGTTGTGGATTTTCCCTTTAAGAATTTTTTCTCCGTATTTCTCGGAATCTATAAGATCTATCCGAAACTTTTCGAGGCATGTGAGAAACGGGGATGCGATTTAGAAAGTCGCTATATAATGGAGATCTACGAACCTGTTGCGGGTAAAAATGCAAAATACTTATTACCTATCGATTAAAGACATTATGTGTTATTGATCGTTGATGCATTGAAACCTTTCTCGGTTATAAAATATTTCGTTCCCCGTTACGCACACGGGGAACGCGCATTTTTTCTTACTTAATTTTAAGAATATAAGACCGATTTCTAGTAATATCTTATTAAAGCGGTTAGATTATCGCTTTTCAGTTCCGTCGAAAACTTTAAAACTCGGTTTCGATGAACTTCGTTACTAATGCTACAGCTTTTTGTATGCGATCGGTCCATTTATGGAAACGTTTGCTCTCGGCCGGAACGGGTACTGGTCCGGGTAATCGATATATCATTGCTACAAACGCAGTCGTAATCATTACCGGATTTTTTACTTTAGTTTATTACATCGTATTTCTTGCGTTCGGATTATTTTTTCCCGGATGGTTGTATTTTCTTTGGTTCCTGAACATTCTAGGTTATGCATTCGTACTTTGGCTAAATATTACCGGAAGAAATAAAAGCGCGAGAATTCTGCTTTCGATTTCCGGCTGGAGCCAATTGTTAATAATTTCTAGGATTCTTTCGCCGAGTGCAGGTTTAGATCTTTATATTCTTGCGAGTTTTGCGCTTCCTTTTTACATTTATCCGCCCGAAGAGAAGATCTTCATTTTTGTGACCGAATTGGCCCTCGGTTTCTTATTCGTTCTAGCTCGCATAATTCCTTATTTTTTCGATCCTATCCTAGAATTAGCTTCGGACCTTCAGGATTATTTTTATTTTACCAGCATTATCCTTGTAGTCCTTTGGTTGACATTCCTCGGAAAAGAACTAGCGAGCGGAGCTTGGGAGGCGGAACGTTTACTTCAAGAAGAGAAAGATAAATCTGAGAGACTTCTTTTAAATATTCTTCCCAAAGAAACCGCAGAGGAGTTAAAGAGAACAGGATATTCCGAACCGAAATACATCTCGGAAGCGACCGTATTATTTACCGACTTTTACGGGTTTACTTCCATAGCAGAAAACCTTTCTCCGGACGATTTAGTTCGAGAATTGGATACTTGCTTTCGCCATTTCGATTCAGTGACTGAGGTTCATAATTTAGAAAAACTAAAAACAATCGGAGACGCGTATATGTGCGTGGCAGGAGTTCCTTCGTTTCGTCCCTCCCATGCTGTCGATAGCTTGCTGACCGCGTTGGGAATGTTGGAACGGCTGGATCAAATGCGAACCGACAATACTGGCGCCCCGTTGTGGAAGACTCGGATCGGAATTCATTCAGGTCCTTTAGTCGCCGGCGTTATCGGAAGTCGAAAATTTTCATACGATGTTTGGGGTGATACGGTAAATCTTGCCAGTCGAATGGAATCTAGTAGCGAACCTGGAAGAGTTAACGTAACGAGGCCCGTAGTGGAACTAACAAAAGATTTTTTTGTCTTTCGTTCTCGCGGGTCGCTTCCTGTAAAAAATAAAGGGGATACTCGGATGTATTTTCTGGCCGGACTGCGCCCGGAATTTAGGGAAGGTAAAAACCCTAGAAAGCCGAATCGAAGATTTTGGAAGCTATATGAACTTAGATTTAACGGGAATGCCTCTTAGTTACGGCGAATTTTCACCTTATGCAGTTTACTTTGCGGAACTTCTCCGCTTCGATCGATTTTGAACGTATATAAAGCGAATCAAAATTTCCTTATCGGGAGGAAGTCGATTCGTCAGAGGGTTTTTAAGTAAGCCATAATAAACGGTTCGATGTCTCCGTCCATAACTGCTTGAACATTTCCAGTTTCATAATCAGTACGGTGATCTTTAACCATATTATAGGGATGGAATACGTATGAGCGGATTTGATTCCCCCAGGCGATATCTTTCTTTTCGCCGGATTTTTTTTGCAAATCCTCCTTTAATCGCTCTTGTTCCATTTCGTATAAACGAGCTTTAAGCATTTTCATCGCGGTGTCACGGTTTTTAATTTGCGAGCGTTCATTTTGGCAGGCAACGACGATCCCTGTCGGAATATGCGTCATCCGGACTGCCGAGTCGGTTGTGTTGACGTGCTGACCGCCTGCACCGGAAGAACGATACACGTCGATTCTCAGGTCTTTATCTTCTATTTTTATATCGATATCGTCGTCTAACTCTGGGCTGACGTGAACCGAAACGAAAGATGTGTGCCGTCTTTTGTTTGCGTCGAAAGGGGAAATTCTAACTAGTCTATGGACTCCGTTTTCGCATTTCAAAAAGCCGTAAGCGAAATCTCCGATCACATGGATCGTCGCATTCTTGATACCTGCACCTTCGCCTTCCTGAAAATCAACGACGCTGTACTGATATCCTTTCTTATCGAAATATTTTAAATACATTCGAAAAAGCATTTCCGCCCAATCTTGACTTTCCGTGCCGCCTGCACCGGGATGAATATTTAAGAATGCAGGCTTCATATCCTCCGGTTCGTTCAGGGCGCCCAGGAGTTCTAGCCGTTCAAACTCGTCTTTTAGACGGGAATATTCTGAGCTAAGTTCTTCGACACCGTCTTCCCCTTTTTCTTCAAAGGTTAATTCTACCAAATCGGGAAAGTCGTTGATGTCCTGTCGTATTGCGATCCAAGGCGCAAGCTTTCGTTCCAATTCGGTTTTTCTTTGGCTGACGGATTTTGCCTGATCCGGGTTATCCCAAAACGAGGGATCGGATATTCTATCATTAAAGGACTTTAATTGATCTTGATCCTTATCCAGATTCAAGAGTTTCCATCGATTCAGGAAATTTTCCTGTAATTCTTTAGAAAGGCGTTTGAGTTCCTTGGCGTTCTTAACTTCCATACGGATCGATTTTTTACTGCTTTATAATAAGATGTGAGAAAAGAGGGAAGGAAGAGTTAGCTCTTTAACGGAAAAGAAAGTCTTCGCGTTCTTCCCGTTCTACTTCCCAACTAAATACGGTGTCCCGCAGTTGAGGAGTATTGCCTTCCACAGTCGAGACGAGATCAAACTCCTCTCTTCTACCAAATTCCTCCGGGGTGCGTTTTAGGACAAGTTTTCCCGAACGAATTAGGTCTAAAACATGCAATAAGAAAGGATCTCTTTCGACCCGTTGGAGCTCCTTCATGGCGGTATAGAAAGGCGTAATTCCTTTATAAAACCAGTCCGCGACTTCATTTTTTCCCGGAGCCCACAATTGGTCGATCCGAATGACTTCCTCCTGGACTAGGCTCTTTCCCTGGAAGGGCTTTTGCAGATGTCGACATTGAAAATAAAGCTCGTGATTGATCTCTCTCGGAAACGTTTTCCCGTACCCGGCTCCTATCCATTCGATCCAAGCTTTCTTTTCCTTCGAAGGTAGCGGCTGGATCAGTGCAAACAGGTAATTTTGATTTCGAAATACTCTAGAATGAGCAAGAAAATCCAGGACTTCGTAAGGAACCATAAAATGTCCCTTTTGCCATTCTAAAACGACAGGGATATTGTCGACGTCGAGATATTCTTGAGGAGTCTCTCCTTGGACGACGTCCCCGAACTGAGTGAGGATATAGATAAAGGAAAGTAATTCTTTCCGACTCATTCTTCGGATTAAGTTTTCCGAATCTAGTTTTGATCTTAAGGAATTACGAATTAAATTGTATTGTTCGATCGGATATTGATGAGGAGATAAGATGACCCCCAGATGCTTCTCTAATTTACGAAGGCTAACCTGATCGATTAAATCTATATTTCCAGATACGAGAAACGGCATAGTCTACAATGCTTTGCGAGCAATATCCTTTCGGTAGAAGGTTTTGGGCGCGACGAGTTTGCTTAAATAAGAGTAAGCTTTTTCTACAGAATCTTTCAGATTCTTTCCTCGGGCCGAAACTCCTAAAATTCTTCCACCCGTGGAGATTATGTTTCCATCCTTTTTTGAAGTTCCTGCATGAAAAACTACGATATCTTTACTACTTGTTTCTGGGATATTTAAAGGAATATTCTTTGCATAAGATTCGGGATAACCATCCGCGGCCAAAACGACTACGGTAGATGCGCCGGGCAGAATGCCTGTTTTTACGCCAGAGAGGTTTCCTTTGGCGCACGCTACGAAAATTTCCAATAAGTCGCCGTCCAGCATCGGAAGCACGCATTGCGTTTCAGGATCGCCAAAACGACAATTGAATTCCACTACCTTCGGTTCGCCTTTCGGAGTGATCATTAATCCTGCGTATAATAATCCTTTATAAGGGTGACCTTTTTTTCGGAATATTTCGAACATAGGATCGAAAACGGATCGATTAATATTCTCTAATGTTTCCGGTGTGATGATAGGCGTAGGACAGTATGCGCCCATTCCTCCGGTGTTCGGCCCTTTGTCTCCGTCATAAGCCCGCTTATGATCCTGTGCCGCGGGTAGCGTAAAATATCGGACTCCATCGCTGATCGCAAAAATGGAAGCTTCTTGGCCTTCCATAAATTCTTCGATGACGACTTTATTACCGCTCGCGCCGAATTTCTTGTCTAAAAAAATTTCTTTGAGTGCGACTTCCGCTTCTTCGAACCGAAAACAAACCGTAACACCTTTTCCGGCGGCGAGCCCGTCCGCCTTAATTACGATAGGAACTCCCTCTTTTCGGGTATAGGCTAACGCGGATTCGAAATCGGAAAAAGATTCGTATTTTGCAGTAGGAACTCCGGCTTCCTTCATTAAAGATTTTGCAAATTCTTTGGATCCTTCCACTTGAGCACAGTAAGCGGACGGTCCGAAAGTCAGTACGTTTATTTCCTGAAGCCAATCGCAGATACCGTCTACCAAAGGATCCTCGGGGCCGACTACGACTAGATCGTAACCTTCTTTTCTAACGAACTCTTGCACGGAGATTTTTTGCTTTAAGTCGAAGGAATCTATAGGGAGCAGTTCCTCCTCAGGAAAGCCTCCGTTTCCCGGAAAAACATGAAGGGATGTCAATTTTGAAGATTGCCTTAGTTTGTAGGCGATCGCACTTTCCCTACCGCCAGAGCCGATTAAAAGGACACGAGACATAATATAAAATACCGCTCCAAGATTCTTAAGATATCAATACCGTTTGAAAAAGGTCGGGAAGGAGCCATTTTCAAAATAAGCCGAATTAGAAAAATCCGGCCAGCCCCTTACTCAGTAGGATCGATAGGGATCCATTAGAAAATCGTTTTTCTTATTGCTCAAGAAAGCTTTTCAATTCCCTTACGAATGATTTCTACTTTTTCCTTTAAAAGTCGGAGCTTGTCCTTTTCCTTTTCGATGATATCCGGATTTGCTTTCGCAAGAAAGTTTACATTTTCGAGTTTAGAGGAAAGTTTCTCCTCTTCTTGTCCGACTTTTTGAAGTTCTTTCTCTAATCGCGCCCTTTCCTTTTCGAAGTCGATCATTCCGGATAGGGGAAGAATAACTTCTCCGAATCGGAATGCCCCGACCGAATCCGTTTTTTCGATCGAGTAAGCCTCGTCTACGCGAATGTTTTCCAACCGAGCCAGCTGCAAGATCGAAACTTCGAAGTCTTTAACTGAAGAAGCGACTAACGGATTAGTCGATTTTAATATTGCTTGGCATTTTTTGTCGAGAGGAACGCTATTTTCCGTTCTTTGTACGCGGATTTGTTTAATGGCTTCCTGCATAATATTAGTCTTAACGACTCCCTCGTCTTCCGCCGAAACGGAATATTTAGTCGGGAAGGGCGTCCCTATCAGGAATTCTCCCTCTCCGAATACCTCGTGGATTTCTTCAGTTAAGAAAGGCATAAACGGATGCAATAATCCTAATGCTTGAACGAGAATGTCCACTAATACGTGCTTGGCGACTTCCTGCGATTCGGGTCCTAATTTGCCGTAGATTCTCGGTTTTACGAGTTCGATGTACCAGTCGCAAAAATCACCCCAAACGAATTCGTAAATTTCCGAAGCCATTTCAAAGAAAAGAAATTTGGAATAGGCTCGTTCGTAGTTAGAAAGAGTTTCGTTGAATTTTTGAAGAATCCATTTGTCCATGGGTTCTAATTTGGAAGCGTACGAATTTTCCAATTCTTTCTTTTGAAATCCTTCCTCCAAGTTCATCAGAATAAATCTGCTGGAATTCCAGATCTTATTGCAGAAAGAGCGGTAACCGTCCAGTCGGCTTTCGTCAAAGAGAACGTCTTTTGCCTCGGGGAGCGTCGCAGCTAAGAAGAAACGGAACGAATCGGTTCCGTATTTGTTCATCATATCGAGAGGATCCACGACGTTCCCGACCGACTTGGAAAACTTTTTTCCCTCCTTATCTCGAACAAGCGCATGGATGATTACTTTCGCGAAAGGCGATTTTCCGGTAAATTTTTTGCCCATCATAATCATGCGAGCTACCCAGAAAAAGATGATATCAAAAGCCGTAACGAGAACTTGCGTCGGATAAAATTTCTCGAAATCCGGCGTACGTTCAGGCCAACCTAAGGTTGAGAATGGCCAGAGTTGGGACGAGAACCAGGTATCCAGTACGTCCGGATCTTGCTCAACATCTCGAGAATTACAGTTCGGACAAACTTCCACCTTTGATTCGGAGACTTCGGTATGTTTACAGTTTTTGCAATGATAGGCAGGGATTCTATGTCCCCACCAAAGTTGTCTAGAAACGCACCAGTCTCGGATATTGTTCATCCATTCGAAAAAAGTCTTCTCCCAAAGTTTGGGAACGAATTCGGTTTCACCGGAGCGAACCGCTTCGATAGCAAGATCCGCGAGGGATCTCATTTTACAGAACCATTGCAGGGAAAGGTACGGCTCTATAATTTCTCCGCCTCTGGAATTGTGTCCTATGGAATGAACATGATCTTCGATCTTCTCGACCAATCCTGCCTCGTCCAGATCTGCGACTATCTTTCTTCGAGCAACAAAACGATCTAATCCCGCGTATTTTCCCGCGTGTTCGTTTAGAGTAGCATTCGGGTTCATTACGATCAACGGTTTGAGACCGAGACGTTGTCCGGCTTCGAAGTCGTTCGGATCATGTGCAGGTGTGATTTTTACCAAACCGGAACCGAAATCCTTATCTACGAAACTATCGAATACGATCGGAATCGTACGATTCGTGAGTGGGAGCTCCACCAGAGCATCTTTTAAATTTTTATAACGTTCGTCGTCCGGATGCGAGGCGACAGCGACGTCGCCAAACATGGTTTCTGGTCTAGTAGTGGCGACAATAATATATTTACCCGGTTGTCCGACGATTGGATATCGTAGGTGGTATAATTTCCCTTTTGTTTCTTTGTATTCGACTTCCAAGTCGGAAATCGCAGTTAGAGTTTTAGGGCACCAGTTGATGATGCGTTCTCCGCGATAAATTAAACCTTCGTCATATAGGGATTTGAAAACCTTGACAACAGCCTTGGATAGGCCTTCATCCATTGTGAATCTTTGTCGGGACCAATCAACGGATTCTCCTAAGAGTTTTTGCTGATTTCGGATCATTCCCCCCGAATGCTCCTTCCATTCCCAAACCTTTTTTTCGAATTCTTCCCTAGTAAAATCCGAACGTTTCTTTCCTTCTTTTGCTAATTCCCGCTCCACGACGACTTGAGTGGCAATTCCGGCATGATCCATTCCTGGAATCCAAAGGGCCGATTTTCCTTTCTTCCGTTCGATTCGAATGATGATATCTTGGATCGTATGATTGAGCGCATGCCCGATATGGAGACTGCCTGTTACGTTCGGGGGAGGTAGTGCGATCGTAAAGGAAGGAGATACTGCTTGGTTTGGCTGGAAGCTTTTACGTTCTTCCCAGAGGGAAATCCATTTTGGCTCGACGCTCGCGGGTTCGTAACGATCGTTTATCTGCTTCTTCATAGCCTTCGTTCGGATAGATTTTTCCGCGGAAGGGAGAGGTCAAGTGATTAGAAACCCTTCGATTCGAGCTTGGGAATTACTGCTTAATTATGTCCCATACTGTTTAATTAGGGCAGAAGCGGAATATAGAACCCTACCATTGGAGAGACCGGATCCGATCCATAGTACGGACTTTATTCCCATTGATCGTTTTAATCGGGCGATTGCCGAGTGAGGTTTTCGGGAATACGACCTTGAAGACGATGGAACTACTTCGAAGGTCGTATTTCACTTTAAGATTTGAAGAACAGCCTGTATCAGTTTCGCTTGGATTTATCCGCGAGAGCCTTTTTAATTAAGGTTTTCAGATATATCATCGGAACCTTATCCTTATCCTTCAAGTTGATACAGGTTTTTCCGCTGGTGATACCGCTCGCTTTCGCACGAAAGGCTCTAACAAAGGATTCTTCCGGAAAGTAAATGGAGAGATAGTTCTTCTGGTTTGCAAAAGAGATACTTTTCCCGTTTCTTTCAAAGGTCGGCATCTTATATTTTAGACTTTCTCGAAGGTCGGGAAATTCGGTTCGCATAAAATCGAGTAATTCCTGCATTCTACTTTTCCGAATTTCGGATGACCGCTTAATATAATCTTCAATTCCGGAATCGATCGGAGTTTCCCAATCGATCCTGGGAAGTGTTGGAACAAGAGCATAGAGTAGCATATTCTATCCTCGGCAATCGAGTTGCCGTTGGCACGTTAACTGGCGTTAGCCACTAATGGAGCGGGTTCCGAGAAACTTTCAGCGATAGGTTCGGGTTTTCTAAATAACTTAGATAACTCCGTCCATTCGTTTCGATCGAAATAATCCAATCCGCCTTCCGGACATCCGAGCAATCCTTCGATCGTTTTATGATACGAAAGCATTAGCTCATATATCTCATCGTCGCTCTCTTTGCTCTTTCCTAAAAGGAAGAAAGCGACCCTTTCCCCTAACGCATCGGAAAGATCGAAGATGATGGAAGTTAAATGATCCGCTCTTAACTTGCTTTGTAAAGAGCCGTCTTGTTGGCCTTCCAACGTTAAGGACACGAAAAGTGGAAAACTAAGATCGACGGATTTTCTATGAATCTTATCTCTCAATTGAAGGTTACCGGCTGAGAAGAGCGATTCTAATAAGAACCGAATTTCTTCCGCTTTTCCTTTCTTCCAATTATGAGTAACGATCAAAGCTCTTCGAATTTTATCCAATCCTGTTCCCTCGTTTCCAAGGTCTCCGATCTCTGCTTGCATTGTAGAGTGTGCTTCTTGAGCAAACTTCACAGCAATCTCTTCCAATAATTCTTCCTTGGATTGAAAGTGATGGTAAAACGTACCCTTCGCGATATCAAGCGCGGAGAGAATATCCTGAATCGATGTTGTTTCGTATCCTTTTGCAAAGAATAGCTTTCTGGATTCGTTAAGAATTCTTTCTCTTGTGGAAACTTTAGGTGGAATCATTAGATTTCTCCATTCAAACCGACCGTCGGTATAGACCGACGGTCGGTTTGAATGTGCACTTTCGACAAGTTTTGGTCAAACTCTTTTCCATTACGCCCTAAAAAAAAGTACACAGGAAACAAACATAAGATTTATTGTTTCCTGCCTTTCTGTCTGGAATTGGACGGACGGTCGGTTTGAAATGGATTAAAATTCAGTTATGGGAATTGGTGTAAGAAATTTACAAATTAAGAAGAGATATTGTCGATTAACGTTAGTTAGTCGCAATTTGCGAAAAGACCCATTGCTTAAAGAAAAATACTAAGAGTAAAATCTTAATAATAACGATTAAGGATACTGATCTATTTCGATAGTATATAGAAGCGATAGAAAGCTTTGCTTGTACTGAGACTGAAAAAATTTTGAAAGGTGAATATTCTAGGAAACTCCCGACCGATATTCAAATCCAAGGTAGAAGGAAGTTAAGAATATTAAACAACGATCATGTTATTGAAGATCTAAAAATACCGCCTGGAAATCCGTTTAGAGATGCTAAATGGAAATAGATAAGGTCGATATAGCACGAGAATTCATAGCCGGCGGCGCATCTGCTTTGCCCGGTCTGGTACAAATACTTATGACGTTGAGATAGTCTATTATCACTGAGAGAATTTATGAAAGGTATTTCAAATATATACCTTGGTTCTATATTAAAAGAGGAATTATTAATTCCCTTAGAAATAGCGGCAGATCGTTTATCAAAAGAGATTGCCAGTCTTAAAACTCGTCTAAGCCAAATTATTAAAAAACGACGAAGTATACTGCTGATATTGCGATAAGATCTTCTAGATTCTTCGGTAATTCTCTGTAATTTTCGGTTAGGCTTTCAAAATGATTATGATCTTGACGAGTAGAATTCACGGTACCGTCTAACGCGTATTTTAGGTTGAGCTCGGTTTTGCACGATCCTTTCGCATGTAATCTGTTTACTTTTTGATCGCATTTAAAAAGGTCCTACGGGGCGGTTAAAGATCTACAATCTTCCTTGTCGGCACGTTGGCGAAGTAGGAGATGGTTATGATTTATGATAAAACATTAAATCAATATATTCTAATATATTATGATAACCTTTCGGTCCGGGAATTCTTGTTCCGGTGGAAAATTCTATGGAATCGGCGTTTTTGTAATATGGAATTCCTGCGTCCTCCTGCAGCATGGACGAAAGAGTTTCATGAATGGGTGAGATTCCGAACGTCGCGGACGGAATCCCAAGATACAAGGCTTCGAATAGGCTTTGTCCAAAATATCCGAAGAATCGTTTTGATCCTCTGAGAGCCGTTAAATAATCGTTCGTTGAAAGTCTATCGACATGATCGATTCTTCCGCTCTCTGTGGAAGGTGGACTCCCGCCTACTCTTAGGATTTTCCCAGATGGGGACTGCCGAAGTAGAAGTCGGTCAAGGTCATCGGATTGCCGCTTTTCGATCGCGCCGGCGTAGCAAAAGAATTCATATTGTTTCACTTCCTCCGTTGCCGGATTTAATGAATAGCTCGTAATGGAAGGAGGGAGCAAAATATTACTCCAGTCAAAGCTGCTGCGATTGAGAGGGTGAGGGAGGAGATCGAAATGCGGGTGGATTTTTCTTTCTTTACCAAAATGATCCAAAAGCAATAGTTTCGTTTTCTTATATTCTATCGGAATACTTATATCTCTATAGTCGATTATTAATCCTTGATATTCGCCGTCCTTGGGGAATTCGGAAACCAATGCGGGTTCCCAATCTCGGTCGGGAAGTAGGGAATATAAAATGTGCGATCTTGCTTCATGGCCGCTTCCGAATTCTTTTGCTGGAGCGATGAGAAGTGCGATATTGCCCTTCGACTTTCGGTTCGACGTGGGCAGAGGAAATTTTATCTGAGGAACGCTCGCGTTCCCCTCGAATAATTTTGGATGATCTGCCTCCCATTTGAGTAGATCATCCAAGCCGAAAGCGGGAATTTTAGTATCCGTATTCGGGATCGATTTTGCAGGTTCTTCTAAGATCGCCTGCATTGTCCGAAAATCTTCCGGAGTATCGACGGTCAGACGGAAACGCGGAATTCTATTCGAATCCTTCTCCGCAATCAAGGAGGGAATTGAAGTAATTCGAAATTTTTCCGGATGTTCCTTAATATGTAGGCTAACATGTTCTCTATGTCGCTCTTCCAATCCGCCTTTAGGCTCCCACAGTAAAGCTTCGGTTCGAAAAACCTCTCCTCCCGTTCCTAAAGGTAATCCTTTGAAGTAAGATAGCTGCGAAGTTCCCTCTAAGAAGGATAATAAAAGCAATCCTAGATGTTTTACGTCGTAAAACGGATTATCACCCGTTAAGCGAAGGATGGCTTCTGCACCGAATTTTGAGGCAGCGAGAATGTATCGTGCTCTTACGTCATCGAGCGGCCCAGAGAAGACTCGTCTATTCTTTGAAGCGAGAAAGGATTCCAACTCGAAATCTCCTTCCGGAATGACGTAAACGATGCGGGATTGAGGTAGAACCTTACTGAGTCGAAAATGGATATGATCCAGTAAAACGTTTCCCGAACCTTCCGGAAGTTCCTTTAATACTTTTCCGGGAAAGCGAGTCGAACTCGTTCTCGCCTGTATGAACGCATACAGTGAGCCGGGTTTTTTAGGCGTTAAAAGTGTACCACTCATCGCAAGAAAGACAAGGTGCAGGGATCTCTTTGTGCTTTCCGTTTGCGGAGAGTGCAAAGAACGGATGACCTTTTTTCCAAATATCGAGTAAGGGTTGTGAATTTAGATTTCCGAGACTTCTAGATGCGGTCCCTGGCTGCTGCTTACATATTGCAACCGATCCGTCCGCATTTACATAGAGATCTCTAGCTAAATGCCAGCAAAATTCTTTTTCCAAAGGCGTCAGATCCGCGGCCCGACGTTCGGGTAGTTTTCCCGCGTAAGAATTATACTTTTGAAGAATGATTCCGTATCCCGCCTTCTCCGTCGTTTCATACCAGGAATCTAATTCCGAATCGATCTCTTTTAATTTCAGGAATTGGAGATAAATGGAGGACTTCGGAAGAACCTGTGAAATCTCATCTAAGTTTCGAACAACGGTATCGAATCCGTCGTATCCGTATAAAGCGGCATACGTTTTTTTATTCCAGGTACTTAAATTAATTATAAGACAGATTTTTGATAACTCTTCTTTAGTGCGATTCTCGAAACTTTGCTTCAATTTTCGGATATCGTCGAATAAATCCGTTTCAATAAATAATTCTTTTAACGATGCCGATTTTAGGACAATGTCGATACATTCCGGAAATCGAGGATGTAATATAGGTTCGCCTAAACCGCCAAAGCAAACGCTATATTCCGTTCCGAAATTAGATCGGTGCTGCTCGATTAGAGAATTCAAAAGGGAAGGTTCGATACGGCTCTCCGTTCGATTTTCGGTCAGTTTACTTGCTGGATAAATATTGGATTCCCGAAGTCTTCCCCCGAAAAGTTCCAGTTCCATATAACTTGGTCCTACTCGAAACGCATCCGGATTAGAGAGTAAAAAGGGTAAAATCTCCTCGTACTTCCAATCTTTCTTTTTTGCCAGAAAAGAGTTAACGAGTAAAACGGAACGAAGGTCGAGAAGAGAAAAATCCAAACGCCACTGTCTTAAGTCGGGTGAATGATAAAAAATTTCCGTATCATAATGGTTGATATTCTTCGCTAAGAAATCCTGAGTACTTCCGGTAAAATTAGCCGGAAGGCTTCGAACGAATTCTCGTGAAAGGATACGAGGAACGATTCCCACGGGAAGATTTTCGGAATAAGAATATTGTGCAAGAAACGTATCGTGTCTCTCTGCGATTTCGCGACTTAGCTGCGGATCTAATAAGGGAAAGATTCCGTCCAGAACGATAAAACTAGCCTCGTCCCAATCCGGATCCCCCGTTCTCGAGGGGGGTAATTGTTCGGCGATTGTCGAAAAAAAATGAGCCTCCGAGTCCGAATCAATTATCGTGAATCCTGTAAAACCGAATTCATGCGCGAGATCCTTCAAAGACAAGGTCGCGTCAAATCGAGCGTTGGAATAGATTGGGAGCTTCGGAAATACCTGAGCCAGATTGTGAAGCGCCGTTCGAAGATGGTCCGAGGTTTCTTGAGTCGCCCTAGCTGACAGGAACGGGAATTTAGAAAGGGGAATATAAAATGCGATCGCTTGGGGAGGAAATTTCATATTTTTATTTCTGACTCGAGCTGCAGCAAATGAAAATCAATCTAGATGGATGGATTCTTTTTGGTCCGGAATCTTATTTTCCTTTTTATAAGCATCGTCGAAAATCTGAATCGGGACAGTGCTTCTTTGCTCTCGAACCCATTTTTGGAAGTTTTCTTCCTCTTTTTCGCGAGCCAGAATATTCATAATTCCCGCCTTGATCGTGTCGAAAGGAGTCGTTCTCTTACCTTCCACCTTTAGAATGCAATAGCGTTTGTATTCGTCACGAAACACCTCCGAAATACTACCCGATTGGAGCGGAGAGGCGGCGATGGCGGAAGATTTACTGATTTTATATAACTCGAAGGAAGAGATCCAATCCACCAATCCTTTTCGACCGCGTAGTTTGACGTCGCTATTTCTAGGAGATCCGGCGATTAGAGCAAATGAATTTGAATCGGCTTGCAATGTTTTGCGAAGTTCTGTGGCTTCCTTATGAATTCGAGCTTCCTCGGCGATACTTTCGTTATTAGGCGCGATCGCAATCAATCTATATTGAATTTCGAAACCGACCTTCTCTTTGTTTTGAGCGTACCAATTCCGCACATCCTTTTCGGCCGGAGGAGGCATAGGTACTTTATATTGGAGTAGCTGACCGCGTTTGATTTGGTAGGGAAGTTCGGTGATCCATAGATCGTAGGACATTCCGGAGCTTGCTTCGATGGCTCGCTCGAATTGCTTTCGAGACGTAATACCCATCAATTCCATCCTTTTGTCGATCTCTCCTTCCAGCCTTTTTTGGTTCACTTGAATGGATTCTTCTTCGGCGATTGCGTCAACAATGGCCCTATCGATAAGAAAATCGATTACGCGAGTCCTCTGTGACTTACGCATATCTTCATTTTTAAGAAACCGGGAAAGTTTTAAGTATTTGTCCAATGCGTCGTCATAGTCCAATTCCGAAATCGACTGGCTACCGATCGTTGCGATAATTCGATTGATTGATTCCGCCGGTTCCGCAGAATTCGGGGTCCAAAAAAAGGACACGGCTATCAGGGTCGAGGTTAGAAAACCACGACGATTCCGAAAAGGCGTAAAAACCGGACCAAATATAGGGGGCACAAGAAGAAATTCTCGCCTAGTGCCGAACGTTCAACCGTTTTTCGAGAGTCCAAAGGTGCCGTGGATCTTGTTTACCGCGATTTCTGTGCGGTCTTTGGGAATCACGCAGGATATCTTAATCTCGGACGTGGAGATCATTTCGATATTTACGCCGGCATCGGCCAATGCCTGAAACATCTGTGCCGCAACTCCGACGTGGGATTTCATTCCGATCCCGACCGCGGAAACGATGGAGATATTTTCGTTGATTTCGGCCTTCTCGGTTCCATGGGAATTTGCGAAAGAATCCAAAATCGGTAAAGCCTCCGCCAAATCCTTTTTAGGAACGGTAAAGGAAATGGTATTTCGACCGTCATAAGGGGAAGATTGAACGATCACGTCCACGAGGATGTCCCTACTACTCAATTTACCGAATAGGTCGGCGGCAAGACCAGGTTTATCGGGAACGTTTGCGATGGTGATTCGGGCCTGATCGTTTTTTGCGGTCACTCCGCTGACTTTTAATTTTTCCATAATCTTATCCTCGCTCACCACCAAAGTGCCCGGATTATCATTAAAGCTGGAACGAACATGAATGACTACATCGTAATTCATTCCGAGCTCCACGCTACGGGAATGCAGAACTCCCGCTCCGAGACTTGCAAGTTCGAGCATTTCTTCGTAAGTGATTTGAGTGTGCTTCGTTGCCTGCTTTACGACTCGCGGGTCGGCGGTATAAACTCCGTCAACATCGGTATAAATCTCGCATTCTTTTGCACCTAATACGGCAGCAAGTGCTACTGCAGAAGTATCGGAACCGCCTCTTCCCAAAGTCGTAATATTTTCGTTTTTATCGATTCCTTGGAATCCGGCGACGATGACCACTTTGCCTTCCGATAGAGCCGAATCGATTCTGGTTCTATCTATCGTTTCGATTTTGGCATTTGAGAAATTCCCGTCCGTGACCATCTTTACTTGCGACCCTGTAAAGGATTTTGCAGGGACTCCGATTTCCCAAAGAGCTATTGCCAGGAGGGAAATCGAGATCTGTTCTCCGGTAGAGAGTAACATATCCATTTCGCGTCGTGGAGGAGTTTTGCTAATTTGTTCCGCTAAGCCGACGAGTTCGTCCGTCGTATGTCCCATCGCGGAAACGACTACGACTACGTGATCGCCTTCATCATAATAACGTTTGATGCGTTTTGCAACGTTTAGAATTCTTTCCGGAGTTCCTACGGATGTGCCTCCGTATTTTTGGACGATGATAGCTGCCATAGTCTCGTGGCCATGTTTACGCGACTTCGGACGGGATCAAGAGAAATCGATTTCTAAGATTGAAAGAATCCTTGTTTTCCAAGCTTTCCCGCCGATCTTAAGGAAAAAGACTTCCCAACCGGGGAGAAAGGACGGCCGCCATTTTTTCGACTATCGACTGGATCTTAATCGGCGTATACATTGCCTTCGCTTTCGGGGCCGGAATTTTGCTTTCTTCCAAAGCCGGAGAAAGTTTGAGCTCCTACTTCGTCGCGGATCGAAAACTTCCCTGGTGGTGGTTGGGAACTTCGATGGTAGCGACTACGTTTGCGGCGGATACTCCGTTAGTAATCACGGGCGTCGTCGCCAAAGACGGTGTGAGCGGAAACTGGCTTTGGTGGAGCTGGGCCCTCGGTTATATGGCTATGACCGTCTTCTTTGCTTCATTATGGAGAAGAGTGGAAGTTCTTACTGATATCGAAATCGTGGAGATCCGATATTCTGGAATCGGCGCGGCGATCTTACGCGCTAGTAAGGCTTTCTTTTTAAGCATCTTAATTAATTCGATTATTTTGGGTTGGGTGTTTAAAGCGATGTCTAAAATCACTCGACCCTTTTTGGATTGGAAAGTTCTGCTCGGAGGGAATGCGTATGGAATCGTATCTTCAATCTGGCCTAACTTTTTAGTTTTCGACGATTTGAATAACACCTTAACCGTTCTACTTCTCTTTTCCGTGGTAGTCTTTTACAGTAGCATGGGCGGGATTCAAGGCGTCATTCTAACCGATCTATTTCAATTTGCATTAGGGATTTGCGGTGCGGTTATATTCGCCTTTTACGCGGTGAACTACGTCGGCGGGTTAGACGGTCTTTATTCCAAGCTCGAGCTAACATATCCCGGAAAATCCGAAGGGATACTTTCTTTCTGGCCGTCCTTCGGAGAAGGCGAGAATCAATTGCCACTTACAATATTTTTAATATTCATCGGAGTGCAATGGTGGATCCAATATTATTCCGACGGATCCGGATACCTAGCTCAACGTTTACATACGGCAAAAACTCCTAAAGACGCCGAACTGGGATCTCTTTGGTTTAATATCGCAAATTTCATCCTGAGAACCTGGCCATGGGTTTTGACCGGATTGGTTTGTCTCGTCGTCTTCCCGCTTGCTAAGGCCGATCTTTTTTTTCCAGAAGGAAGTATGGTTCAGCACGACCGCGAGATGGGCTACCCCGCCTTGATGAAAATGATTCTTCCTTCGGGAATTTTAGGTTTAGTTTTCGTGAGTTTGATGGCCGCGTTTATGTCGACTGCCGATACTCATATCAATTGGGGAGCAAGTTATCTCGTAAATGATTTGTATCTTCGATTCCTAAAACCGTCCGCAAATAATAAACAAACAGTGAGAGCGAGTAGGATTGCGGTGGTACTGATGGCCGGCATTTCCATTTTGGTGGCGACTCAGATGGGATCCATCGAATCCGCTTGGAAATTTTTTCTAGCGATGGCTTCCGGACTCGGGCTTCCGCAAATTTTAAGATGGATTTGGTGGAGAGCGAACGCTTGGACCGAATTATCGGGCATGTTAACGGCTCTATGCCTTTCCTTAGTCTTGTATCCCGTTTTTCCCGATGTTCGATCCGAATACTTATTGTTCTGGACTGCGATCGGAAGTGTGCTCGTTTCTATTACGGTCACATTTCTAACGCCTCCGATCGGAAAAGATACCTTAAATGCATTCGTAATAAGAACGCAACCGTTCGGTTTTTGGGGGAAATGGGGAGGTACCGAAGTTCGGAAAGAATTTTACTCCCGTTGTTGGATCTGGATATTGGCCAGCATTTCTCTTTACGCATCGTTATTCGGTACTGGGACTCTTCTTAAAAAAGAACTCGTTCATGCCGCAATATATCTAGGTTTATCGTTCATTTCCGGAATTAGCGCGTATAGGCTTTGGATGAACAAAACCAAACTTCAAACGGTTCGAATCCAAGATATAAAAACGGTGCAAAATAAATTAATCAGTTGATCTAAAAATCGATTGTATCCGGTAAGCGGAAACGGACGATTTGGATCGATTCATGTTTTGGTTAGCGATTTCAACGGCTATTTTTCTGACGATAGTTATCGTAATTATTGTAATCGGGCTATTGCTGCCAGAGGAGCACGAAGCGGAAGGGGAACGGGAAATTGCCGCTCCGATCGAAGAAGCGTTTGCCGTAATAAGAAATCCGGAAGAATACCCGCGCTGGAGATCCGGCGTTCGCTCCGTACTAAAAGAAAGTGATACCGTTTGGTTGGAAAAAGATTCCCATGGGCATCATATTCGTTATTGCTTCGAATCGGAAAGTCGTCCTTCCTCCCTGCTCGTGAGAATTTTGAGCGAAGGACTACCGTATCAAGGAACCTGGGAATATCATTTTTTAAAGCTTGGTCCTTACTTAACAAGAGTTCGTATTCGGGAACAGGGAAAAATCTATAACCCGATTTTTCGATTTCTTTCGCGCTTCTTTTTCGGTCATACCGCAACAATTCATCAGATATTGAGAGAACTATCCATAACGCTAGAGAATAAATGATTTAGAAGTTTCTTGATCACATTCTAATCTCAAGTTTCTCTCATAAACGCAAAGAAAATAGATAGAAGTGAGTATTCGATTTCTTCGAAATGCAATTGTTATCTGATTCTACCCGTTTTATAGTCGACTCGAAAGGTCTTGTAAGATAAATCTATTCACCAGAATTAAAGCGAAAACGACCCTACTGCGCCGTAACTAAATTAGCCTTGGATGTTTCGGGATGAAATCCCTTATCAGGTTCGCTTGTGTTTGCCTCTGCATTAATATCTTTCCTTTAATCGCCAGCGAGATCAGCGTTGCTGAAATTTCTGACTTATCCGCGGTACCTTCCTTGGATGGACAAGGTTGGAAGACGATTCATCGTCAGATTGATCCGAAAATCGTTTACGAATCTTTTTTGAATGGGACCGAAACCTTTTCAGAATGGGAAGACTATTCGGCGCCGAGCAATTATTTTACCCGAAAAATCGAATCGAATTCCTCTATTAAAACGATCTGGATTGCAAGAGTCATTCGAGTTAGCGATCGTAATTTTCGCGAACAAGCTTCGATTAGACTCGGCGTTATTTCCGATAGAGACGAAGCGTATTGGAACGGTTCGTTGATCGGAAAGACGGGAACTTTCGGAGCGGAAAAGCCGCAGGCTTATGATAAGGTCCGAATTTATAAGATTCCCGACGATTTGTTGAATAAAGGAAGTCTAAACCTTCTCCTTATAAAAGTGGAGAAATACTTTCCTAACGATATCGGAATCACGAATGATAGGACGGAAATCGGATCTAGCCAGGAAATAATTTCAAGATTTTATCGGGAAGAATATTTGAAACTTCTATTCTTGACGGTTTATTTGACCGTCGGAATTTATTTTGCATTCCTATTTATTCGCAGGCGAAAAGAATCCGAGAATTTATACTTTTCCGCGTTTACTCTTCTCCTAGTCGCTTATCAATTCTTTAGAAATCAAATTAAATACGATCTTGGTATTTCCTTCTTTACGATGAAAAAGATGGAATACTTAGTCCTGATTTTTACCATTCCGTTTTTTAGTCATTTTCTTCGGGCTTATTTTAGAATTCCGAGATCGCGTTTTTTTCAGGTCTTGGACGTTCTTTGTTTAGGTATCGCATTCTATATCTTGGCGACCGGCGAGGTTCTGAATTACATGTTCGTAAATCAGAATATAGTCCAGCCGATTTGGTTAGGGTACGTAGCGGTCGCATTCTACTGGTTGATAAGAGAAATCAGAAAGAAAAATAGGGATGCGTTATTGATCGCTGCGGGAATGGGACTGGTGTTAGTCGCTACGGTAGTGGACATTCTGACCGATCGGGGAATTTTTATTTTTCCAAGATTAGTCGGATATTCGTTCGTGTTCTTTATTCTGAGCTTGGCAATCATACTCGCGAATAAATTCGTACGGCTAAACGAGGAAGTTGAGGAATTGAACGATTCTCTCGAAAAAAAGATCGAGGAAAGAACATTAGAATTAAATCATACTCTCGAACAGGTTCAGCGTTTAAAAGTCCAGCAAGACGGAGATTATTTTCTCACGACCCTGCTCATCAACCCGCTTACGGTCAATGAAAATAAAAGTACTAACGTATCGGTCGATTTTTACATTAAACAGAAAAAGAATTTCGAATTCAAAACTAAGAGTTACGAAATCGGCGGGGATATTTGCGTTGCGGGGAATCTGGAGCTAAAGGGACGGAAATATACCGTTTTTTTAAACGGTGATGCGATGGGAAAATCGATACAGGGTGCCGGGGGCGCCTTAGTATTGGGTGTGGTGTTCCGTGCGATTCTCACCAGATCCAAAATGACCAAAGAAAGAGAAGTTTCCCCCGAACAATGGTTAAAACAAGTCTTTATGGAGTTGCAGCAAGTTTACGAATCCTTTAACGGATCCATGTACATATCGGCAGTAATCGGAATTTTGGACGAAAAGTCGGGATTTCTTTATTATATAAACGCCGAACATCCTTGGACGATTTTATATCGGGATGGAAAAGCGTCGTTTATTGAAGAGACTTTAACTTGTCGCAAGTTCGGGATTCCCGATAACGAACAAAATTTAATCATTCAGACGTTTCAGCTCGCCCCTGAAGATGTGCTGTTTATCGGATCGGACGGGAAGGATGATTTGAAGATGGTCAATTCGTCGGGCGAATCCATCATCAATGAGGATACCGAACAAATTTTAGGCATCGTCGAAGAAGGTCAGGGAGATCCTACTCGTATTTTTGAAATTCTTCAAACAAAGGGAGAATTGTACGACGATTTTACCCTGTTGCGCGCGGAGTATTTGGGAGAATCCGAAGAAGCACGATCTAAGTCCGGTCGAGAATACTTAGAGTTTTATGATAAGGGTAAAAGTCTTCTTCAGATTGGAGAAAAGCGAGAAGGTCTTTATTTTTTGGAGAAAGCACAAGAAGCTAGTCCTCACGATAAAAATTTACTTCGTCTTTTGGGAGAGCAGCATTTTAAAGAGAAAAATTTTTCCAAGGCGGCTCGGTTTTTGGAGGATTTTATCGTGGAATCGCCGGCTTCCCTGGATCATTTTTTCTACGCGTCTCACGCGTATAAGATGGCCGGTGAAATGGGTAAGGCAATTGATATCGCAGAACGTTTACTGTTAAGAAAACCGAATCATATTAAGGCGCTTATTATTTTGGCGGATATATACTTATCCATAGGCGTGGAAGTTAGAGGGCGCGAGTTTCTTGAAAAGGCTTTACGACTAGATCCTGAAAATAAAAAAGCGATAGGACTATCTAATTTTTCGTCGGAAAGGAAAGAAGCGGTTTCTTTAAAGAGCTAATTTTTTTCCGTATTTTCAAAAGGAGACTAACGTATTTCGATTCGGCCGCGCCCATTCGAAAATTCCGATTTGATCGGTGTGCATTCCCGAACCGAATAAAAAACGCTTTCTTTTCCGATGATCCTCCTTAAATCACTCCACATGAAAGGGAGGCCGAACTCGGGCACCCAATTGATTGAACATTTGTTATTTTAAGGAGACCGCCGATGCAATTAGGCGTTATCGAAAAAGCTTTGCTTCCTAGTTTACTTGCGATCGTCATGTTAGGAATGGGATTCGGACTCGCTTTGAGCGATTTTCGACGAATCTTAACCACTCCTTTGCAATCGTTAGTCGGAACGATCGGACATTTCGTGATTATGCCTTTAGCCGCCTATGCCGTCGTTTTGATTTTAGGTTTAGAATATGAATTAGCGTTAGGTGTCATTCTGGTCGGTTCCTGTCCTAGCGGAACGACTTCGAATCTCATCAACTATTTGGCTAAAGGGGATGTGGCTTTGGCGGTCGTAATTACTTCGGTTTCGACTCTACTTTGTCCGCTTCTAACACCGTTTATTGTTTCCTTTTTCGGATCTTTGTTGGACGCGCCTTCCGGGAAAATTTTAGAAATCTCTTTTATAGAAATGTTAAAGACCGTAATTATTATTATCGTGATCCCGATTACGATAGGAATGAGTGTCAACTATCGATTTCCTAAAATCGCCCGTGCGATAGAAAAGCCTTACAAAATATTTTCGATTCTATTTTTGGTTTTCGTGATCGGATTCGTAGTCTTTAAGAATAGAAGCGAATTTTGGAATATGATTAGCCTTGTCGGAGCGGCGGTCGTCTTACATAATGCATTCGGTTTCGCTGCCGGATACTTCCTTCCTAAATTTCTTCGAATCGGGGAAAGGCAATGTCGTACGATTTCGATCGAAGTCGCTATTCAAAATACCACGCTCGGAATGACTCTTGCAGTTCAATTTTTCGGTCCGAAGGTCGCCTTACCATCGGCAGTATTCAGCATTTGGATGTATTTAACGGGTATCACGATGGCTTTGGTTTGGTCTCGACTTTTCCCATTACCGGAGGAAGTCGAGTCCTAATATCGCGGACTAGATTATAAGCGTTTCCAAGTTGCGGAAAAGGCGCCTCTCAAGTCTCCCAGTTTGTATCCTGTCGCTTTATCATCCGGATAGAGTTGCATTAACGCAGTTTTAGTTTTTGCATCTATCTTTTCAGTCGGACCGTGGCATTTTAGGCAGGTCTCATTGGCCAATAGGATAGGCTTAAGGGCACGGAGTTCCTGCGGAGCGCTTTCAAAGAACATATATGGGGGGTTTCCCTTTCTTGCGAATTGTTTCCAGTCCGTAATAACCTTAGCTTCCCATTCGTTCGGTGCATGCTCGGGGTTTCTATTTTTTTCGGAGATTCTTCGCAATTTTAAGCCAGGATATTTTGCGGAAAGTTCGCGTTCCTTGGCTGGAGAGATCGTTTTACAAACTGCGATCGAAGAGGCGATTCCGTTTTTCTTTATGGATTCCTGGAGTTCTTTTAACAAATCCGCCTGAAGTTCTTCGAAGAGGGCCTTGATAATTTCCTTTTTTTCTAAATCTTGGTTACGATCGCAAACGGCAAAAAATTGGATTAAAATTGCGATTGCAGTCCCTTGGAGGATTATCTTGCGGAAGAGGGAGGATTTATTCTTATTCACATAACAATCATATCGAATTCGAGTTCTTTGCCAAGCCTTTCCATCTAGTCCGGAGCGAAGTCGATCTCTCAAAAAAGATGGACAAGGCTGAAAAATAGGGATTTGTTGAAAAAAGCGTATTTGAAAACTCGTGTTCGAGCTTAAAATTCCAAACAATCAATTCTTAATTCGATAAAAAGGGGAACATCCGATGTCGGGTCATAGTAAGTGGGCCACTATTAAGCGTAAGAAGGACGCGATCGATTCGAAACGAGGGGCGATCTTTACAAAAGTGGTAAAAGAGATCACCGTAGCCGCAAGAATGGGGGGATCGGACCAGGAAGGAAATCCTCGTTTACGTCTCGCGGTGTTGAAGGCCAAATCCGCGAATATGCCTAAGGATAATATCGAACGGGCGATTAAAAAAGGAACTGGAGAATTAGAGGGCATCGTTTACGAGGAATGCCTTTATGAATGTTTCGGTCCCGGCGGTATTGCAATCATGGTCGAGGCCGTAACGGATAAAAAATCCAGAACTACTCCCGAAATTAAAAGTATTCTGACCAAGTTGGGAGGCTCCCTCGCAACAACCGGAAGCGTTAGTCGTCTTTTCGAAAGAAAAGGGATTATTATCGTTCCCTCGGATCAGATCGGAGAAGAGGAACTCTTTGATTTAGCGGCGGGGGCCGGCGCCGAAGACGTTCAAAACGAAGGCGAAGTCTATAGGATAGTCTCGACTCCAGAAGATTATGAGGCGGTTCAAAATGCCTTGAATCATAAAGGAATTAAGACCGACGAATCCGAAATTAGATTCGTTCCTTTGGTCACTACCGAAGTGGCCGATAAGGAGATTGCGGATAAAGTGATGAAATTAATCGATAATCTCGAATCTCATGACGATGTTCAGAGCGTGAATTCCAACTTCGAATTGGCTCCGGAATTAGAGAAAGAATATGAATGATCGGCTTATAATAAAGGATTTTTTATTGTTCGAAAACGGATCGAACAATTGAACTTTCTTTAGAGGATGAAAGTCTTAGGCATAGATCCTGGCTCCCATCGCATGGGATATGCCGTTTTAGAGAAAGTAAAGTCGGTGATTCTAGTTCGCACATACGGGACGATCGAAGTCCCGCCGGGTACGAAAAGTCCGGTAAATTTAATCGCGATTCGCCGTCAGTTAGACGCCATATTGGACGAATTTCGACCCGATCTCGCCTGCGTAGAGGAGCTTTTTTTTGCAAAGAATAGATCCACTGCAGCTAAAGTGTACGAATCTCGGGGAGTCATTTTGCTTACATTAGGAGAGCATAATGTTCCCGTCGTCGAGCCGACGGCTTCTCAAATTAAAAAAGGAACTACCGGTAGCGGAACCGCCGATAAGAAAGATATAAAATCCGCCTTAGGATTGTTGCTTGGACTGCGTGATTTGACCGGACATGACGACTCTTGGGATGCGTTAGCATCCGCGTACGTAGGCTTAGCAATGGCCGGATCGGTCGGTTTGTAAACGTATCCGCTTCATTTACCTTCCACGATTCGAACCGAACGTTATAATCGAATTATCTTGCGGCCTCGTAAACGCCATCCACACCTTTCGTGAAAACAAATTGCCAAAGTTGTAATTTACGAGCTCGGAATGCACCTGCGCACGCAAGAAGATAGAATTTCCACATTTTGTGGAATCTTTCTCCGTATTTGGATCCTATTTTCTTCCAGGATCTTTCGAAATTATGATACCAGGCCATTAGGGTTCTATCATAATCGCTTCCGAAGTTCTGTAGATCTTCTAATACGAATAAATTTTCACTTGCACTCGTTAATTGAGCCAACGAAGGAAGAAGGGAATTCGGAAATATGTATTTTTCTATCCACGCATCTCCTACTCTCGCGGTATCATTGGATCCTATCGTATGTAAGAGAAAGAGACCTTCGTCTTTAAGACATTTATAAACAAGTTTCATATAGGTCCTATAATTCTTAAACCCGACATGCTCCATTTGACCGACGGAAACGATACGATCAAAAGACTCGTTCACGTCCCTATAGTCCTGTAGCCTAAATTCGATTTTTAAACCTTTGGAAAGATCGTTGGCTAGAGCTAGTTGCTCTTTTGAAACGCTAATTCCTACGACTTCCGCTCCGTAGTTTCGCGCAGCATGCCGGGCAAAGCCTCCCCAACCACAACCGATATCCAATACTTTCATACCTGATTTTAATCCGATTTTACGACAGATTAAATCCAGTTTGTTTTTTTGCGCTTCTGCTAGGTTGGCAGCGTTCTTCCAATAGGCGCATGAATATACGAGTTCCGGATCGAGCATTTCTTGAAAGAGATCGTTTCCGAGATCATAATGTCTTTCCCCGACTTCGAAGGCTCTACTTTTATTTTGCTGATTAATCAACCGTGAAAGTACGAGTAGTAGAATATCTCTCCAGGATTTTCCACCGGCGTTTTCGAGTCCTGCTTTAACGATTCTATAGACGGTTTGATCCAACTGTTCGCTCTCGAACCAGCCGTCCATATAGGCCTCTCCAAAACCTAACGAGCCTTTTGCGATTAGTCTTTCGTAAAAGGCTTCGTCTCTGATCTTAATATCCCAGGGGGAATTTCCTCCGAATGAAATACCCGCTCCGGAAAAAAGATTTTCCACTTTACTTCGAATAGCGCTTCGCATCGGAATGCCTCCGTATATCGGCAGGATTTAGCAAGATGAAGTGTAGAGACTTCTGGTAAAGATCGCAATCGAAAAAGTTTAAAATAGGGATGATATTCTTCGGGAATTTATATGCAAAATATCAATTGAAAAGGTAAATTAAGAAATCGAAATGAATTTGTAACTTGGTCTAATTAAAAGTAGGCGATGATAAAATCCAAGTTAGGTGTTCGGACACGGAGTAGATTACATTGGTCTTTTGCGGATACGCTTTCTGTTAAGCGACATAGAATTATAGGTTCAATTGTGACCGTTTTTCAATTTATACCGGAATAAGATCCTACCCCCTTAGATCGGATTAAGAACGCCTAATTTTTAATGAATCCCGGCAGATGTTTTGCTTCGTGAGTTTTACAAAGTTCGACGGCCTTATTTACGGCAGCTTGAAACCCTTCTTCAGTATCCTCAAAATCTATCCGCTGCCTAAAAAAATCTCCCCATAGGAACTCTTGAAACGGTTTGTCCGATTTTTCATAAGCGCCGGCTTTGCGTACCGCCCACGCTAAACTTCTGTATTTATCGTCTTTTAGATCTTCCAGGCTGGAGGGAATTTCCTCGGTATCTGCGGGGTTCCCATCTTTGTCGAATAAGTATACCCATGCATTTTCCCGCATCATTAACCAGAAGTCTCTCTCTTTCCATTCGCAACAGTTTTTTAAAACTTTAATATAGACCGTATCACGCATGTCGGTGAGTTCGATTGCGCGAGCACGATGATGATGATCCACGACGTAAGGTCGCTTGTCCGGGCCGATTACCACTGGAAGGTAATTCTCTTTTAAGTATGAATCCAGATCTTCCGAAGACATTTCTTTAAATTGTCCGATTCTATATTGAACCTCTCGGAATCCAAGGCAGAGTTGAGTCGGATGTAGAGTCGAAGTATCGACTACGCTGAAATCGTCTATCTGCAGATCGGATGTGTATTCTTGGATGTCGGTCATTTTAATCTTACTCTCGTGTCGAATCGCATTAATGATTCAATTCGTACAGAAATTGCAACCCTCGTAACGTTAATAACGGTTCTATTTTATCGAAAATTCCTGGATGGGCTGCGTGGATAGTGGTAACCAATCCGCCGGTGCCAATCACGGTATATTCCTGCCCGTAGCTTTTTTTAATTTCTCGTATGATTCCTTCCAATAATCCGATCCATCCGTAAAAAAATCCAGCTTGGATGGATTCGATCGTGGAATCGCCTAGTATCTTCGTCGGCGCTTGGAATACGATCGGCGGCAATTGGGCGGCGTTTCGCGTGAGAGCGTCCATGGATCCCTTTAATCCGGGAGCGATAACTCCGCCTAAGTAATTCGGAGATTCGTCGACTACGCAAAATGTAGTCGCAGTACCTAAGTCGATGATGATACTTTTTCCCGGATGATCGACTACCGCAGCGGCGGCGTTTACCAAACGGTCGGCTCCGATCTCGAAAGGTCTAGGATATTTAATTCCGAACGGGAGTTTCATTTGATAATGAACTCTAATCGGGTCGATCTTAAACCAATCTTGGATCATTCTTTCTAAGATAGGATTCAATTGGGGAACTACCGAAGAATAAATTCCTCCGCGAATATGCGAACTATCGATTTCAAATTCCCTTAAAAACCCTCTTAGAAAAAGGCCCATTTCATCGGAGGTCCGGTCTCTTCTCGTTACGGTTCGCCTATGAAAGATAGGTTCCTTGGAACCGTCCCGGTAAATTCCGAAAACGGTATTTGTATTACCGACATCTATAACTAGAATCATTCCTAACCCAGGGATCTAAAATCTTCGGGACTGTCAATGAATTCGGTGATTTCTCCGGAAGGAGATCGAACGAGTAGGCGTCCGGAATCATCCACTTCCAATAATATCGCGGTCTGCGGAACTCCGTTTTCCGTATAGGAGATCGCATTTCCTTTCCATAGAAGTCGTTCGTTAATAAACGAAAGATACGTTTTACCGTCGGCCAGGGATAGGGCCGCATCATTTAACAACGGTAGGAGCGTTTCTAAGAAACGGTTTTTTCTTCCGGCCTCGGTCGTCAAGGACGTCACAAATCCGGCTTCGGGTAATTCTTCCGAGAGACTTTTTCCGAAAAGATTAATCCCGATGCCGACGATCCAATCCCAGTCTTCTCCTTCTTTTTCGGTTTCTATTAAAATCCCGCAAACTTTCTTACCGTTCACGAAAATATCGTTCGGCCATTTGATTTTAAGATCGCCCGATTCGTGTAAAGAAGGATAGGTTGATAACAGGGCTTTAGCTACGGAGACTCCGATGAATAAGGAAAAAAGATTCGGAGAAGGTAATTCGCCTGTCGAACGAAACTTTCCGGAGAATATGAAAGGCTCGTCCCCTAGTATCGCCCAGGTTCGATTTTTACGTCCCCTTCCTTGAGACTGAAAGTCAGCTTGGATCCAGGTTCCTGGAGGAAATTCTTTCCCCTTTAGAATCGTATTTGTCGAGATTGCCTCGGAAAGAAGTATCCCTTTATCGGGTTCGAGAAGTCGAAAAGACATGGGAATTTCATATTGGAATGTTCCTTTCGGACAAGAAAAAATCTGGCACCGGCGATAAAAAGGGAGGTCTGAAAAAATGAACTTAGATCTCGTTTCTCGGGACCGATCCCGCATTAATTAGAGGTTCCTTTGCAATTATCAGAAGTTTCCATTCGTAACCCGATCTTCGCATGGATGATGATGATCGGTATTATCCTACTCGGCACTATAGGGTTTTCCCGGATGGGACTTTCTCAGATGCCGGACGTGGACTTTCCGGTAGTAAACGTTACGTTAAATTTAGAGGGTGCCAACGCTTCGGTTATGGAAACCGATGTGGTGGATCCGATCGAAGAAGTTTTACTTACGGTTCAGGGAGTAGTAGAAGTTAGATCGGTATCCACCGATAACTCCGCCACAATCACTGTGGAACTCGAATTGAAGCGCGATGTAGACGTTGCGATTCAAGAAATTCAGACTAAAATCGCTCAAGTTCAAAACAAATTACCGGACGCCTTGGACCCTCCTATCTTGATGAAGTCCAACCCGGACGACACACCCATCATTTGGATTTCGCTGACAGCCGTCGGTCGAACGGATCAAGAAAAAATGATCTTCGTGAAATCGCATCTCAAGGATAAATTTCAAGAGATATCGGGTGTAGGAGAAATCATTTTAGGCGGATACGTGGATCGGACGATCAACGTTTTCTTGGATCCGATACGATTGACTAGGGCGGAATTGACCGTCAATGATATTACAAATACATTAACCGAACAGAATATAGAAGTGCCCTCGGGGAGAGTGGAAAACAAAAGTTCGGAAGTTTCGTTGAGAGCTGTCGGAGACGTCCCGACAGTGGAGCAGTTCTCGAATATCTTTATAAATTCGAGAAGCGGGGCCGCCATGTTTCGACCCGTTCGTCTTCGTGAAGTCGCTCATATCGAGGACGGCTTGGATGAAATTAGAAGGATTTCGCGCTTTAACGGAATTTCAGCAGTCGGATTAGGAATTAAAAAACTCAAAGGCGCAAACGCGGTTCAAGTCGGAGATCTAATTAAGAAGAAGATCGCGGAATTAAAACCGACGCTTCCGAAAGGATACGATCTTTCCATTGCGAATGATAACACTACATTTATCCGCGATTCAGTCAAAGAGCTGATCTTTACGCTCGTACTTTCCGCGCTTTTGACCGGCTTTGTATGTAGATTATTCTTGGGAAGTTGGAGCAGCACGTGGAACGTACTCCTTGCAATTCCTACTTCCGTGATGGGGACTTTCTTAATATTATATTTCGCGGGATTTACGCTGAATACCTTTACTCTTCTCGGACTCTCCCTCGCAGTGGGAATCGTCGTGGACGACGCTATCATGGTCCTGGAGAATATCAGTCGACACCGGGAGATGGGAAAGACTTGGTTCCAAGCCGCGTTGGACGGGGCTTCAGAAATCAGATTCGCTGCGTTAGCCGCCACTCTGGCGATTATCGCAATTTTCCTTCCAGTCGCTTTCATGTCCGGAATCATCGGTAGGTACTTCCTCGAATTCGGAGTAACGGTCGCGGTCGCGGTCGCTCTTTCTTTATTCGAAGCTTTGAGCTTTACTCCGATGCGAGCTTCGCGTTATCGGGAGCATAAACTTCAGGAGCATAAGAAACGGGGCGGAAAGGCGACGATACGTTTTCCCGAACCCGTATCCGATCCGAATCGATTCGAACAAACGATCGCCAAATTCAAAGCCGCGGTAGCGCCGATTTCCTTCTTTAAAAAGATGGATCCGATCATCGAAAGATTCCTTCAATTTTCGGAACGCATTTATGGTAAGGCATTGGACTACGTGATAGCGTTTCCAAAAATCATCCTTATATTGTCCACACTTCTGTTCGTGCTTTCTCTAGGGTTTTTGCTGCTCCTAAAAAAAGAATTTATACCTCCACAGGACATGGGTCGTTTTATTATTCGTGCAAAAATGCCGATCGGGTCCTCCATCTACCGAACGAACGAAGCCATGAAGAAGGTGGAGGAGTATCTTCTTAAGAAACCGGAAATTTCCAAGTATATGTCTAATATAGGCGGAATGGGCGGAACGGAATCCAACGGGGCGATGTTTTTTGTTTCGGTCAAAGATATGGGACAACGACCAAAGAGCAAAAAGACGGGGAGAGAAATAACTCAAAACGAAATCTTCGGTGATTTACGAAAAGATTTAAAAGCACTCGTTCCTGAATGTAAATTTTCCGTTCAGGACTTGTCGCAAAGAGGGTTTAGTGCGGGAAGAGGATATCCAGTCGAGCTCGTATTGTCCGGACCGGATTGGGCCAATTTAGCCAAGGTTGCCGACGAAATTCGAAATCGCTTGGACCAAAGTGGAGTTCTATTGGACATCGATACGGATTACGTTTCGGGACAGCCGGAAGTCCGGATTTTACCCAACCGAGAAGCCGCTGCTTTGAGAGGCGTTAGTATGGCGAATATCGGAAATACGATCGGACCTCTGATGGGCGGGAAAAAGGTGAGTCGATTTACCGAAAACGGGAGAAGTTACGATGTCCGCGTTAAGATTAACAAGGAACAGGGAGAAAAAGCCGACATCATACCGAATATAAGCGTTCGCAATACGTACGGTGAATTCGTGCGTTTAAAAGACGTTTTGGTTCTTCAAGCCACGAATACGCTAAAGAATATTACTCGCGTTAACCGGGATCGAACGATTAAAATATTCGGAAATCCTCCGGTAGCCGTCGGACAGAACAAAGCTACGGAAGAATCCATACGAATCGCTAAAGAAGTGCTTCCGGAAGGCTATTCGGTCGACGTGACAGGTTCGGCAAAGACAGCCGGAGAATCCGCTAGTAGTCTTTTATTCGCCCTTGTTATGGGAATTGTAATGTCCTATATGATTTTAGCGAGTCAGTTCAATAGCCTAAAGCAACCTCTTTATATATTATTAGCGATGCCTTTCAGTTTTTCCGGGGCGCTAATCGCTCTTTATTTTACGAAGCAATCGTTCAATATGTATAGCTTTATCGGCTTGATCATGTTGCTCGGGCTTGTTAAGAAGAACTCTATTCTATTAGTCGAATTCGTAAACCATGTCCGCTCGCAAGGAAAAAGCATTGCAGAGTCGATCCGGGAAGGTTGTCCTGTCCGATTGCGACCGGTGTTGATGACCTCTTTCTCATCCATTGCGGCGGCTATTCCACCGGCGCTAGCATTAGGACCCGGCTCCGAGACTCGCGTCCCGATGGCAATTACCATCTTGGGTGGACTGGTTCTCTCGACTCTTATTACTTTTATCGTGGTGCCTGCCGCGTATTTTCTTATGGAAAAGGAATCGAATGATAAGTTATCGCATAATAGATAAAAAAGTTCTTTTTTTTCTTCCTATCTGCATATGGTCCATTCTTCATTTCTTTATTTCCTGCGCCTCCTCGACGTCGCTAACTTCGACTGAAGTCAAACTAAAGGACGGCGTCGTAGAGGATAATTTAAAACAAGTAACCGGAGTAACGACTCAGGATGTGGAAAGAGCATCGTCACGTTACGCAGTCTCTTTAGACGATTTGTACATTCTCGCCGTAGAGAGAACGGAACGGATCGCTTTAAGAAACGAGACCACCGAACAGGCGGAGGCTCAAAAATGGGCGCAATTTGCCGGGTTCTTTCCGACTTTATCGTATGTGTATAACAAATTCTACACGACGCCTCCCGTTCATCCGACTCCGACCGCTTCTTTGGCTCAACAAATATCGGCCGATAATCAACTGCAAGCCAATCTGGACAAGTACGGTCCGGGGGCGTTGCTTGTCCCTTCCTCTACCGGAGGAACTTCGACTACTATCTCTCCGACAGCTACTGCCGGTTCGCGTATTCTATTGAGCGTTCCGATCAATACTATGATAACGTCGTTTTTGAGTTTCAAATCAGCAAAATTTACCACTGAGCAGAGAAGACTGGAAGCGAAACATGAAGCAGGTAGAATGTATTTGGAATTGGCCCAGGCATATTTTAATTTTCTAATGTTAGAGGAGAATTTACGATTCGCCCAACAAACTTTCGATTTGACATCGGAGGATGTGCAGGAACGGCGCAGACTTTATTCCTTGGGTCGAATAATGAGATCCGAGCTACTTTCGGCAGAAACCAGGTTGTCCAATGCCGAAGCTTCGCTCGGAGACACTAAATTTCAATTGGAACAGGTAAGGATTACTTTATTTACGATGGCGGGCAGCGAGCCGACTCTTAAGGTCGCCGGATACCAAGCTAATAATCTACCGGATGCCCCAGTGGATCGAGAGCCGGAAGAATTTCTTTCGAAAAGATACGACGTTCTCGCTTCGGATAAAAGCCTCAAGGCGAGCGAATGGAATAAATCGGTGGCGATGACGAACATCTATCTGCCTTCCATTGCATTTAACAATTATTATTCTTTTCCTACACCTGGAACGACTTATAATAAGGATATCGTTACTCAATTCCAGGTCACCGTACCGCTCACTCCTTTTGCCCAGCTCGAAAACTACCGCGCGGCGGATTCTCAAAGGAAACAGGCGAAACTTACCGTGTCTCAAACCAGAAGAACCGCGTCTCAGGAGATTAGAAACGCGTTCGAAGGGTATAAGAATTCTCAGAGACTTCTTACTATTTATGAAAAAGCATATACTCTAGCTCAGGAGACGGCTCAATCGCAAGTCGCGAGTTATAGGACCGGAAGGACGAGTCGGATCGAATCGATTACGGCCAGACTTTCCGCTTTAACGTCCGAAATGACTTACCGTAGGATGTTGCACCAACATAATTTGAATCGAATCGTCGTCGGAGTTACAACCGGCGAGATCCCTCGTCTTCCTGCGGAAAAAGAAAGTAAGGAAAATTAGAGAATTTTAAAACGGAATTTCTCTACCGTGTTGGAGCTCCTGCACGGGCTTGCTCGGATTTTTTTCCGTATCGACGTTCTGGCGACATCAGCTTTATTCCAAATTAGTAATGAACTGTCGTTTCTTTCGGAATAAAGCCGATATGAAATACGCGAACAGGATCACCGATAGCATCGCAAAATGCTGCCGGCGATCTCCAGAACGGATCTAAACGGCCACTGCTTGGCGGGAAGCTCTCTCTAACTTGAATAAATTCCCTTCTGCAATCGCTAAGGAATCTATATTATAAGCTTTGGATGCTTCTTCCCTTTTTTTCCTGGAATCTCCGCTTGACTTTAGGAGAGATTTTTCCAAAAGGAGTCCGCATACGAGCCGAGCCGCAGTTTCCACGGTTTCGAAAGCTAACGTATCTTTTACCTGGCTGTCGGTGATCGTCTTGAATTTCTGAACCGTGGTTTCCACGTATTCCCAGAGTTTTTTCAAATCCTCGGACGGTTTAAAACTGGCCAGTTCGGATTCGATATACTGTCGGAGACTTCCTGTCGGAGACATTCCCGAAACGACTCCTCCGATCGCAGCTACGACTTGCAACTGGGTGGTTCCTTCGTAGATGGTCGTAATGCGACTATCCCGATAGATCCGTGCTACGTCGTAATCTTCGGTGTATCCGCTTCCACCATGAATTTGTAATGCGTCAGAAGCGATGGAAACACAGCCTTCTGAAGCATAATATTTACTCATAGGAGTGAATAAGTCGGCGAGTTTTTCCCAGCGACGAATGGTCTCGTCCTGGCTTACATCGCGCTCGCTTTTTCCTTCTTCTTTAATCATACGTTCTTTGCGCCAATGATAAAGTTCTATGGCTCTACCCGTTTCGGAGATTAAGCAACGAGTGGCTAAAATTTCCCTCTCCATCCGATCCAACATTTTTTTCACGGCCGGGATTTGGCAGATAGGTTTTCCGAATTGGATTCTTTCGGACGCATATTTATTTGCTTCGAAATACGCGGCAGTTGCGATTCCAAGAGATTGAGTTGCGATCGTTAAACGAGCGGCATTCATCATTCCCATCGAATATTTCACGAGACCGTAGCCGGTTTTTCCGATCAGTAGGCCGGGTGCATTGTCGAATACTACTTCGCAGGTAGGGGAACAATGTAGTCCCATTTTGTGTTCGACTCCTGCGATATGAACGTCCTTACCTTGAACTAAAAAGAAAGATAATCCTCGTGCTCCACTTTCAGGAGATCCGGTTCTCGCTAACGTCAAGATCACGGAAGGTGAATCTATATAGCCGCATGCGTGAGTGATGAATCGTTTCGCTCCGGTGATTTTCCAGGTTCCATCGGGAGCCTGTACTGCCTTTGTCTGGACGTTTGGAAGATCGGATCCGTAATTGGGTTCGGTCAACGCCATTGCCGCGCTGAACTCTCCCGCAGCAACTTTGGGAAGCCATTCCTTGCACATTTCTTCCGAAGCGAATCGTTCCATAATTTCAACGATGTTTATGTTTCCGTAAGCTAAGCAAAATGCAGCATCTGCTCTCGCAGCGATTTCGCACATTATAGATTGAACAGTTACCGGTAAGCCCAGTCCGCCATACTTGCGACTGATTGAAATCGGCATCAACCCGGAGTCCTTTAGCGTTTTGTAACATTCTTCTTGTGCCTTCGGGAACGTTACTTTTCCATTTTCGTACTTTAATCCGATCTGGTCCATTTCCTTGCTACGAGGAGCTACGAAATCTCCCATCATTTCACCTAACGATTCGAGGATGGAACGATAGTATTCCTTGGCTTCCTCTACGCTAGACGGCGCATAAGCATAACGTTCGTCGCCGGTTTCCTTGAACTTGGCCGCATCGCCGAAATTCCCTTCATAGGCGTTTACCGCCTCTTCCCAATCAATAAGAGTATCAAAATGCAATAATAGATCTTCATTATCTTGGAAATAGTTTCCTTGAATCATCGCGTTTCCTCCGCAGAGCTTTGAAGGTAAGGTTTACTCTCTTGGGAAGGTGTTGTCAAGCTGTACCTGCTTTTCCGAATGTATCTAAGTTTTCCGAACGGGTGTTCTCTATGTTGCTTAGATGTTATAGCTTTGATTCAAAATAAAGAATCTAAAATCCTTTGATAGTCGAACTTTTACGGGATTTTCATCTAATTCGAACGTAACCTTTTTAAATCCCGTCGAAATATATAGCGGGAGAAAAAGCCATGAGTAAACCTGTATTTCTTCTCTGCATAATTCCCCTATTGACGGGAATGCTGAGTGGAACCTGCTCTCCAAGTTATGGAGTACCGAAGGAAAAGACGAAGGGAAATAAGATGAGCTACGAAGTGCAGAAATCCGAAGAAGAATGGAAAAAGGCCCTCACTCCCGACCAGTACCGGATATTACGGGAAAAGGGAACCGAAAGGGCGTTTACCGGAGAATATTATTATAATAAAGAAAAAGGAAAGTATCTTTGTGCGGCCTGCGGAGCGGAACTTTTCAACTCGGATACAAAATACGAATCCGGTAGCGGATGGCCTTCTTTTTACAAACCCGCGACGGAAAAAGGGGTAGCATCGGAAACCGATAGTAGCCATGGAATGACTCGAGTCGAAGTCCATTGTGCGCGTTGCGGCGGACATTTAGGCCATGTTTTTCCGGACGGGCCGGCTCCTACAGGTTTACGTTATTGTATCAATTCCGCATCTCTAAAGTTTAAAAAAGATTAGATCGGAGTTTTGCATTATCCTAGGATTACGTTTCTCAGCGTTCCTTCTAGGATAATTTAGAAAGGAATTTACTTTAATTACGTTCTGCCTTTATCCGAGTCCGAACACTAGGATTTGCGACAAAATTCTGTTTGCGCGGGAAAGGAACTCAAAGAACCTTCACATCGGAGCATCCGCAAAGTTCGGATTCAGCCGCATGAAGAAAGACCATTTAACTTATTTTCCCGAGAATCGTTCCGTTCGCCCTGTCATTATCCAGCATCTCGCCGAATTCTATTACAATTTTTATTATTTGGTTAGCAATATCATCGGAATCTTTGTGACCTTACCGGATCATAAGGAAGGGGACAAACGTCCCGTCGTGTTAGTTACCGGATTTTTAGGAAGGAACATTACCTGGAAGGCGATGCGAGATTGTTTGGTATCTCTGGGGCATCCTGTTTATGCGGTCCCGCTCGGTTTTCAAACCGGAGATATTCGGAAGAAAAGCAAGCTATTGGAAAATTTCATCTTAGAAAAGGGAATCAAGGATTGCTACATCGTTGGGCATTCGATGGGCGGCCTGATCGCAGCCGGATTGAGTTATAAAGGAAGGGACAGGGTTCGTAAAATTTTTACCGTGGGTTCTCCTTTGCACGGAACGTATATGGCGTATACTGCGCCGATCTTTCCTTGCACCTGGCAAATGGTCCCCGGATCAAAACTGGTGCGCGAAGTCGTAGAGACCTATTCCACATTTCATAATGTCCAAGCGATTTTTACTCGAGGTGATTCTATCGTTCGTCCTTGGCAAAGCGCTCGGCTAGGTCATTTTGACGACGTGGAGATTCCGGAGTACGGCCACTTGAATTTATATCTTGGACCGTTGGGAATCGAATGTCTAAGTTCTTTGATTACGGCGGAAGAGAAGAAAGATCCGCTTCCGATTAAACATAAGTCCGTTAAGCAGGATTCGGAGAGCGTAGTCCTTGCGACTCCTAAAAAAGCTAAATCGAAAAAGACTTCTCAAACCTCTAAGAAGAAATCTTCGCCGAAAACGGCGGGCGCTGCCAAAAAGAAAACGGCGGGAAAAAAATCGGCTAAGCCGAAAAAGAAGAGATAAGGAATAGGATTAACATTCGATAAAAATCGAATTTTTATCGAATCGTATATTCTTCGAAGATTTCACGTAGCGAATCTTCCATTTCACGAATATATCGCAGATCTTTTGTCATTCTCCAAAGAGTTATGGAACCGTGATAAGCCATCAACACCCGTCTTGCGATATAATGGATATCCATGTTTCTGGCAAGTTGACCGGAAGCTACGGCTCGACTCAAATACTCCCGGATCATTCGGATCCATTTATCTGCGATTCCCTTTAAGAACTCCGTATACTCCGGATCGGAATCCATGACCTGATTCGCAAAACCTGCAAACGGATCTCCATGAAATTCCGCGTGCCGAATCTGTCTCTCTTTGAGAATCACCCAAGCCCTAAGGAACTCCTGCACTTCAGGATATCGGTCCATTAAGGAACCTAGGTCCGCCAAAGTCTTTTCTTCTTGTCGGGCAAGGTACGCGATACCGAGTTCCTTTTTAGAAGGGAAATGGTCGTACAGACTAGCCGCCACGGACCCCGATTCCTGGATAATTTGTCTCATCCCGGTATTGGAGAATCCCTGTTTATAGAAAAGTTCCGTGGCAGTGTCTAGGATCCGTTCCCGGACGCTCGCCCCGGAGTCTCGCTTCTTTCTCTGCGCTGTCATTTGGCTAATTCTTGGGTATTTTCATTATCTCTCGAAAATCCCCTTCTCGTCAATAGAATTTGAGATTAGTGGATAAAAAACCAGAACGAACGTTCTGTATTTTTTGTTGCCCCGATTTCGACCATGTCTAACCTAGTGCCAGGAAGTTCTCCAATGTCTGCACCCGAATTACATACGGTCAAGACCAGGTTTTCGGACCTGGATACTCAAAGGCATACGACTAGTCGGACCTACGAAGACGCTTGTCTCGGGGATCGATATCGGATTCTGGAAGAAGCAGGATACGATTGGAAACGCATGCTCGAAGACTCGGTTCGAATTAATACGATCGCTTCGGATATACGATTTCTTGCCCAGCAAATGGAAAATATGGAATTGGGAATTCGGACGGAGGTTCGGCCGGGAGAAACCGGTGTAGTACTGTTTACTCAGGAAGTACTCGGACCCAATGAAAAGGTCGCCGCAGAAATTCGAACCTTGATTCGAATTGAAAAGGACCGGCAACCGTTGCAAATTTTAGCGGCCGCGGAAAGCGCCGAGGCCTTAATCGCTTCCTTTGAATCCATTCTTCCTTTTTCGGGCCGTTGCGAACGCGCCGCTACCGATCGGGATTTGTTTTATTGCGAACGAAATCCTTTCGGCGAGTACAACCCGTCTCAATATTGGCGTCTTTTGGAAGAGGGGAGATGGCATTTTACTGCGGATTCCGGTCTTTCGCTAGAAGACCTGGTGGCGCTGGATACTACATTATTCTATATGGGTGGAAAGATCCGCTACCACCGACCTTTGGTTCCCGGAAGAAAAGCTAGAGTTCGCACTTGGATCCGAAACTTTGAAAAAATTTGGAGTAGAATGCGCCAAGAAATTACCGATTCCGTAACCGGAGAAATCTTAGCAGAGTCTTTAGATGATTTGCTTGTAGTTTCCGTAAGTAAATCCAGACCCAAGAAACCTCCCGAACAATTGGTAACCGGATTCGCTCGGGTAACCGAATTCGCGGAAGGTAGAGTAACGGACGTTGATAAATGAAGTATTTAATTAAATCAGTAATAGAAGTAAGACTAATGTCTGGAGAAAGACTATGAAACTCGAGAAAAAATTGGCGATATGCACGCCACGTAGAACTCCCTTCGCTCAAATTGCGAAAGCCCTGGGACCTTATCCCGGACATCATCTAGGTCGCCTCGTGGCCGAAGATATCATCGCAAAAAGCGGACTAAAAAAAGAGCAGTTTGACGGAATCGTAGTTGGAGAAGGATTCTCTAACGCACCGAACTCTGCTCGTGTCATCGCGAATCTAATCGGTTTACGCGACGAAGTCCCTTCGATCACCGTTTCGAACAACTGTGTTTCCGGAATCGAAGCCCTTTCCGAAGCCGCTCGTCGTATTATTTTGGGTGAAGGCCAGGTTTATTTGGTGATCGGGGAAGAATCTCAAACTTCCATGCCGTTCGTCGTAAAGAATGCTCGTTTGAATAAAAAAGCCGGGTCATTGGACAAACTGAAGAAACTATTGCCCGACAATCTTCCGGAAGGAGTGGAGTTAAGAGACACTCTTGAAGACGGATTGGGCGACGGTGAAACTTCTTACGGCATGCAGGTCACCGCCGAGATTCTCGCGCAAAATTACAATCTATCTAGAGAACTCACGGATAAACTCGCATTCGAATCATTTAAGCGTGCATTAGAAGCTTCTAAAGCTGGAAGATACGCTCCTTATATAATTCCGGTTAAAGACGAAGACGGAACTGAACTTGCCATCGACGAGGCAGTCGGTCTTCGCGAAGGTCTTGTGGAAAATCCTAGTCGTATGGGTCGTGCTATGCTTCTCTTTGATAACCCTCAGATGAAGTTCGACGAGTTTAAGACGAAATACGCCAAGGATTTGACTGCGTCTCATGGACCGACCGTTTCCATTTTCAACGCAAGCCCTCGTTCCGACGGCGCCGCCGGAGTGATTTTGACGACTGTTGAAAAAGCTAAGGAGCTCGGCCTTAAGATCGAAGCGGTTCTTTCCGGCTGGAGAATGAAGGGGGTCAACCCGAACTTAATGGGAATCGGACAAGCATACTCGACCGAAGGTTTGCTCCAGGACGTAGGTTTAAAAATCCAAGATATAGATTACGTAGAAATTCACGAAGCGTTTGCTGCAACTGCAGTCGCTGCTTTGGAACAACTCAAGCTCGATACCGGTTGGGATTGGGAAAAAAGTTTCGACGATAAGAAAATCAATCCTAATGGAGGATCGATTGCGATCGGACACCCGTTCGGAGCGACCGGAATTCGTCTCGTAGCGAATGCAATCATGGATCTGAAAGAAGATGCAAAAGCCAAGCGCGTCGTCATAACGGCCTGCGCTCACGGCGGAATCGCAGGTTCTATGCTGATCGAAAGATACGAAGGTTAAGAAGTCTTTAAACTTTTGTTTATATCGGCCCCGGGGGAGTTATTTTCCCTCGGGGTTTTTTTATCCTCGAGCTAGGCCGACGACTTATTCTTTTTACCGCCTAAAGCAGGGATTTTCGTATCGAATCATATAGGTTTGATCTCGAAATTTATTTGAAACGACCGAGTTCATTCACCGTTATAACTCATACTATTAGCCTTGAAATAATGAGCTATTGGATAGACTTTCAAAAAGAATGCTCTATTTGCCCTTATTTCTGTATTTTCGGTATAAAAAATAAGAACGATCGTTCTGTTTTTCGTGAATATTCTATAATAAGAGCGGTCTAATTTTTAAAGACAGGCCGAATATCAAAAATAAGATAAGGCGACCGTCAGGAGATAGAGTATGAAACTCGAAAGGAAATTGGCGATATGCACGCCGCGTAGAACTCCTTTTGCTCAAATTGCAAAAGCTCTTGGATCTTATCCGGCTCATCATTTAGGTCGCATCGTTGCTGAAGACATCATTCAAAAGAGCGGTTTAAAGAAAGAATTGTTTGACGGAATCATAGCGGGTGAGGGTTTTCCGAGCGCGCCAAACTCGGCTCGCGTCATTGCGAACTTAGTGGGTTTGAGAGACGAAGTTCCTTCCATTACTCTTTCAAACAATTGCGTGTCGGGATTAGAGGCAGTTTCCGAGGCCGCTAGAAGAATTATTCTCGGTGAAGGGGAACTCTTTCTTGTGATCGGAGAAGAATCCCAAACTGGGATGCCCTTTATCGTTAAAAACGCAAGAATGAATAAAAAAGCGGGTTCCCTTGACAAACTTAAGAAACTCCTTCCGGATCATTTACCGGAAGGAGTCGAAATCCGCGATACCTTGGAAGACGGACTGGATGACGGTGAAAATTCCTACGGAATGCAGGTCACTGCGGAGATCCTCGCGCAAAGCTATAATCTTTCTAGAGAAATTTCGGATAAAGTAGCGTTCGAATCTTTCAAACGAGCTTTGGAAGCATCCGAGGCAGGAAAGTATTCTCCGTATATTATTCCGGTTAAGGATGAAGAAGGCAACGAACTAAGAGTGGACGAAGCGGTCGAATTGCGAAGAGGTTTGGTGGAAAATCCGAGTCGAATGGGTCGAGCAATGTTGCTATTCGACAATCCTCAAATGAAGTTCGAGGATTTTAAAAAGAAGTATGGAAAAGATTTGAAGGTTACGCACGGGCCGACCGTATCGATCTTTAACGCAAGTCCTCGTTCTGACGGAGCTGCCGGACTTATTTTAACGACAGTGGAAAAGGCGAAGGAGCTAGGCTTAAAGATTGAAGCAGTTCTTAGCGGCTGGAAAATGAAGGGAGTTCATCCAAACCTTATGGGTGTCGGGCAAGCCTATGCAACGGAGAGTTTGCTCGAGGAATTCGGTTTAGCGATCGAAGATATGGATTACGTAGAAATTCATGAAGCTTATGCGGCGACCGCCATTGGCGCAATGGAGCAGATCAGAATCGATACCGGTTGGGCTTGGGAAAAAAGTTTCGATGCCAAGAAAATCAATCCTAACGGCGGATCGATTGCAATCGGACATCCCTTCGGGGCAACCGGGGTCCGTCTAGTTGCCAATGCCATTATGGACATAGCCGAGGATCAGTTCGCGAATCGAATATTAATCACTGCTTGTGCTCACGGCGGAATCGCCGCCACGATGATTATCGAGCGATACCGATAAGAATTCAATTCGCCTTTCAAAGGAACGCTCCGGACGAACAAGTCCGGGGCGTTCTTAAAATTCTTTCCCTAATAAAACTTTTTGAGAGACTTTCGGACAGACAGGTTTTGTCTAAGGACTATGTATTGGAAACTTCCTTTCGCGTTTCTTATTGGCCTACCGTTTCTTTCAATAATGGGAGCTCCAAAGAGTCTTTACGATTTTACGGTTAAGGACATTCGCGGAAATGATATATCGCTTTCTAAATATAAGGGAAAAACGGTATTGATCGTGAATGTCGCATCTAAATGCGGCTATACTTACCAGTATGACAATTTAGAAAAAGTTTATAAAAAATATAAAGACAGGGGTTTTGTCGTAGTCGGTTTTCCCGCAAATAATTTCGGATCTCAGGAACCGGGTAGCGATAAGGATATCGAACAGTTTTGTAGGCTTCAGAAAGGAGCCACCTTCGATATGATGTCTAAGATTTCCGTGAAGGGGGAAGATAAGCATCCGTTATATTCGTATCTAACTTCTTCCGCTCAACCTTCCGGAGAAATTCAATGGAACTTTGAAAAATTTTTAATCTCGCCCGAGGGTAAGATCATTTCTCGTTATCCTTCCGCCGTAGAACCTGACAGTAAGGCAATCACCGAGGCGATCGAGAAAATTTTGAAGTAGATTTTGTCGGACCTTTTCCAAAGGTAAGCCATATGAATTTTCGTTTCTTCGTCGTTATTATTTTGTTACCTCTCTTAGCGGCTTGCGTTCAACACGAAAAGAAGATGAGCGAGACGGAAATGATCCAGGACGTTCTTTTAGTCCTGTCGTACCCGTATCTTTTGAACAACTGCGCGATTACGGGAATTTCTCCTCAAGGGCCGGTTACGCAAATTACCAGCGGGTACGGAATGCGCGGAACTCATCAAGTCGCGGTCGCTCCCCTTCAAAATCCCATCGCTGATCGCCGCGTATGCGTTTATTACCCTGCCGATCAATCTAGTCCGGCCCCTGTACTATTTTTGTTTCACGGTTTTAGCTCTCCTTCCGCAGAACCGTATTACCCGCTGATCGATTTTTACGTTTCGAAAGGTTACGTCGTCGTATTTCCCATTTACTTTTCCGATACAAGACCTCCAACACAGAATTATGATATAATGTGGGCCGGACTTAAATTTGCGGTCGATACGTTTCCGAGTAAGATCGACACTAGGAAAGTCGGGTTCATGGGTCATTCCTATGGCGGAGGCGCCACTCCCTATATGGCTCATAAAGGTTTGTTCGAACAGTCTTGGGGTTCTCTCGGTTCTTTCATGTATCTCGCCGCCCCCTGGTATTCATTCAGTACGACGAACGCGAATCTGACCGATTTTACCAACGCAACTAAACTAATCGTCCAGGTTTACGAAGAGGATCAGACGAACGATCATCGGATGGGAATCGATATCTTTAATAGCGTGACGTCCATCGCATCCACCGAAAGATCCTATCAGGTTATCCATACGGATTCGTACGGCGGCTACACATTGAAGTCGGATCATTACGTTCCGATCAAAGATACGATTCTAGGAATCGGCGCCCTGAACGGTTACGATTTTTACGGAGTCTGGAGGCAGTTGGATGCATTGACAGACTATGCATTTAACGGAACGGCTGCCGGAGCCAATACCGCCTTGGGTTCGGGAAACGGAAACTTCTCCATGGGAACCTACCCCGACGGATCTGCCGTAAGACGGATGGATTTTACCCGCAGCCCTGCACCTTTGCAGGCGGAGAGTTACTATTCCCAGCAGTGGAGCAATTCGCTGAATCCTAGATAGATTGGAAACCATCGCCTCGAATATCGATTAAGAAATCATAAGATACGTTTTTAAAAAAGAAACGGTCAAACTCCAGGCCTGCTGTGCGGCTTCTTTATTATAGGCCGATCTTGCATCGCAGAAAAAACCGTGGTTAGCGTCGGAAAATATCGCCTCTACATAATGTTTATTATGTTTTCGTAAAGAATCAGATACGGATCTATAGTGTTCGGGTAGGATATTTTTGTCCAAACCGGCCCACACGAGCAGGATAGGCCCGTTCTGTCTTTCGCAATAGGATAATAGACTGGGGGCAATTCCTCCGCCGTAATAGGATGCCGCCGCTTGCAGGGGTAAAAACGAATTTGCAAGAAAGGAAACCTTTCCTCCCAGGCAATAACCGACGCTTCCTATCAAATCCGATTTTACCTCCGAACGGGAAAGTAACCAGGAATACGTCGCCTTTAGATCGGATTCAAGAGTCTCGATCGTGATCGCACTAAAATGAGGGCGAGCGGCCCTAAAATCTTCATAGCTACCCTCGTACCCGGGAGGGGCCGTTCGATGAAATAATTCCGGCGCGATCGTATAAAATCCTTCCTTAGCGAATCTTTGGGCGACGTCTTTTATATGATGGTTTACTCCGAAGACTTCCTGCAAAACAATAAGAGCGGGGGAAGGCCCGTGATCCGGTCTGGCGATAAATGCATGCATTATGCCGCCGTCATCGATTGAGAGTTGGGTTTGTTCTAGGATCACACGGAACTCCTCGTTCAAGGCGGAAATTCATTCGTTTAACGTATGAAAAGTCAAGACTCCATTTTGAAATCCTTTAAAGAAATTCTTTTCTTTTTTTTATCCATGTTCATTCTCTGATTATGTTATTTCGAAAAGTTCTCCTAATTTTCATGATGCCGCTCGGACTAGCTTCCCAATCCGACGGCTTGGTATCGGAGAAGATATTCGATTCTAAATCTCAAACCCTCGTCTCCCGGACTAACGTCGAAAGTAAAGTTCGTGAGGCCGATGTGATTATAATTGGGGAAGAGCATGATGATGCGGCAGGTCATGAATGGCAGCTTAGTACGTTTAAAAAATTATCCGAGAGTTTCGCCCTCACGTTATCGCTCGAAATGTTGGAAAGAGATCAGCAGATTATCGTAGACGAATATCTAAAGGAGGGTCTAACCGAAAAAGGATACTTGAATCATACAAAATTTTGGCCTAATTATGCGAAAGATTATCACCCGATTGTTGAAGCCGCAAAAATTCGTAATATTCCGGTTTTAGCTTCAAATGCACCTAGACGATACGTGAATCTAGTCTCTCAAAAAGGGATCCAGTCTTTAATGAAAATCCGCTCCCCTTTTCTGCCGCCTCGATATCTGCTTCGTTTACATCGACAAGTCGAATATGAAGCTAAGTTGACGCAAGCGATGGGGGGACATCACTCGGAAGGCTCGACATCGAACATACAAAACTTCATAGATGCTCAATATCTTTGGGATGCTAGCATGGCTGATGCTATCGCGGAGGAGTTTTATACTACCGGCAGAAAGATCGTGCATATTAACGGTCGTTTTCATAGCGATCAAGGTATGGGAGTTACCTATCGTCTAAGACAAATGGGTTTAAAAGTCCTAGTATTTAGCGTTTTTCCTTTAGAGGAAGGGCGAAAATTGGGTAGGGAGGAATTCGAGCTTGCGGACTTTTTGGTTATAACGACGAGAAAGTCACTTCCGTAAGACGTCCGCCATAATTTCGTGCTTGTAGGAGCACGCTTTTTCTCCGACAGTACCACTGATGCAGGAGATAGGAGTACGAACTCTTTTCGAATCTAAGTTCGAATGCCCGGCTTGTGGAACTTTATCCCGAATACCGGAAAGTGTTCCAACCGAGACGGTTTTTCGGTTAACCTGTTATCGCTGCGGGCACAAGGCTTTAGTTCGCTTAGCGCATAAAGTTAATGTTCAAGACCCCGAACCGATTCACGTCTTCACCCCTAATCCACAACCGAAACTTCAAACGCACGAGGCAGCCCATAATTTTTCGAATAGAGCGGATTCCAAGCCGGAATCACCGAAGGCTAGTTTAAGCTCTCGGTTCGCGGAATCTCTCAACGGTAAAATCGCATCCTTGCGGGAAAAATTCGAAGCGCCTTCCGAATCGCGTCCTTGGTTCCAAAAGATTCGAGCACGAGAACCCGGTGAGGATACTAACCCGTTTCGTCCTCCGATCAAGACGTTAGCCGAACGACTTCTTGATAGGGGAAGACGCTTCCGAATTCCAAAGATTCGTTTAAATTTTTGGTTATATTTACTTCCGCTTCCCTTCGTATTAGTTTTCCTGATTTTTTTCTGGATCGGAGTTATTCAGCGCGAATCGGAAGTAGAAGGATTGCTGAATGTCTTTTACATTCACCAACCCACCGTAATTTACGATCGAGACGGCAAGAAGGTTTCGGAGATTTTCGGAAAGAAAACCAGTAATTTAGAATGGAACGCTTACCCTGAAAATTTGAAACGAATGGTTTTGCTGGTAGAGGACCGAAACTTTTATTCGCACGGAGGCATTCACTATTCGTCGCTATTGCGGGCTTTCTTCGTGAACGTTTCGAATTTACGGTTTAAACAGGGAGCTTCCACGATAACCCAGCAACTTTCTCGAATTCTATTAAACGATCGAGAAAAAAGTCTGGAAAGAAAATTAAAGGAAGCGCAACTCGCTTACGCTTTAGAATCTCATTTGGATAAACAAAAGATTCTTTTGCATTATATGAACAACGTATACCTCGGACACGGGGCGTTCGGTTTCGATAGCGCATCCGAGTTTTATTTCGGGAAAAAACCTAAGGATTTGAACTTAGCCGAGATGATTGTTTTGGCATCCTTGGCATCCGCACCTAATCGTTATTCTCCATTAAAGAATCCTGATCTTTCTATGGGAAGAGTGGAGGCGATTCTTAAATCTTTGGAAAATGACGGCGCCTTAAGGGAAGATCTACGCCCTTCGATGCGAGATTTATATACTTCGTTTAATACTAGATCCCCCGGTGAGACGGTTTATGGAAATCGAAAGGACGATTCACCATACGTCACCGAACATGTCCGAAAATTTTTGCAAACTCTATACCCGGATACTAATATCTACGAAACCGGCGGGTTTTCGGTGCATACAACGATTTCTCAACCGGTTCAGGCGGAACTGCAGAGGGTGGTTAAATCGCATGTCGATTCCATAATACGATCGGGGCAAGTTAGAAAGCAAAGGTTGACGGAAATCGGTAAGAATTCCGACGCCAATCCGTTTCGAAATCTTGTCGCCGACCTATCACCGGCGCTGGAGCTTTTTATCGATACCGATAAATTCAGGGCGGGAGAAGATAGCGGTTTGCAGGCAGCGGTCGTAGCAGTAGATCCTCAGACCGGGGATGTTCTTTTGCTGCACGGAGGAACCGAATTTAAATCCGATAACCAATTTCCTAGAGCGGCGGGAATGTATCGTCAGACAGGTTCCACAATCAAACCGATCCTTTATGCCGAAGCAATCGACGAAGGGATCGTAACTCCTGCGACTCATATTCTGGATGCTCCGTTGATCTATAGAAATTCCACTTCTAATTGGATGCCCGAAAATATAGGAAGTCAATACGACGGAGATATTTCGGTAAGAATCGCGTTAGCGAAATCCAAAAACACAGCAGCCGTTCAAATTGCCGAAAAATTAGGATTATCAGAAATTTCCGAAACATTCGGAAGATTCTTTTTTCCCGAAGAGAAAATTTTAAAGAATCGCTTTCGAAGGGATCTTTCTCTCGCACTCGGGTCTCTGGAATTATCCCCGTTAGAAATGGCATCCGCCTATTCGTCATTCGCAAACGACGGAAACATCATTCGCCCGCATTTAATTGAGAAAGTTACCGATCGTTCGGGTAATGTCGTTTATCAACGAAAAGAGCAGGATGAATTCAATCTGCATTGGCCGAACGAGAGACGCGCGATATCGCCTCCGACCGCGGAGATCATGATCGATTTGTTGCATGGCAGTGCGAACCATGCCGGCGTTAGGAATACGGGTTATAGGGGAGAGGTCGCGGGAAAAACCGGAACTACTAACGAGTATCGAGACGCATGGTTTATAGGAGTTCGACCCGGAATTTCGATGGCGGTTTGGATCGGCTACGATTCTCCTATCTACGGAATGGGTTCGTCGGCGTTAGGCGGAACGGTCGCCGCGCCGTTATGGGGGACGGTCGCAAAATTATTCGATGTTGCCGAATCGGGAGATCGTGACGAAAGACGAAAATACTCTTTCTCTCAAAGAGCCGTATCGGTTATGATTTGCCCGGAGTCGGGAAAATTGCCCGGCCCCGATTGCAATAAAAAAACAAGCGAACTGTTTCACCCGTCCCACGTCCCGACGGAAATTTGTCCCCTGACTCATAAAGCCGACGCTAAAAGGGAGATCCTAAAGAATGTATTTTAGGTTTTCCGAATATATCTTATGTGCATCTGTCCTTTTTTTTGTTTATGTTCTGCCGGTTTTTTCCATTACGTACGAAGATGCCTATTCGTTGGAAAAAGAATCTCCAGTCTTTGCGATTCCTCTTTACGAGGAAGTCGCTAAAACCGCCTCCAATTCCGATGTGCGGAAGACCGCTTCGACACGGCTTTACTTTCTTTACGAAAAATTTAATAAGTATATCCCCGCTTTGCAATACCAGATTAGGGCCGGTACGATTAAAAATAAAAAAGGGGAATGGTCAGGTTTTGTTCAGGGACTTGCTCAAGGCTTGGGCGTAAGTCCTTACGCTTTAATCGGGATCACCCATTCCTGCGCTAAATCGACTCGGCAGTTTGCTCCTGTCGAACAAACGACTGTTTCTGATGCCGCAGTAAATCCGCCGCAGTCGATACCGGAACCCTATCGTTCCCTTTCGAAAAAGGAGAATCTCCCGCTAGTTCGGCTTTGTTACTCGCTTAAAATGAAGACGAGAGACTACGAAGGCTGGGATCATGTATTTGCCTACTTGGTCGAGAGAGGTCTGTTAACTAAAGACGCCGCTTTGCCGCTTTGGGTGGGTTCCGCATTACAATCGGGAAAAGGAACACCTTATCGTAGAATTTTTTTATCCGGTCGATCCAAGAGCCTCAGCGTGGATTCCAAGTCGGATATACTATATCTATATGCGAAGTTTCTACGAAATAGGGGGCGTCTAGAAGCGAGTGCCCGCTATTTTTTAATGAGCTCCTCCTACGGCAATGTAAGACGAGGCAAACTCGAATCCGCTAAGAACTTATTACTTATGGATCGTAAAAAGGAGGCCTGTTCCTTTCCCTCGGATACGTACACCGGAGGAGAAGAAGCAGAGTTGCTCTTCCGCAAAATATGTCAGATGTCCAGCACGGACTGGATTAGTTCATACCTACCAGCGTTGAAAATACTAATAAAGGAAAATCCGGATCCTGTCTTTGCATATGCAATTCACGGTGGCGGAAGGGAAGGCGCGGAGTATTTCCTTTCTCTAATGAATACGGGAATATCGGACAGGGACGATGACGGCGAAGAAGAGACCGAGTTTAATGAAATCCTGTCGAAGCTTCTTCCTGACGAAGAAAAGAATCATCTTCCGTTCTGGGACATTAGAGATCGCGAAGCGAATTTACTTTTATCCGATCGAACAAAATATATTTGTAAAGTGATTCGACGACCGTTCTTCGGACCGGTCAGCATTCAACCTCAATTTTGCAAGGAAGTACTTCCGGGAAATTTGGATACGATCTTGGCCTCGGTTAACGAAGAGGAAGAAGATGCAAGTTACGCTTTTGCCGACCTCGGATATCTACCTGTCAACGCAAAGTGGATTTGGAAGAATTTTCCGATCTCCGATGGGTCGAATCCGCTCGATGTCACAAGTTCCACTCCGGTAGCCGGTCCGCTTTCCATATTAGGGCCTTGGAACTTAGATTACATCGTGTATCGAAAAATTTTAAAAAGAACTTACGCTGAAATTCGAAAAGGGAATGAATATTATATTATATCGGTGAAGCCTAGCTCGATTCTTTGGGAAAAGCAATAATCGCGTACGGGTTGTGCTTAAAATATTCCTGATACAATTCGATCTATTTTTCGTTCTCGGAAACTGTTGAAAGATAGAATGGGAAGTCCGACCCGACTAACCTATGCGTATCGGTATGGGATCTCATTGGCGAAGGAATAGTTTGCGGCGGGAAGCCGTTTCGATATTGGCAAATGACTCGCCAACGCAATCAATGCCGACATTAGGCTAAAGTATAATTTTTATTGCACCTTGGTATTTTAATTTCGTAAACTTTACCAGCAGGAAAACACGATGAATAAACAAAATTTCATAATATATATTTCTATTGTACAAATTCTAATTTTTATTTCGTGTAGCGTATCGGATTCAAAATCGTCCGTGCGCCAAGCTCCGAAGCTGGAAGAATTCAATGCCGAATTTGAACGGAAGATCTATAAGGTCGCCGAAGGAATCTACTCGGCCGTCGGTTTCGGAATTTCAAATTCGATATTAATCGTTGGAAAGGACGGGTTGATTATCGTCGACACTTTGGAAGATCTTAAATCGGGCGAGGAAGTTATGGCGGAGTTTCGTAAGATTTCCGATTTGCCGGTTAAGGCGATCGTTTATACTCACAGTCATCCGGATCATATTTTCGGTTCTCCGGCATTTGCGATAAGCGGCAATCCGGAGGTTTTTGCCCATGAAAGTTTGAAGACGAATATAGAAAGACTGGCTAGCGAAACGACTCCCATCATCGGTTCCAGAAGCGCACGGATGTACGGAAATTACTTAACGAAAGACGAGGTAGTTAACGTAGGAATAGGGCCTTACCAGGGATATAATAGCTCGACTAAGATCGATTATCTGCCTCCTACAAAAACGTTTCAGGAGAAATTATCGGTTACCATTGCAGGAGTACCATTAGAATTGATTCATGCACCCGGAGAAACGGACGATCAGATTTACGTTTGGATTCCGGATCGTAAAGCCTTATTAGTGGGGGATAATTTCTACAAATCGTTTCCGAATTTATATACGATTCGAGGAACTTGGTTTCGAAGTCTTAAAAAATGGTATCAATCGTTGGATATTGCCCGGGCCCTTCGACCCGAATATCTAGTTCCTAGTCATGGACGTCCTCTTAACGGGTCTTCCGGTATTTCCGGAATTTTAACCGATTACCGGGACGCGATTCAATTCGTTCACGATCAATCCCTGCGCGGAATCAATCGCGGATTCAACCCCGACGACTTAGTGGAATATGTTAAGTTGCCGAAGCATTTGGCTTCATCGCCTTATCTCCAGGAAGTATACGGAAAAGTTTCCTGGTCCGTTCGGGCAGTCTTTAGCGGAAACTTAGGTTGGTTCAGCGGCGATTCCGCCGACTTACAACCGTTATCTAGGAATGAGCAGGCGAAACTTGTTTCGGATTTGGCTGGAGGCGAAGAAAAATTACTGGTATTCGCCGAAAACAAGCTAGAACAAAAAAATTACCAGTCGGCACTTCAATTAACCGGATACATTTTGCGAATAAATTCCGGGAATAAGAAAGCAAAGGAAATCCGGATTCGATCGTTAAGAGAATTAGGGCAGAAAGAAATCAATGCGAATGCTAGGCATTATTATTTGACGGAAGCGATAGAAATTCGAGACGGCTTTGTCGCAAAGTTGCAGGTTAAGCCCAATCCTCCTCTGCTTCGCCGATATCCTCTTTCGGTCTTTTTCGACAATCTTGCGACGAACTTGGACCCGGTCGCGAGCGCAAAGATCGACGGTAAGGTTTCTTTTAAATTCAAGGACACTGGGGATGAGTTTACGATTCACCTGAGAAAAGGAGTCGCCGAGATTACTTCAAAATTGGCTTCCGATTCAAACATATTAGTTTATTTGAATTCTCAAGAATGGAAAGAGATGTTGCTCAGGGTAAGAAATCCCGTAGCCGCATTAAGGGGATTCGAATACAAAAAAGGGAATCTCTTGGAATTCGCAAAATTTCTCGGAAATTTTTCTCCAATGGAACCCGTACTTCCGTATCTGGGAGATAATTGAAGAAAGACATCGTTTGCGTAGGCTCGTCGTAATGCTTACTCGACATCCTGTCTCGTATTGCTCCCTATGGGTCGCAAACACATTACTCTATTCGAATCCTGATTTTGTTTATGAAGAAATTATTGTGCAGGGAAGGATTCGCCTCCCCGTCACTCGGCATCCTGCCTCGTTCGCGTAGGCTCGTCGTAATGCTTACTCGACATCCTGTCTCGTATTGCTCCCTACGGGTCGCAAACGCATTACTCTATTCGAATCCTGATTTTGTTTATGAAGAAATTATTGGGCAGGGAAGGATTCGAACCTTCGAAGGCTTGGCCAGCAGATTTACAGTCTGCCCTCGTTGACCGCTTGAGTACCTACCCGAAGTAGTTGGAAGAGTCCGGAAAAGAAAGATGTCCTTTTCCTGCGCCAGATCAGCTGCCTAGAGGAATCGAACCCCCAACCTGCTGATTACAAGTCAGCTGCTCTACCAATTGAGCTAAGGCAGCATTCGGACTCGTTGACCAGTATTCAAATCGGAATTCCCGGGTCAACCGATTAAAAAGGATTTTCTCCATTCGGATAGAATCGCTAAGTGGAATAAAATGCCATTTTTCCTTGTCAATCTGGGGATGACGATCTCCATCATTCTATTTTATCTCGGATATTGGTTTCGCTTTAGAAACAATCGTCTGCATCGAATTTTCAATATAGCAGGAATGAGTTTTAATCTCGCTGCAGCGACTTACTTGCTATCCTTAAAATATCTATTCGGTGGAATGGATGCCGCCGGATTTATTCCTGTAGTGGATCGATTGATCATCGATATTCATCGAGGTGTTGCGGCGCTAACTTTGATTTTAATGCTTCTTATGGGATGGTCCGGGATAACCGGAAAAAAAAGATTCCATAGGAAACTGCACTTTGTTTTTCTACCATTATATACAATCGTATATTTCTCGGGATTATTCCTCTTCCGATCCGGAAGTTAAGGTTGAGAAAGGCAGCAGGTCGGAATGAACGATATCAAAGAACTAAAAGAATTCGCCAATAACATACGCAAGAATGTGATCAAGATGGTCACTGCGGCCAAGTCAGGCCACCCGGGAGGTCCCCTTGGCCTTGCCGATATCTATGCCGTTCTTTATAAGAAGGTTTTGAATCACAAACCTACCGATCCGGAATGGGAAGATAGAGATCGTTTGATTCTTTCCAACGGTCACGTTTGTGCCGTCCGTTATGCTGCAATGGCTCAATCGGGTTTCTTTCCCGAGTCCGAATTATTGACGTTTCGAAATATCAACTCGAGATTGCAAGGCCACCCTTCTACTCGCTATCTCAAAGGAATCGAAAGTTCGTCCGGATCTTTGGGTCAAGGTCTTTCGGTTTCGGTAGGGATCGCACTCGGAGCGCGTTTGGCTAAAAAGAATTACACCGTTTATGCCTGTATCTCGGATGGAGAATGCGGAGAGGGAATGACTTGGGAAGCCGCGCAATCAGCAGCACATTATAAGACCGATAATTTGATCGCATTCATGGATAAGAACGGGATTCAGATCGACGGCTTTACGAAAGACGTCATGAACTTGGAACCTCTGGACAAAAAATTTGCCGCTTTCGGTTGGAACGTCATCGAAGCGGACGGCCACGACATCGCCGCAATTCTTTCGGCTTTCGAAAAAGCGAAATCTCATAAAGGATCTCCGACGATCATCCTCTTTACCACCGTACTTGGGAAAGGAGTCTCTTTCATGGAGAATAACCCGGCTTGGCATGGAACTCCACCAAATGCAGAGCAGGAAAAAAAGGCATTGGAAGAACTGGACGCCCTTAGCGTTTAATATTCTTTGATAATGGCCAACGAATAATCCAAAACGGTTAGGAAAAGTTTCCCTTGACTGACCGTTTTATTTCGTAAAACAAATTAAAAGATTTTTTCTTCGTCTTTTTTTGAATAAATCGTTCTTTCTTACAAACCTTTAAACTTAGAAAAAAATCGCCGCTTTTTCATTTTCTCTTTCAACTTCCTTGACTTCATCCTATACTTTTTCCTAAACGGAAAGCGAACATAAACGAACGACATAGTTAGTTTATGCATCACATCCTTTTTTGATCGTTAGAAAAACTTCCTAATTGACGTTGCTTTTCTAAGATTCACGTTATTGCTATGCAATCCTCCGACTCACCTTACGGAACAGTTCCTTTCCCACCCGATAAGATCGAGGATAAGTTTTATCAACTCGAGTTTTCAACCTCGGCGGAAAGATCTAAAATTATCGGTGAGATTGCCTCGATGATTCCCTGGCAGGTTCGAGTGTGCGAGGTCGCCGACGAGCTAAAAGATCCGACACTTCGCGTATTTGCGAGAGGGGTTGCACCCGAGGTTCATTCGGAACGCATAACGCTGCGTTATGTGGCATTGGCTGAAAAAGGACATCCGAACCACTACGACGATTTGGAGGAAGGGGTATTTCTGCTTTCCTCCGTGATAGAACCAGAATTATCCTATCCGGAATTCAGGACATATTTGGATCGAATCGCGCTCAGAGTGGAAGAGCTCGTGGATCTAAACGAGGATCTGGCCTCGGATGACGTTAAAGTGCATTTCCTCACTCGAGTCCTTTCCCAAGAGGAAGGTTTCGTAGGAAACCATGACGAATACGAAGATCCCGACAATTCCTTTTTGCACAGGGTCTTTATCAAGAAACGGGGAATCCCGATATCCTTATCCGTAATTTATCTGCTAGTGGCTCATAGACTTCGTCTGCCATTGTACGGAGTAAATATGCCGTTGCATTTTCTTTTACATTTTGAGTCCAACGATTATGAGACGTATATCGACCCCTATCACGGAGGCGTGATGCTGGATCGTTCAACTTGCATTCGTTTCTTAAAAGCTAACGGCTTTCAAGCTCACGATCGATATTTTACTCATGCAAGCTCCCTCACGATCTTAAAGAGGATGTTCCGGAATTTGATACATATCTACCGAAAGAAGGAAAATCGTGAGATGGAAAAGATCCTTTCCCGACATCTTCTAGCGCTGGATAGTAAGTGGAAACCTTGATTATTAGTTTCTTTCATTTCCGCATTTCTGAGCTTTCCTGCTTGAGCGGGAAATTCATTCAGAAATAGTGTCGAAACAAGGAAACTCCGTGAAAGCCAAGGGATTGAAGGACCTCCTCGTCCGAAAGTTCGACAAAAAACTATATGAAATCATCGACGAGGATTTGCGTTTGCTCGCCGAAATTAAGGACTATACGATTCGTTCCGGAGGGAAGCGGATTCGACCCGTCCTGCATTATTGCATGTGCAGGATATTAGGATATAAAGGGGAAAAATATACGGACGTAGGAGCAATCGCGGAATTGATTCATGCAGCGAGCCTTTTGCACGACGACGTAGTGGACGAAGCGCAGACTAGGAGAGGAGTTCCTAGTGTAGGTTCTAAATTCGGAAATAAAACGGCCATTCTTGCAGGCGATTATTTATTGGCATGCGGGATCGATCATTTAAATAGTCTAGGATCACCATCATTGATGGATCTATTTACTCAGGTTATCAAAGATCTTTCCATCAGCGAACTTATTCAGATGGAATGGGAACGGAATCCGAAATTGGATTTAGGTATTTATGATCGAGTTGTCTACGGTAAAACCGCGTCGTTATTCGGGGCCGTCTGTCAGGCAGCGGGAATTCTTGCTGAGACACCCAAGAAAAGTCTAAAAAAATTGCATGAGTTCGGTATCCGCCTAGGTTCTCTTTTTCAAAAACAGGATGATGCAATCGATTACTTTCAGGCGGGAGAACAGACCGGAAAAATCCCCTTAAAGGATTTTAAAAACGGTTTATATACTTATCCTGTCCTAAAGCTTCTTGAACACGCGGATAAGAACGATAAAAAATTGACTCATTCCCTTTTTGCAAAGGATGACCGTAATAGCCAGGATGAAATGGTAATCCTTTCTTTGCTCAATAGGTATAATATTCGTAAAACCTTAAATGAGGAATTCCAGGCTGATGTCGAGGAACTCTTGAGATTTTTAAAGGGGTACCCTGAGACTCCTGAAGGGGCCCTGGTTAAGGAACAGTTCCGGAAGCTGACCGAAGTGTAGAGCTTTAAGAACCCGGACTCTGGTTTTGGATCGCAGAGAATCCGATTTCTTCCGTTTAGAAGAATCGGGAAGCTTGATCTAAATCGAAATCAATTAACCGCGTTTTTCAATAAGTGGAATACTGATCCCGAATGCTGACGAAGATAGAAAAAATAAGCGTTTGCTGTTAAGCTTATAACCAACGGCAAAAACTTAAAGAATTTTGTCTTCGCGAAAGAAAACACGATGAACGCCAATAATACGCCGATGACGGGTAAAAGTGAACCTATCGTCATCAGCAAATAAAAGAGCCAGAAATTCGGTATCTGCTCTTCTTCTTGCGTTTTTCTCCGAATCGCAGACTTTTGCGGAGTATGAGTTCCGCTAGATTGTCTGTGCTCGACGTGTACTACTTTCACTTTTTCCCTAAACTTCTGATCTGTGTTTAGTGTCTTTTCCATACCTTTAGTTTAATAAGTTTTAAAACATAAGCAATCATCATCCGAAAATAATAGGGCTTTTGCCTCTCGGAATTTATATCAAAGTACCGAGCCGATTCAGAATAATTTAGCCCGGAATAACGAGAAAAAGGGTCTAATACTTAAATATTCGTGAAATGAAATTTTCGCGTATAATGCCTATTATGTGTCCCATATACCGAGAAATTTGATCCATATAAGAATATGTAGAGTTTAGGTCTTGAATTTCAGAAGGTTCAGTTGTCAAAGAGAGAATTTTAATAAACGAACAGAATCACATAAAACGGTAATTCTATAATTTCAAAGTTAGCAGAGAGAGTCGGGCTGCCGCAGGGATGGGCAGCCCTTTTTTTTATTGGGTGGTTGTAGAAGTTCCTGCAGGAATCGACTGGCTAGTGCAATTTACGTCTCCTTTAATGGAAACGCTTACACCCGATACTGATTGCGAATTGAAACATTGCTGTCCATTCTGCGTATAACACATACTAGACGAAGTTGCCGAAGTACAATTGATAAAGTCGACGGTATAACATTGTGTGAGGGACAAACCGGCACTCCCACTGGCTACGACGTTCCCGACCAGATCGAGAGTCACCGTTAAATAGGAAAGCGCTTGAGAACCGGATACGGACGTATCTATCGGCACACCGCTTCCGCCCCAGGCGATTTTTCCGTAATTCGCGACAAGAGGTTTTGCGGTTAAACTTCCCGAATAAGAGAATCCTTGTTGGGAATCTATTTGTCCCTGGTTTTGAGTACTATCATACAGGAACTTTAAATAAACGTAATCTCCGGTCGTATAATAAAGCCTGCTGATTACGGTAAATTGCGTATTCGATGAACCGGACGAAGTCGATGTAGTCGTCGTAGTCGTCGAGGTCCCACCTGTCGTGCTGCTTGCCGTATACGGAGATCCGGTTCCGCAGTTAGGAGTTTTGGTTTTATCCAAGCTCCCGTGAATGCTAAAGTTGACCGAACCGTCCGTAGAAGTTACCGTTAAGTCGGATTTAGTCGAGTTGTGGTGCTCGCAGGAGAGAGTAAAAAGTAGCAGGCTGCCGACTAGATATAGTTGTTTTTTTTTCAGATTCGCGAGTCGGTCGAGCATCGTAAGGGATCCCATAGTTCTAGTATCAATCATCGGTAAGGCAGGGTCAAGAATGAAATCCCTGGGTTTTATAACGCCTGGAATCAAATGATCTGACCTAAAGAATCCGGCTAAGGTTCCCATTCAGATTGACGATTCCATTCTTTCGGGATTGGATCGTCACGGAATGGAAGCCAGAAAAGACTTTTTCCCCGAATATAAGCCGGGTCTTTTGGAACGATGGGGAATCAATATTCTCCAAGATTATGTCCGACAAGAAGAAAGGAAGAACGGACCTAACATCGGGCAAATCCCTACGGATTTTTTTCCGGAAAGTAACCGAATCATTCGCTGGGTTACATTTTGGGCAACGCACGCGGGTTTTTGGACTACATGCGGCATCATTCTCATCGAAAAGCTTTTTCCGGAATCTCCTGAATTCCTTTCTCCCGTCTTTATAGAAAAATGGACATACGCCGGGTTGGCGCTGCTATTCGGAACGATATTAGAATTCTATATTCTGTATAAGCTCGGGTTATGGGGAGCGTATCGATTGACGAGTTTAGCGGGAATGGAATTGGAAGACGACCCTGAACTATTGACGGGGAACGTAAATCTTTTGGCAAGAATGGCTTTGGAAATTCCCGATCCGGATTTAAAACTTTTGGGAATCGATCCGTTACGACTAACGGATAAGAGAAGTTTTCTCGTAGCGACCTTTTTGTACAAAGCCAAAGTTCTTCTTTCTAATTTGCTAGCAAAAATAGTTCTACGCAAAATTCTCGCGAGAAATTCGCTGCGAGTCTATACGGACTTTATCGCGGCTCCAATCACCGCAATATGGGACGGGGTAGTTATATATTCCATTCTTTCCGAATTGAGAATTCGATTGATTTCAAGAGTTTTAGCGAGGGAGATAACCGAGCAAATTTTGGAAAGAAAAGATTTCCTAAGTACGAATGCGAAGCTGGCATTTTTATCGGCTGTCGGGAATTCGGTCGTTTTTACTCAAAGATTTCACCCGAATCTAGAGTATCTGCTAGTAAAACTTTTCAAAGCTTTCGATATCGCGTCTGATGCGACAACCTTTGACGATTTAGAAACGTTTAGGATTCTGATTCAAAATTTGGAGGAATCGGAAAAGGAGGCTTGTTTGAGATTGTTGTGCCTTGCTTGTTCCTTTGATGGAAAGCTATCCTCTTTTGAAACAAAACATATTAAGCGAATTCTGGGAAAAGAAGCCGAACCGCGTTTGGCATTAATAGCCGAACTTTCGCGTTATATCCGCTCGGGTAATTTAGAGGCTTGTCGTGAAAAGAGTAACCTATTTTCTTAGAGAAAAACTAAGAGGGGATTCTAATTGAAAGTCTATAAGTATGATTCAATCCCAGAGGTAGTCGAAATCGGAGACGGTATCCTCAAAACCGAAATTCCCCAACCGTTTTACGCTCCCAATAATATTTACATTCTTCCGGACGGAGAACCTGCACTAATAGATTCGGGATATCTCGCAAATCTCGGAATGCTTCAAAAAGCGCTTCGAAAAGTCGGTTTGAATTTAAGCAAAATAAAGCATATCTTCTATACCCATAATCATCTGGATCATCTTAGTGCAATACTTACGATTCGTTATTATACCGACGCTAAGCTGTATGCGATGAAAGGAATGGCCACCGGTATCGGCAATTATTTGGAATACGTGGAAGTATTCAATAGAGCTTCCAAACGACTCGTTTATAAAGGACACCGATCTCCCGAGGATCGTAAACGGGAAATCGTTCGTTTGGAAGCGGGTAATGAAAATTTACGGATGACCTTAAGTCGCGGAGATCGAATACAACCTATTCTGAAATTCGATGTGGAATTGGTGGAAGGGGATGTAATTCATGCAGGGGGTAGGGATATCGGATTTTTACACACTCCAGGTCATAATCTCTGGCATCTGACTCCCTATATATTGGAGGAAAATATTTTCTTTATGGGAGATCTGGTTTTACAGAATATTTCTTCTATTTATGCCGAGATCGACGGTAATCTCGAGGATTATTATAGATCTCTTGATAGAATTTCTAAAATGTCGATCCGCCGATTGCTACCAGCGCATGGGCCGGAGCCTGAAGATCCGAAAAAGGCGATCAAATTATTGTTTAAGACCTTACAGATACTGGAAAGAGGTATCATTCGCAGATTAAAGGAAAAGGAATATGATCTTTCTAGTCTGACCCATGAAGCAATGGGCGAAAAGGTCGCTCATTCCGGTTACTATAATACCGCAATGGCAATCCTGCATTCGATGGTGCGAAAATTCGTCGAAAAAGGGTGGGTCGAAGTCATCGAAACGGAACCACCGTATGAAACTTATCGATGGATCGGGGATGCTTCGGCATAGAATTACCGAAGATGTTCTTACTTATTAAGAGGGAGCATCTTCCTGAATTACTTCTCCATAAAAAGGAGTTTGTTGTAATTTTAAATTATAGGCTTTGATGAATAAGAGTTCGAGATGCATGACGTCTTCTCGATTATATCGCAACAATAAATCGAGAGCTTCCAAATCGTCATACTGAACATACTGCCACCAGAGTCTTACGGCATCCGCACCGTTAACTTCGAAGGGAAGATTTCTAACGATTCCTAATGCTTTCTCACAACCCTTTAAACCGCCTCGATAGCCTAGACTGCGTAAAAGATACATTAAATCGAAATGTCGATTTTTAAATTTTCGTCCGAATTCTTTTTCGATAAAAGGGACGTCGAAAGCTACGCCATTATAGCTGACAAGAATATGCGTGGAGTGAATCTTTTCCGGGAAGTCGTCCATATCCCGTCCGCGCAGAAATTCCTTAAACGTAACTCCGTCATATGTTCCGACTACCGTGATAAAGTCCTCGCGTGAAAGTCCGCTCGTTTCAATATCCAGGTAAAGAAGCCGAGATCGAACATGAGGAAAGAGTCGCCATTTTTGATCATTAGGAAGAGCAAAGAAAAAGTAGTCCCAGTTATTTCTCTCCAGTTCTTTTTTCGAAAACTCGATAGAATCTAATACCAATCTGGAATATGTGTCTTCGGGAGATTTAGCTTTTAAAAGTAACTCCTCTCGAAGAGACTCCCAATTTAAAATTCCCCTTTGCCAAAGGTTTCCTTCCTCGACGGTGTTGATACCGGGGAGGTGACAAAACGTATGCTGTAACAAATCCACCCCTCTTTGTGTCGAAATAGATCCGAAATTCGGTTCTCTGTTCAAAGCCCCCTTCTTTTTTTGTTCAATTCGCGGTGAATCAGGGGCGTTTATTCTTTTGTAAAGTCGTTCGACGACTCGTTTTTAGCGAGAAAGAAATTCTCTTCTTCGCATAATTTATTTTAGTTTTTCTATCGAAACATTTGTCTATTTTTTTGCGCTCTTTCCGAAAAGAAAAATATTCAAAAAAGGGAATAGAATCACACCGATGATCGAATAGAGGTAAAACGGAAGATTGCCCCATCGTGAGTAAAATGTATTTCCTTCCTGAGCGAGTTTAGTTACCGGTAAGAGAAAAGCTCTAGTTCCGATTTCTCCCGATTCTATAGGAGTGCTCAAGGCTCTGCCAAACGGATCGACTACGAAGGAGATCCCGCTAACCGTCGGTCGGACAAAGCTTAAACCGAATTCTATCGCTCGAAAACGGGAAGTACCAGCGTGCTGCCAGGCTTCCACTCTTGACGAAAACCAAGAATCGTTCGTAGGATTTGCCAAAATCGTATATTCATTTTTGCGAGCTTCGCGAATCGAATCTATCACAAGTGAAGGGAACATAGCTTCGTAGCAAATCAGCGGTAGGATCTGGTATTGAACACTATCTTCGGGAGAAGAGGAATTCGCTGAAGGAGGAAAGTTTCCCGGAGTTTGGATCGCAGAAATTTCCTGTGGCGTGGGCGGGGATGGCTGCCGAACACGGTAAAACGAGCGCGTTCCTAAAAGCGGTTTAGGACTTCCACCTTGGACATACCTAGATGTTTCTTTAAATAGACTTCTTAGGATAGGAAAGGCGGATTCGAACGGTAAATATTCGCCGAACGCTAATAGGCGACGTTTATCATAACGTTGCATTTCTCTCGTTTCGGAAGAGATCAAAGTGACTTGATTTCTCAATCCTTCATCGGATTGATTTAATTCGTTGTATAATAAATCCGCTCCGGTTTTATAAGTTAAGTATAATACGAGTCCGTGAAATGTAGGAGAATATACACCCGACGAAACATTATTCGGATTCAGGTCAGTTCCATGAAATGGAATCGCCGATTCAGGAAAAAAGATAAGATCCGGAGGCGGGACATTCTCCAAAGAAGAGGATAAAGCCATTTCCAGATTTCTACTCATCGCCTGCCCGATATACTCGGGATTTTCCGCAAATTCACGTTTAGCAGGGGAAGTATTCGGCTGAATCATGATCGCCGAAAGCTTAAGCAAATTGTTTTCCACGTTGGGTGTGGTATTCGGTACTCTATAATCGGGGGCGGTTAATAATCGATATCCCCCGAGAGTCCATATAAGTCCGAAGAACACGATCCCGAGAATGCCTAGTTTTCGTAAATTTGAATTTTGTAATGAAACAATACTTGCGCCGCCCAGGAGAAGGAAGAAGCCCACTCCGTATACTCCTGTAGCGGCGGCGGTCTGGGAGAAAGACAGATTCCCTTCGGCCAAATTTCCCCAGAACCAAGGAAATAATTGCGGCGTTACGATATCTCCTATGATTCCCCAAATCGGAAATAGGAACCATTCTAGGCGAAGAAGTTCCGATTTGTTATTGCGATATTTCTTATAGAGGTCGACGGAAAATTTCCAGCCATAAAAGGACAAAAATAGTTTTACGTGGGAAAAAAAACCGTAGATTAAAAAGAGAATCCAGGAAATAAATCCCCCCGCTCCCGAGATGGCTGAGATCGAAGATGGAATCCAGAAGAATATGGTGAAATTTAAAATTTGAGAGAGTAGCAATAGCCAAAGAATCTGAAATTTCTGCGGCCATTCCTTTAACTCTATAAAAAATAAGTAGGCGCTAATTGCGGAAACGCCCCCGGCTAGAAAAAAACCGAAAGGCTCCATTCCGAAAAGTAATCCGAGTGAAATCCCGAACGCAGATAGAAACAGTCGTAAGGGATTTTTCGGGAAGAAGGTCATTTGAGATTTAATCGTTTTTGATCTTCTTCAAGAGCTTTTCTACGTCCGTATTCCTCGGCGTCTTGAGATCCCAAGATGCGGGTTCGAATTGCGGATATCGCTTTTTCTCTTTCGGCCGGTTTTGCGCTCGGATTAGCTTTTAACCAAGTTTGCTCTTCCTTATCGGTTTCCAATTCCTTCGTCTTTTGTATTTCAATATCCTTATAAACTTTTTCGATCCGATCCGCGCCGTCTTTTCCGAAATATTTTTCCCGTATGGACCGAAGCTGCGAATCTTTTTGGGCCGCTACCATCTTATTCATGTCGGTCTCTCTTAGGAATAATTCCGTTTCGTACTTGTTAAACTTCGGTTCTCTCTTTACTACCGTATCATAATAGTTTCCGTAGACGTCTTTTCTATAATTTTCGTATCGTTTGATCCTCTGATCTCCCGAAACGTTTTTCGTTTCATTCAAAAAATGAGAAAGTCCGAACTGGTATTGCCGTTCGGATTCTTCTAGGCCGAAAATAAGTTTGGCATCCTGCTCGGAAAATACTTCCCGTCGTTTCTTTTTGATAAGTTCGTACGTCTCATCCTGCTTCAGATCTTTTGGCATCTCGAATGATCGCAGCACTTGCTCGTAGGTGAGATACTTTCTGAATAACGCCATTAGTTTTTCTCCTGCGGCACCGGGATAGTGGTCTAAGAGAAACGCTTTTACTACTTCGTTGCACTGGTCGACGGTGTAACCTTCCGGACAGCGTCTGCGCAGTGCCCATAGCTCCGAAACCAGATCCAGTTCGCCCGAAGCGGTGAATTTTAAAATATCATCGTACGATAACCACTCTCCGTCTTTATAAATACTACGCGAAGTATCCACGATTTCGGGATTAAGGGTCCATTCGCCGGCATCGTTTCGGGAGATTGTGAATCCATCCAAGGTGTCTTGGCTATTTCCGAAGCCGCCGCTTTTGGAGGTCGGTTCCCATAGGATAAAAATGACGAGAAGTAATAAAAAAATGCCGATGGCTGATAGCCAAACGATGCGGGGGAGTTGTTTGATTCGTTCTAACATATTTAGTTTCCGGTTCGAAGCGATGAAAGTAACCGCAAGGGCAGTCTTGGCAAGATGTTTTTGAAAGAAAAAATATTGGAATGAAAGTCTCTTCCTCGGAAACTATCCCGGTGCCACTTCCTTTACTATATTATCCTGAAGGGACCGCCGGAGCAGGATTCATTTTTGCGAATTTCCGGAAATTGGAAACACGTTCTTATAGGAAGAACGATCTGGAGTCGGTGGCTAAGGAAGGACCTGAAATTTTGATCGCAAACACTCGTCTCCCGATCAATTCGGAAACCTTTCTTAGGTTTCCGAGCGTTAAGATTTTTGCGACGGTGAGCTCCGGCACTGATCATGTGAATGTGTCCGATTTGAAAAAGGCGGGCCGAATATTCCTAAACTCACCCGGATGTAACGCGGGATCGGTTGGCGAATATTGTTGGGTAGGGATTCGATCCTTTTTCTCAACGGAAGATTTGAGAAAAAAAAAGATCGGCCTAGTCGGATTCGGAAATACGGGTAAAGCGTTTGCAAAGATTCTTTCTTCTTACGGAATCGGATTCGTTTATAGTGATCCGTATATCAAAGAAGCGTCCGTTTCGCTAAGCGAAGTATGCGATTGTGAAATAATAAGTTTCCATGTTCCTTTGACTTTCGAAACTCCTTATCCGACATCGGGAATGTTTACGAAGACGGAAGCAATCCGATTACAAAGCGGAGCTTTAGTTTTGAATACCAGTCGCGGAGAAATTTTGAATCGGGAAGCTTTCGAGGAAATTATTTCCCGCGAAGATATCTCGAAAGTGATCGACGTCTTTGATCCGGAGCCTCCGAAAGGAGATCTCATTCGAAAACTTTCACAATGCTCGAATTCCATTTTCACTCCGCATATCGCAGGCTATAGTCAGCTCGGTCGATTACTCGGTACTTATAGATTGGCGGAAAAACTTTGCATTTTGTACAAAGACGGTCCGCTTCCTCCGATAGAAAACTTTCTTATTGCTGATAGTGATTGGAAGACCGAAACTTTTCTGGAAAAGGAAGATGGTCTTTTAAGAGAGGCATGGTCACTCGGAGATTGGGAATATTTCGAGCGAAGGAGAAATGATTATCCTATCCGTCTGGATATGGGACTCGTATAGCGGTTGTCCGGTTTTTTCTGCCCGCCCTTCCTGGGCGGGGGATGGAGGCGGTTTCTCGCGAAGAAGCTTTTTATATCACGGAAAATCGGATCCGTCCACTGAAAATAAAGGAAAAAATCTGTGGGAGCTCCAACATAATTTTTGAACATAAAATGGTTGTAATATTCTAAATTTTGTGAAATACGTGCCGGGTACCGCCGCTGCGCTCCAGCCCCCGCCCAGGAAGGGCGGGGCATTTTGTCCCAAAATCCACTGCCGGGATGAAATTCTTTTTCTTTCTTTGCCAGGATCGTTCGTAGGAACTCCGACGAAGTTTTTGTATGATATTTATTTCACCAAAGTCTTTTCGGAAGGAAACAGTAAATATTTGGGGCGAACTTTGGCGAGAATATCGTCGATCACAAAGATTTCTCTTGTTCCTCTTTTTCGTTCAAACGGCGCCTCGTATAAGAAGCCTAAAAAAGTCAGTTCGGAATGTTTGTGAGAGACTATGTCATCCTGCCGAACTTTACGGCTGATATCCAGGTCGATCGCTTTCCAGCCGGAAAATAGAAAATGAGTAATTAATATTTTCTTAATATCGAGCGTAGAATCGCGCACCAACATGTATAGGGAGCCTCCACCTTCGTTCGCATAAAGATGAAAGCGGAATTCTTTCACAAAGTCGTTGGATACCCAAGGGGTATTAAAAAGGATTTCAAAGGACTGATTTTTTTCCGCAGTCACTTCGACATACAAAGATTTTGTCGAATCTCTTTCCGGAGTACGCAAGACGGATGAAATTCTGACTTCAGGGGTAAAATCAGGTCCCAGCTTCGCTTTTATGTTTTCGGGACCGAAGCTCTCGTGCTCAAAATCCTGCACAATAATTTCTTTATAGATTTGCGTGTTTTCGGATTCGCTTGGAAGGGAGAAAAAGGGGGAAATGTAAATGAATAAGACGATTGAAAAATATTTTGTTTCTTCGAACAACTTCAAGATTTTAAAACCTTCTTTCGTATAAAAATATCGTCCTAATTGATAATTTCCAGACTATTTCATCCAGTTTTACGCAAAATTAACTCGAACAATCAGCGGCGGATTGATAAGAAAATATGGGGTGGGACGTTGAGCTTCTCTGATAAAAGTCCGATAGGTGGACCATGAAACGACTCTTCGCTATTTTGATATTTTTACCGATCTTACTTTCGGCCTCGGAAAACGAGGATGAAATTCATTTTGCGACTTTAAAAAAGGGTAATAAAATAGTTTATCGCTCGGTCGATGGTCGGCAGCAAATCTTAGGAGAAGGAATGGAAGGTTTTCCTATTCTACTTAAACATTCTGTCAAGAATAAGCTTCAAAGAATTTTGGATCTTGGCGATGATGAAACTTCTGGATTATTTATTTCGAGTTCGGATATCAAGGATTTCGGGACGAAGCACGGAGCTTCCGCAAACGGGCAAGTGTATGTTTTTGAACCGGAAATTTTAGGATATGCTGACGATAATACTAGTTTATTTCGCACGATAATGATAACTGCCGAGGGAGTCGTGTATTTCTTTGAGAGGAATGAAAGAGAAGGTGTGACTTCCATCTACATCGGGAAAAAGAGAGAAAACCTTTTGATCTTTCGCGAAAAGATTGAGTATTCCAAAAATGAAATTTTTCATAAGATCCCCTATGTGATTCCTTTAATAGAAAGATCAAAAAGGGCGGATTATTCCATCGATTGCAATTTCGGAAATGAAAATAAGCGAACTTGCATCATCGACGGAGCTTTGAAGGAATTTGAAGCCCCTCAAAAACGCTACCCATTGTTTTGGGTAGGTTAAAGAGTCCGTTAAAAGTCGAAAGCTTCGTTTAACAATTTTAGGGGAAACTCTTCCCTGATTTTCCATTGAAGAATCCGTTTCCCTACAAAATTCTTACCGTATGAACCCTGAAGAGGATCCTCTCTTACAAACCAAGCTGCAGTTTTCCGAGGCGTTTAGGACTACTTACAGGGAATTCTTCGGCGATGAAAAAGAATTTCAGTACGAATTATACGAACTGAAATCCGAAGAATCCGGGCCGAAGGGAGGATGGGCGACATTTACGATACGCAATCCAGCAGGAGGGAGATCGATTGTCTTTCGTTTCGATCCGGGGTCGGGCGCTTTTTATGCGATGTTGAAAATTCAAGTATTGCCGGGAGAGGAAGATTGGAGTCTGGATTCGTTCTTCGAACGAAACGGTTTTGCGAATTCGAATTTTTTGGACGTAAAACGATCTGCGGGAGAATGGTTATTTCATTCATTAGCCAGGCATTATTTGGGAACGATTTTTACTTATTGTCCGAGAATTTTGGAGCCGGATTATATATTGGAATAATAATGATATGAAAAAGGAAACCCTATGCGTGAGGACCGACTTTCGAGAATGGATTTTGCCGATTTCGTTTGCAATACGATGCATATCTCGCCGGAGATCCGCAGGCGTTCGAAGATTTTTTAGGTGATACTATTTTGGATTGGAAAGTAATAATCATTCTTATAGCAGGATTCGCCGTAGGGGTTCTTTACGGATTATGGGTCAAGAAGAGGAATCCGAAATCTTAGTAGTTCGGTGATTCGGAAAAAATTCGCTATCATTTCGATCCTTTACCCGTAATAGGGTATGATTAGAAAGGTTGCCTACGAAGCTTTAAATTACTTTTATCCGATTCTATGCGGGATTTGCGGCCGGGAAGATTTCTTTTCCCGTCACTCGGGTTTGTGTAAAGAATGTGCTAATTTAGCAAAGGATACTCTGAAATACCCGAAGTGTCCCGTGTGTTCTTGGAAGATCGAGGCCGGACAATGTAGTTATTGTCTTTCTAGAAACGTATTTTTTACGCGAGCTTTTTTCTTGCACGAGCGAACCGATCTTCTTGCGGAAGCATTAAATAAAATTAAAAAACAATCGGCCTATCCACTTTCTTTATTTCTAAGCTTAGGTGCAAGGAAAGTATTAAGAAATTTTAAAAACGTCGGATTGCAAGCTTATCTATTATTACCAAGTTCATCTCCACCTTGGTTCGGAACGGTTCCCACTCGCCCGTTCTCTCCGATGCGGGAACTTCTCCTTCGTACGGAAGAAACTTTGAATCTTTCTTGTATTCATCCGCTAAAAAAAATGGGCAAAACAAGACAGGCCGGAAAAAGTTATGCAGACCGTTTTTTTCATGCCAGAAATTCTTGGGCGATCCGGGAAGAATGGATCGGAAAATGCCCGAAAAAGGTTTTGATATTGGACGATGTCTTTACGACTGGTGCGAGCGTTAACGAAGCGAGTCGGATTTTAAGAGAAAACGGTTCGGAAGAAATCTACGTATTAACCTACTTACGAACTATGGAATAGCATTGACATAACTATTTATATGTATAGTATGACTTTCCAAGCAAGTGCTTCGCAAGATTTTACATATCGATATGGACGCTTTCTTCGCTTCCGTGGAGCAAAGGGACTTCCCGCAATACCGAGGAAAGCCCTTGGTGGTAGGAGGTCCTCCCAACTCCCGAGGAGTGGTATGTGCGGCTAGTTACGAAGCGCGGAAATTCGGGGTTCGTTCCGCAATGCCATGCTCGCAGGCATATCGCCTTTGCCCCGACGCAATTTTTGTTCCTCCTAGATTCCAAGTTTACAAGGAGGTATCGACCGCAATTCGAATCATATTTTTAGAATATACTGATTTGGTCGAAATGTTATCCTTAGATGAAGCTTTCTTGGACGTGACTCAGAATAAAAAAGGGATCCCGTTTGCGACCGAAATTGCGAAGGAAATTCGGGCCAGGATTAAAGCCGAAACGAATCTGACCGCTTCCGCCGGAGTGGCGATTAATAAATTTGCCGCAAAGGTCGCTACGGATTTTAAGAAGCCCGACGGATTAACCGTAATCCGACCGGAGGAAACGGAAACGTTCATAGAATCTCTGAATGTCGAGACGTTTCCCGGAGTCGGAAAAGTTACATTAAAAAAGATGCATGCTCTTGGGATCTTCAAAGGTAGCGATCTGAAACGCCGATCGTTGGAATTTCTTATTAAGAATTTCGGAAAAACAGGACGTTGGTACTATTCTATTTCAAGAGGCGTCGATCAAAGACCGGTTTTATCCGATAGGATCCGAAAGTCCTTAGGAGCGGAATCCACCTTTGCGATAGATTTGGAAAAGACGGATGACCTTTTGATGGAATTAAAGGATCTTGCGATCGAGCTTGAGAGGAGGCTTTCGTCCAAATCATTTCCCGGTAGGACGATCACTTTGAAGATTAAGTTTTCGGATTTTACTCTTAAAACGAGAAGTAGAACATTGCCGATTCCACCGACGTCTGCTACGGAATTTTTTTCATTCGGAAAGGAGCTCTTAGAGGAGTTCCTGCTCGATCAAGGATCTTCTATTTCGCCGATTCGCCTATTAGGTTTGAGTCTCTCTCATCCGGAAACGGAAATTCACGAAATAAATGAGGATGGCTTTGCCGGGTCACTTTTTCCGGATCAGGAACAGTTTCTAAATTTATAGACTTTTCACTACCGCCGAACGATTTTCAGTCGCAAGAATATTCTGGAAATATAAATTACTTTCGTTCACATCCGGTTGGTCGTGCAATCATCAACCGAACTTTTCTATAATTTCCAGAATTTCCTTTCCGTACTGGTTTACCTTAGAATCTCCCATTCCCTTTATCAGAGTTAGATCTTCCAGCGTCGAAGGTTTTTGCGCCGCAATCCGAACTAACACCGGATTTTGAAGAACCATGAATTTCTTCCATTTTCGCCTCCGGGCGATTCGATCTCGAAAATTTTTCAATTCCTTAATGAGAAGTTTTTCCCCTGTGAGGGAAATTTTTTTAACGCTACCGTCCCGTCCTTCGACACTCCTCACTCTTGAGGAGGGTTTTCCGCCCGATGCGAGATAGAGCTTAGGATATTTATCGCCTTTAATTAAAAGTTTTTTACTAGTTAACCAATCCTCTAAGAGCTTTAAAATGGATTCTTCCGGTATATGCGAGAGATTTCCGTAAAATTTCGATCTATCCAATCGACGCCGAAGAATATCCTTCGATTTAGAACCGCGTAATGTGCTCGCGATGATTTTCTTGCCGAATTTAGCCGGATATTCCGCCAATAGACCTTCTGCAGATTGAATCTCGCTAGTTTCGAAAATATGAGATTCTCTCTCCTTCTTCCTTGTCGCTTTGATTCGTTCTCGTTCTAAAAAATTCTCACGATCGCTAGGATCGCTTTCAAGACAGGAGTCGCAAACTCCGCAAGGTTCGATCGTTTCTCCGAAATAACCGCATAGAAGTTGCTGTCTGCAAACCGAAGAAGATGCGTAAGATTTCACGTGAGAGAGTAACGTTTCTCCGCCTTTGTAATTCGCTTCTTTAGAGAGTAAAAAATTCTGGATGCTCAAATCGCTAGTATGAAAGAATAAAACGCAATCCGAATCTTTTCCATCCCGTCCCGCACGACCGGCTTCCTGATAATAGCTTTCAATCGAAGAAGGAACCTGATAGTGTAAGACCAATCGAACATTCGGACTGTCTAAACCCATTCCAAAAGCGTTAGTGGCCACTAAGACGTTCGTTTTGCCGGATGTATAACCGTCCTGAGTCTTTTCGCGGCTAGAGTCGGTTCGACCGGCGTGGTATTTTCCGACCTTGTATCCTGACTTCTTTAGCATTTCGTAAACATCGTCGACCTTCGATCTGGTCGCACAATAGATGATCGCCTTACCCGAATTCGATTTGCGAAAATTGCCGGTTTCTAGAATGGAAAGTAGCTCCTTCTCCTTGTCTCTTTCGGATTCCGGAAACTGAATTCTGAATCTTAAATTAGGTCTGGAATATGTTCCCTGAACAGAGGTTGGATTTTTCAATCCGAGGCTATCGCAAATATCCTTCTTTACTCGATCGGTAGCGGTGGCGGTTAACGCGACCCAAGGGATATTTTCATGAAAAGAGGATCTTAAGGTGTAGAGCTTGCGATATTCGGGGCGAAAATCATGCCCCCATTGAGACACGCAATGAGCTTCGTCAACTGCGACTAGGCCCAACGGTAATTTTGGGACGAGATCCAGGAAGGAACGCGATGTGGCTCTTTCGGGAGAAACATAAAGAATTCTTATTTTTCCGGTTGCGGCACCGGATAATATTCTAATTTGCTCAAGTTCATCTTGAGTAGAATTGCAATATGCGGCTTCTAACCCCTTTCCTTTCAGGCTATCCACTTGGTCCTTCATCAAAGCGATGAGCGGGGATACGACTAATATTAAAAATTCTTTTTGAGCGAAGGCGGGTAGTTGGTAGATGAGGGATTTTCCTCCGCCCGTCGGGAGAATCGATAGGACATCCCGTCCTTCCTGTATGGACTCGATCGACTCCCATTGACCCGGGCGAAATTCGGCAAATCCGAAGGAGGCTTTCAGGATTTTTCTCCAATCGTCTTTCTTTTGAAGAGGCAATCGTTTTGTAGAAGTTTTCATTTTTCCTATTTCTCCTCCTTCTTCCTGATAGCTCGGTATAAAAATCTTGCGGGATGCAATGCCGAGTACAAGCTATTTTCGATCGGTAAGGGTTCTCCCAAGACGATGGAAGTAAGAGTTTCCCCACCAATCAAAGAAGAGAGAACGCCTCTTGAGCCTAACCCGCCAAATACATAGAGTCCCGGAACCGCATCTGGAACGGAAATCCTTTTATCTCGGTTCTTTGGAAGACCCGCGCCGGCGTAAATTTTTCGAAACGTTGCAGGATCATGCAGTTCTCCAAGTACCGGAAATCTGTCCTTCGTCTGGGAGCGGAATCCGACGAATTCCCGGCTAATCCGATTTTTTTCACCGTCCCATATTTCGCCGGGCAATAGCTCTTTCGCGTATTTCAATAAATTTTCCCGATCCTTGCTTCGCGGGCTTGGATCTAAGTCGAACTCATCGAAAGTGGATCCTAATACTCTAATCTTATTCTTGCTCGGAGTTATATAATGTTCCCCTACAAAAATCGGATCGCTCTCATTCTCGTTTTCCGTAGAAAGCTCCAGTAATTGACCTCTGACTTTCGATAAAAAGAAAAGTGGTTCTCCGAAAAATTTCGATAATAGCGATTCGATTCCGTTGGAATTCGCCAGAACTAAACAAGGAGAAGTCTCTATTTCATTCTCTTCCGATAAAATTTTCCATTCGTTCTGATCGAATCGTATGTCGGAAATATGAATCGTTCTAAGAGATATATTAGGATGTTTTAATAAATTTGAAACCAATTCGGGGGTTTCGGTCCAAAACCCCGAAGGGAATATCACTCCCTGCGAGCCCGGCGGTAATGAAGGATAAGAACTCGTCGCATCTTCCTGAAGTTTGGCGATTTCGATCGAAAGTTGATGCGATCGAATCCCTTCCGAGATTCTTTCCCAATTTAAATCTTTTCCGGCAAGCTGAAGCGTACCCGGTATTTCATACGAATCTTTCGGCAGAAGTTCCTGATAGCGCCTGAGCGAATGACCAAATGCCCTTATTGTCCAGAGACTCGTCGGACTTTTAAATTTTGTAATATGCGGATGTGAGATCGCTTTCGGAATATTCGAGGCTCGATTCGGAGAAGAGTCGTCCAGGACAATCACTTCGATGCCGCGTATCGCAAAAGAACGAGCTACACTTGCTCCGGCCAGTCCTGCTCCGATTACTACAACTTTTTTTGGAAGTGGCGATTTAGGAAACCTTCGAATAAAAATCTGCTCGGGTGGTAAGCTCCGATCGTTTCTGAATGTTCCGATCAACATCTCCCTCTTCTTCCCGAATCCGGGAATTTTTTCCAAAGTAAACCCGGCGTTCGTAAGAGAATCTTTTACGATTCTGGCGACTGTAAACGTAGCTAACGTGGAGTTTTGGTCCGCCAAACGGGAGAATTGATTCGAGATCGGTATTCCCCATAATTCCGGATTTTTAGACGGAGCGAATCCGTCCAGGAAAAAGGCATCGAATCGACCGGAAGTTTCGGGTAACAGCTCTCTAGCGTCTCCGATCCAAAGGTCTAGGGCAATCCCTTCCTCTTCAAAAAGAAAAGAATTACAACCTTGGGTTAAGAGGGAATACCTCTTTAGAAAAATAGAAAGAATTTCGGTCAATTCCGAAAAATGCGAAATCGCTCTTCTTATTTCTCGTTCGGTGAGCGGGAATAACTCGTAGGAAACGAATCGAAGAATCGAAAGTTTATTATGAATTCTTAATTTTTTCCAAAGATTCCAAGTCGCAAAGAAATTAAGCCCAGTCCCGAATCCCAATTCTAAGATCGCAAAATGTTTTTTATCCGGAAACGAATCCCGACGCCAACGGGATTCCAGTCGATTCCCGTCTAAAAATACGTGTTTGGTTTCGGCTAAGCCGTCTTCGGGCGAGAAATAGATATCATCGAATTCGGTGGAAACAGGTGTGCCGTTTTCCTTCCATTCGATCATTTTCGAACCTCCGTATTTCGTCTCCTTGCAGTCATTACTGACTAAAATCCGGATTAATCTCGTTAATCCAAGCGGATTTCTAGCGACTTGACGTTTACAATCGAATTCTGAAAATCGTATTCAGGAACCGATATGAGCCCAATTCAGAAAGTGCCGCTATCATATCCGATTTCCGTCGCACCGATGATGGACTGGACGGACCGACACTTTCGGTTTTTTCTACGTCTGATTTCAAAAAAGACTCTCTTATATACCGAGATGGTTACGACGGGTGCGATTTTGAGAGGGGATACTCGTAGACATCTTTCGTTTCATCCTCAAGAAAACCCCGTCGCTTTACAATTGGGCGGAGACGATCCCCTTAAGTTAGCCGAATCCTCGAGGATCGGAGAAGAATATGGTTATTCCGAAATTAATTTAAATGTTGGATGTCCTAGCGATAAAGTTCAGGAAGGAAATTTCGGAGCTTGTCTAATGGGGGATCCAAAGCGTGTGAGCGATTGCATTGCCGCAATGAATTCTGCAGTTCGCTTACCTGTCACCGTTAAATGCAGAATAGGGATCCCCGGAAAAGACCGCATCGAAGATCTACTAGAATTCGTAAGGACCGTTTCCGAGGCTGGGGCAACGAGGATCACTATACATGCAAGAATCGCAATTCTTGAAGGGTTGAGTCCCGCCCAAAATAGAACCGTTCCGCCCCTAAGATACGACGACGTATATGAAGTAAAACGTAATTTCCCGAATCTGAAATTAGAGCTTAATGGGGGTGTCCGGACTTTGGATATCGCAAGCGAGCATCTAACGAAGGTAGATGGAGTTATGATCGGGAGAGCGGCTTATGAAAATCCCTTTCTCTTTTCTACCGTTGATCAGAGATTTTTCGGGGAGCGAAAAATACGATCTACTCGTCGGGAAATTTTTCATCAAATGCAGGAATACATTCAAAAACGGACCGAGGAAGGCGAAAAGCCGAGTAGAATACTAAGGCATCTCTTAGGTGCCTTCCATGAAGTGAGGGGTTCTAGAATATACCGTCGTATTCTCACAGAAGGAATGCATCAGAATCCTCCGACAACGCTTCTGCGAGATGCACTCGCTTCGATCCCCTCCGAGTTTTTAGATCAAAAGCTCGACCTGGAACTCCAGCCCGTATAAAGAAAATTTTAGAATTGTATCTGGGCACGAAAAAGCCTTGATTTAGGTCCAATACTCTTTAGCTTACGCTCCCTATTGCCATGCTGAAAACGATTGGAATTTATCTGCTATTCGTCTGTTCCGTCCTGGGTGAGTCGATTGTTCCGGTTCGCACGGTCGTAGACGGCTGGACATTTCAGGTTAAGGGAGCGGAACGACCGACTGCCATCCATCCAGGAGAAAGTCTAAGATCCCAAGGATTTCCCGCTCCCGTTCATGGAGTATATCGCGTAGAAATTGAATATCCTAAACTGCAGCAAGGATTTACGCAAGGCATTCATTTGGACAGAATCCAATCCGCCGATAAAGTATACTGGAACGGTTCTTTGATAGGAGAAACCGGGAGTTTCGAGCCTTACATTCCGTACTGGTTTCGCCCAAGACTTTACGCAATTCCGACGGACTTGATTCGCCCGGGGAAAAATCTTTTAGAAGTTGAGATCGAATGCAGAGAGTCCTTATTCCTTTGCGGCCTTTTTCGAGGAACTCCGAAGGTAGGGGATTACGATTCGTTAAAGGAGGATTTGATATACCAGGATTTATTCCAAGTTGTGATTGCCGTTTTATTTTTAGGCATTTTCGTACAACAAGCGATCGCGTATCTCCTGAATCGATACTCTAACGCGAGTCTTTATCTCGCTTTATCCGCGATAATTTTTGTCGGCTGGCGAGGAACCCTGCTCAACAAGACTCATTATATCGGGCTATCCTTCGAATTAATTATCAGAGTCTTCTATTTCTGCCAAACCTTATTTCCTGCTTTCCTACTTCTCTTCGTTTATGCGATGTTCGAAAGGAGACTTGGAATTTTTGCCAAATGTATTCTTTTGGGAGACCTTGTTCTCGGATTCCTCCAGTTGTACGATTTCAATCCCGATTCGAGAATTATGCTCGTATACGCTTGGGAAGTCTTACTGGTTTTAAAAATTCCGACATTAATTGGAGTTCTTGCCTCTCAATTTAGAAAAAGTGCGGAAGCGACTTTGGTTTTGTTGGGAGCGTTGTTCGCCGCAGTCCTAGGAGTGACGGACGTTGCCGTCGATTTGTTGACCGGCAAAAACGAATTCTTTTCCCAATACGGACTCTTAGTCTTTTTATTCTCGGGCATTATGGGAATTTCCATCCAAAATGCGAGAGCTAGAAAGGATTTAAAGAAATTGAATGATTCTTTAGAGACTCTCGTTCAAAGCAGAACTCACGAGTTGGAAAAACAGTATAGAATATTAAACGAAGAGATATTAGTCGCCGGCGGATTACAATCCAGATTGATACCCGGATTGGACGGACAAATCGCAGGGTTAAGCGTTAATTCGGTATACGTTCCAGTCGAAAAGATCGGAGGCGATTATTTCGACTTTCACGATTACGGGGACGGACAAGTGCAATTTCTATTATGCGACGTAGCGGGTCACGGAATTTCAGCGGCCCTGATCGCCTCCATGTTGAAGATAAGTTTCTTGGAATTAGCTCCGCGGCATCCGGAGCCGGCAGATCTTCTGACATCCTTGAACGCGAGAATGGTTCCTGTCGTAGAAAAGAATTTCATCACCGCCGTGGCGGCCTTATTCGATACTAAAACAGGTGAAATCAGATATTCCTTAGCAGGTCACCCGTCCCCGATCGTATTGACGGATTCTTCCTCGTTACCCGTATTCCTGGAGGGCAGGGGGCCGATATTAGGATGGAGAAAGGAAATCGTGTTGCGGACTTGGAAGCGCGATTTAAAAAAAGGAGATAGGTTTTTCTTTTATACGGACGGAATAACCGAAGCTTTAAATGCCGGACGAGAGATGTTCGGAGAAGAACGATTGTTGGATTTATTACGGGATTCGTTCAATAGAAGTCCTAGAAATCTAAACGAATCCATCCTATCGTCACTGCGGGAATTTGCCGGATTCAGGTTGCCTGACGACGTAACGTATTTTGCGGTGGACGTAATTTAGATCATGATTCATAAAACTTCGGCGAAAGACTAATGGCAGAAACCGTTTTAACCATAGATTGCGGATATATAGAAGAAGGATTAGCCTGTGCCTACTTAGTTAGAGAGGGGGATCGCGCCGCCTTCGTAGAAAACAATACTAACTACGCGGTTCCCAAACTTCTGAAAACCTTAGAAGACCAGGGTTTGAAAAAAGAAGCAGTGGACTATATTATCATTACCCATGTTCATCTTGATCATGCTGGAGGAACGGGCGAGCTGATCAAACATTGTCCGAATGCGAAAGTTCTTGCTCACCCCAAGGCGGCTCCACATCTCATAAATCCCGAGCGGCTGATTAAGAGTTCCATTCAAGTGTATGGAGAGGAAGCTTTCTACAAATTGTACGGAAAAATCCAACCGGTCCCGGAATCGTCGGTTCGTATCATGAACGATGGGGAAGAATTGGTTTGGGGAAATAGGACTCTCAAATTCATCCATACTCGCGGGCATGCTAATCATCATTTTTGCATTTACGATTCTTTAACGAATGGAATTTTCACCGGTGATACTTTCGGCCTTGGCTACGGGATTTTTCGAAACGGAAGCGAACCCGTCTTATATCCTTCGACAACTCCAACGGACTTCGATCCGGAAGAAGCCCTTATATCCATCGATAAAATTATAGGGAGCGGAGCGGAGAAAGCTTATCTGACTCATTTCGGAGTTTGGACCGACATGAAATCAGGTGCTGACCAAATGAAAGAAGGCTTGGAAACAATGAAGCATATTCTAATTTCCGCCGGTAAAACCGATTTGGAAGGAGAATCGTTGCTCGGATTTTGCGAAGCTCGAGTACTTTCTTATATCGAAGACCAATTAGAAAAACGTGGAATCTTTTACGGTGCTAAGGAACAAAAGTTCGTATCGTTCGACGCAAAGATAAATGCGCAAGGAATCGCTTTTAAAGTCGAGAGATCCAGAAAGAAAATATAATTTTATCCCCTGGGTAACATAGCTTTCTTAAATAAATCATTCGCTCTTTTATTCGTCTCTTCATCGAATTACGTAGATTATCTCGGTCCAGAGAGATTATCGAGTGTCCGTTTCGGGAGAGTTTTTCGCGACGAAATTTTAATTTGCCTTCCCCGCTTCTAAGCATGGATTTGGATAGTGCGCCTTTTTTCCCGGAAATACGATCAAAGAAAACTTCTATTAATTTCGGTTGCTATGCTTTTGCTAGTCTGCACCGTGTCATGCGTTGATTCCGGGAGTGGGACTCCGAATGTTCGTGCAGTCAAGGGAGTCATCGATTTACGGGATACGAATCTTTGGGGTAATATCATTCCGTTAGCCGGGCAGTGGGAATTTAGATGGGGGGAGCTCTTTTATCCAGGGAAGGGATTTCAACAGCCGCCTGAATACGAAACCGTTCCCGGAATTTGGAGAGATTACGATCATCACTTTCCTTTGATGGGGCATGCATCATATAAACTTCATTTACGGTTGAGCGGAAAGGAGGAGAATCTTGTCTTGCGAATTCCCAGGCTTCCGGGTATTTATTCTGTATATTTGGGAAACAGACAGGTTTTTGCGAATGGGATTACCGGAGAGAATTCTGCGGGAACTTTTTTTATCGCCCATCCCGTCATTCGAAACATTCCGATTAAAGAATCTGAATTCGATCTGATCGTTAATGTTTCGAATTATCGAGGAAATTTTTTAAAAGGAGGAATCCGAAACGGGTTTCTTCTCGGCGGCGCCGACATCCTCTTTACGAGCGGATTAACGGATGCGTTTCGCGATACTCTTTTGATCTGCGTGATCTTTTCGGTAGGTTTATATCATATCGTCTTTTTTGCTTCCTATCGTAAGGATTACGTTCCCGCCTTCTTCGCCGTCTTTTGCCTATTGGTTTCATTTTATACTTTCATAACTTCTAATATACAATATTCGCTTATTCCGGAATTTCCGCTGGACTTAAGAATTCGATTGGAATTTCTTTGCGAAGTCTCTTTCTTTCAGATCATTTACTTGATGATGCGGGAAATGTATCCTCGTCAATACAAAGAAAAGTGGATGCTCGTAGCAATGAGCTCGACCGTTTTGTTTACGGCGGCTATTACGATTTTGAGCGAAACGGATGTGGTCACTTTATATTCGTTTTTTATGTATTTTCCCCCGATATATACGGCGATTCTACTCTACGGGATCGGATCAGCATGGAAAGCGGGCGAAAATAAGGCCAAAAAGATTTGCTTGTCGGGTTTGATTTTGGTCGTAGCGATGATAAACGACGTGACTTACGGGTTGTTCGAAGTCTATATTCTTTTCCCATATAGTTTTCCAGTAGGGTTAGTCGGATTTATCATATTTAATTCATATTTGATTTCGGTCCGATTTACCGAGGATTTGGAAAAATCCAAAGACTTCGCGGATTTGCAGGTTCGATATAATGAACAATTGAAGCACAACGCGGAGGAGAAAGCGAAGGCCGCACTCGAAATTAATCGCAATATGGATTCCGAATTGAAATCTCTGATGTACGAGCTGGAATCGAAGGAGAAGAACGATCGGTCCTTCCAAAAATTGAAAGTCGAACTAAGCGACACAATGACTAACGTTCGTGACATGGTTTTTCTAATGAATTACCAGGGAACGAAAACCGAATTAGTGGAAGAAGAGTTGAAGAAATTTCTCAAGGAAAATCCGAGTTCGGGAGATCTGCATGTCGAAATTCAGAACATATCCGAATCCTTGCGGATCGACCAATGTCTCCAAGTGCATAAAATATTCCTCGAGGTATCCGGGAAGATTCTGAAAAAAGGAACGAAGGAAAAAATTAACCTTTTTTGGGGGAGAGAAGGTACTTCAGTGCTTTTAAGAATTTCACAGAGCGGATTCGGGACTTCCAACGAAGATAAGTTTGAATTCGTAATTTCCGATATTCGGTCAAGGACGGATAAATTGAACGGGCGCTATGTCCTTCTTACAGAAAAGGGAAATCTCGAGTTCGAACTCAGGGTTCCTACCTAAACTGTCTTTTGAATCGGAGTTTCGGGCTTACCGAGACCAAATCGAATTCTGATATTTCAATTCAAAAATAAGCTCAGATCATGTGGGAGCTCCCACTCTTAACCTAGCCGAAAAAGGATGGTCACATCTTTAATTCTGTGAAATAAGGCAACTCCGCGAAACCACCGATCCGGCCCCCGCCCACTAGGGTGGGGAATGACAACTAGCCCCCAAAACAACTCTGACGCACTGACAAGGATTCCTTGCCGATTCGAAAAAAGGCTTGCAGTAACCTAATTTCGTCGGAAAGTCTAAAGTCTTAGAATCATTCTAATTTGAGGGGATGTAACGATGATTAAAAAACGCCTCATCGCGATGACTGGTTTCCTTCTATTCGCAATTTTGGCCTGCGGTCCGTCCGAAAAGACGAAACTACTGATGGAAGATGCAAAAAGGAACTTCGGGACGATTCCGGCAAAAATGCCCGGATCTCAAAATGACACGCCTGAGTTGGTAAAACTCGGAGAAAAGCTCTACTTCGAAAAGAAGCTCTCCGTAAACGATACCCAAGCGTGCAGTTCCTGCCATAACATCAGTGGAAAAGGTGCAGGAGTCGATAATTTACCCACCTCTCCAGGTGCGCTTGGCAAAAATGGGGATAGGAATTCTCCTACTTCTTTGAATGCAGGATTTCATGTGGCGCAATTCTGGGATGGGCGAGCGGCTGATTTAAAGGCTCAGGCTAAAGGACCTATCCTAAATCCCGGAGAAATGGCGATGTCGTCCGAAGCTGCTGTGGAAAAGAAGCTTTCAGAGATACCTGAATATGTTGAATTATTTGCCAAAGCGTTTCCGAAACAAGAAAAGAAGATTACATATGACAATCTGGCCGAAGCAATTGCCGCATTCGAAAGAACCCTTATTACTAAGGATCGTTTTGATGAATTCCAAAACGGAAACCACCGATCTTTAAATTCGGAAGAGCAAAAAGGATTAGATGCGTTTGTATCTACTGGATGCATTCAATGCCATAATGGTCCTCTTTTAGGCGGAAATTCGTTCCGAAAATTAGGACAAGTTAATTCCTATGAAAATGTGGAAGACAAAGGAAGATTTACTTTAACGAAAAACGCAGCGGATCTTTACGTGTTTAAGGTTCCTTCTTTACGAAATGTCGCATTAACCGGGCCATATTTTCATGATGGAAAAGTGAAGACTTTGGATGAAGCGGTGAAGAAAATGGCGTTTATTCAACTAGGAAAGGAACTTTCTAGCGAAGAAATTGGCTCAATCGTCAGTTTCTTGAAAGCATTATCCGATAAAAATCGGTCTAACTAGCACGAACTTACAGAATTGAAACCTATTCAGGCCGGCCCTTTTAACAAGGACCGGTTTTTTTTATCTTTCTAAAATCTGCTTATATTTTCTGGGAGAATGACCGGTATAAATCTGGCGAGGACGTACCTTTGAATAATCTGCAGAAAGTCGTTGCTCTCTCCAATGCGCTAACCAGCCGGGAAGTTTCCCGATCGCTTGCATCGCAGTAAAGAGTTCTTTCGGAATTCCTAAACTATGAAACAGCACTGCGCTATAGAATTCCAAATTCGGATATAAGTTCTTTTGTATAAAGAAGGGATCTTTGCTCAAATGCTCGTCCACTTGCAATGCGATTTCCGCGATCGGATCCAATTTTTTCTGTCTATAAAAGTCGGAGAACAATTTTTGGGCGATGATGGAGCGTTTACTTTTTGCTTTGTATGCATCGTGTCCGAATCCGGTGGAATGGAAATGAACTTCGCCTTTGGTGAATCGTTCGAAATATTCCGGAACGGAAAGCTTGGATTTGATAATATCTTCGATCAATTCGACAGCTGCGACTTGTCGACCTCCTTCTCTTGATCCCCACAGAGCGCTGATCGCGGAGGAAATCGAGGCAAAGATATTAGCTTGGGTCGAGCCGATTAATTGCACCGTAGTATTCGAAACGTTTTGTTCGTGGTCAGCGTATAAAATCCACAATTGATTTAGAATACGATCATGATCTTCCGAAGGTTGATATTTAACCGACGGGAGAGAAAAAAGCATATATAGAAAATTCGTACAATAAGGATGCCTATCTACCGGATACACGAAAGGCTGCCCGATCATCTTCTTGTAGGAAAATGCTGCGATCGTACGGATTTTTGCGAGAAGTCTCGCTGCTTGATCGATTCCTCTATCCAAATACTCTTCGTATTCGTCCTGGTAATAACTGGAAAGAGACGAGACCATTACGGATAGAATTGCGAGTGGGTGAGCCTTTCCCGGAAATCCGTCGAAGAGATTGATCATATCTTCATGGATTAGGCTATGTTTGGACAGTTTAGTGGAAAATTCCTTTAATTGCTTCTCGTCCGGAAGCTCGCCATAGATAAGTAAGTAACTGGTTTCCACGAACGTAGAATAATGAACTAATTCGGCGACGTCGTAACCGCGATAATGAAGATCTCCCGTGTTCGGATCTCGTCGCGATATTTTACTCTGCGCGTAGGCAGTATTGAAGAATCCGGGGTCGTACGAAGTAAGACCCGTTTTATCGTGTAGTTCACGAATATCGATTCCCTTCTTTCCGTCCGTTCCCGTAATCAACGGAATACGGTGAACCTGGTCTCCAACTTTCAATTCCACGAAGTCGCTCATACCGATAGGAAAAGAGGGATAGCTGAGAGAGTCAACCTTCCTTCGGGAATCGATTCGTGAATTTTCCCTTTCGGCTGGACAAAACATCGGCCGGAGGTTACTTCTTTCCTCGCTAGGCTGCGGAGTCTCGAATTTTGAAACTCAATCCGATTTTTTTTCTTCATTTCTGGATCCAATTCGGAACGGCTCTTTCGCTTCTGTTAGCCATGATGGAGCTGGCAAAAAAGAGGGAATCAAAACTTCCAAGCGGCATGTTTTTTTTGGCTCTTCTTTTGGCGTCCGTCGAGAGCCGGCTCGGGCTGACTCTCGTTCCGGAGGCCCTGGACAAGACATGGCTTTGGATTTTCTTCTTCCCGTCCGTTTGGGCCATCGGACCCGCCCTTTTGTTAATCTCGAGAAATATGGTTCAGTTCGCTCTGGACAGGGAAATCTCGATCGGGCCTCACTTTCTTCCCGCAATATTTCTGCTTTCGGGAGAATGTCTCGCGATCCTGTTTCTTCCGGAAGAATTCAGAAAGGAGGGAATCTACAACGCAGTCCATGGAAACAAAATCGATTTTCTAACGTTCGTTGCAGTCTTCGGGTTTATACATCAGACCGCATATTCGTTGCTTCTCTGGATTCTGTTTCGACGAGTCTCAAGAGAAACGGAAATTCCTCTTTCTTCTCTGGTTTATACATCCCTGCTCGTAATTATCACGACGATCGAACTTTGCTGGCTGGGCTATTTTCTGAAAAGCACGGACGTACTAGCGGTCGGTGCAAGTTTTCAAACTCTCGGAATCGTATTAATTTTCATATTCTCGTCCCGATACCCGTATTTTTTTATCTCCTTAAAAACCGAAATACAGCAAAAGCGCTATGAACGAACCCAGATCGCCGGGGTCGACTTGCACGCCGTTCAGACCCGATTGCAAGAACTGATGGAGTTGGAAAAAATTTATCGGGAAGAGGCTTTGAAAATCCAAGATCTTGCGTCGAGGCTACTTCTTTCCCCCCACCAACTTTCCAGGATTTTGAACGAAAGATACGGCAAGAATTTCAATGAGTTCGTAAACGGATTTAGAATCGAAGAGGCAAAAAATTTGCTTTTGGAGGAGGAGGACCGAACTGTTTTGTCGATCGGCTACGAGGTTGGCTTCAATTCCAAATCCACATTCAACGCCCAATTTTTAAAAATCGCCGAAATGACCCCTCAAGAATGGAGAAAAAAAGGTCGCATTTCATAAGATCGGACGATTCTTTTTCGCATATCTGTTAGAATAAATCCGCTTGATTCGAATTCGAGTCAGGCGGAGGGACTCATGTCGAGAGAAGAGTATTCTTTATCGGAATTAGAGGAGCATCGTAGGGTTCAATCGTTGGCATACGAGGCGGTAGAGTCCGTTCGTCAGGACCTCTATCCTGGAATCACCGAAAAAGAGGCCGCATGGAAAATAGACGAATATATCCGAGCCAAGGGCGGGTCCTCCTTCTTTCATTATGGATTTGCCTGGTTCGGAGATAGAACCGCATTTCGAGGATTTAAAAGGCCGTTATCCCTCCGTCACCTCCGGAAAGGGGAGGGGATCCTACCTCATTTTGGCCAGGAGTTTCAACCTTCTAAACGCAAATTAAAGGAAGGAATGGCCGTAATTCTGGACGTCGCCCCGTCCTTTAAAGGTTGTTCGGCGGATATCGGATATTCTTTTTCCTTTGGTGAAAATCCCGAACATGATCGAGCGATGGCCGCGCTGGAAGAATATCGCGAGTTGATAATTCGTGGAGTTTTAGCCAAACGAACATTAGGTGATATATATCGGGAAGTCGACGCGCGAATTCGTTCTACAGGATATGTAAATTGCCATTCCGTTTATCCACAAGGGGTTCTCGGGCATAAAGTCGGCAAGTTGCCCGCTTATAATTTACCCGGCGGAAGATTCCTGGGATTCCCGTTACAAACCTTTGCCTATTTAGTTCCTCAGATGGTAGAGGGTTTGCTTCCTTGGAGTTCCACCTCCTCTCCTTTGTGGTCGGAGTCCTCCGAATTTTCGGCAGAACCGGGATTATGGGCAGTAGAACCGCATATAGGCAGGATATATTCGGGTTCGCAGGCGGATCAATCCTTCGGCGTAAAATGGGAAGAGATATTGGTCGTTACAGAATCCACCGCCTATTGGCTTGATGATTCTCTTCCTCATGTCCGGCAATGGGAAAAAAATAAGAAGAAGTATTCGGGTCGCAAAGCGAAGGAGATTTACGAAGGCGCTCCTGCCTGATTGAAGGAAATTCAAAAAGAATAATAGAAATATTTATTAGAAAATAAAAAGGTACTAATATTATGAAAAGGAAATCTACCTTACAAGCTAAGAGTTTTAATTTTTATCCAGTCAGGAAGCCTAAATTCGAATTCTCGAGCGGAGGAACAAGCAAACATTGGCTGGAAGGATCCGCATATAAGACGCATATTATGAATACCTGGACTTTGTTCTTTCCGGATGGAGAGAAATTCTTCATTCGAAGTATTCAGAAGTTTATGACAAAAATAAAGGATCCGAGAGTGCTTAGGAATGCGAGCGCTTTCATTGGACAGGAAGCTCAGCATGCGGGAGAACATAAGAAAACCTGGAAAATTTTGGAGGATCAAGGGTATAGAATCTCCGGATTTGTAGGTTTCTTTAATGCACTTTGCTTTAAAATTCTGGAAAGATTCGGCTCACAAATGATGTCCCTTTCCGCGACTGCAGGCGCCGAACATTATACTTCTTTAATAGCAACCATCGGTTTGAAGATGAAGATTTTAGACGGAGCGGAGCCCGAAATGAAACGACTCTGGGAATGGCATGCCGCGGAAGAAATCGAGCATAAATCCGCCGCTTTCGACGTTCTATTGGATGTAAGCGGGAATTATTTCAGGCGCGTCTTCGGTTTTTTTGCGGCCACTTTAGTATTTTGGCCGATGACCTTCATCGGAGCGGAGATCCTCCTGTGGCAGGACGGTTTGACTTTTAGATGGAAAACTAGAAAAGATGCTTTTCGTTTTCTGTTCTTGGACGAAAAAGTCTTCTTTCATTGGTTGGCCGCTTTTTTCAGATATCTCAAACCTAACTTTCATCCTGATCAAGAAGACAATTTGGAACTAAGTAAAGCTATTCTACAATCGCCAGAACATAGATATAAGGAAATTGCATGAGCAATCTAAACGGAAAACACATATTGATTACCGGGGCCAACGGAGGCTTCGGAAGAGAATTAACGAAACAACTTTTAGAGAAGGGAGCGAATTTAATTCTAACAGATGTGAAAGCTCCGGATACAAAACCGGAGACATATCTTAACGGTAAGACGGCTCACGGTCGCATATTGGGAAGTTTTGCCGCCGATCTAAGCACTGAAGCGGGTTGTATGAAGGCATACAAGGAAGCGGTGAAAATCGATTCCAAGGTGGACATTCTTATCAATAATGCAGGTTTGGCTTTCATGGGTCGTCTTTTGGATGTACCGAATGACAAATGGAAATTAATACTGGATGTTAATCTTTACGCACCCATTTATCTGAGCCGTTTATTTCTTCCTGCGATGTTGGATAGAAAATACGGCCATATCGTAAACTTATCCTCGGTGGCCGGCATTACCGCCCCGGGAGAACTGGTTTACTATTCCATTTCAAAATTCGGAATTCGAGCTTTAGGTAAAGCTTTGGATTCCGGTTATCGTAAGCATGGGGTTTATACTACGAATATATATCCGTTCTTTGCGGATACGAATATTCTAAAATCCGAACAGTTCGGCGGGGATAAACAAAAAGTAGTCCCGCCGGCTATCGTCGACAGTCCGGCAATGGTGGTTAGAGCGATTATTAGAGGAATGGAAAAGAAAAAACTTCATGTGTTTCCGGGATTTACTTCGAAGATGATTCGATTCTTTACGAGAATGTCTCCCGGTTTTATCAGGGCGATGGAGCGCCTCGGGCAAAAATTTTCATGATATGAATAGGATCGACTGTGCCGTGATTACCAAAAGAGGGAAGTCCTCCGAATCTTCGAAAGATAATACTTTTAAAGAAGCTTCGATTAACAACGGAAAAGTTTCTATTTTTCTAAAGTACAATCATATTAGTAAAGAAAGACCGAACCGGCAGACGATTCTTTTTGTTCATGGTTACCCTGACGATCATCGGACCTGGTCGTATCAACTGGATGCATTATGCGAAGAATATAACGTGGCGGCTTTGGATCTTAGGGGAGCGGGAAAATCCTCTAAACCCGAAGAACAAAAAGCCTATAATGTCAGGAGAATTTTTGAGGATTTAGAGGTTGTCATCCAGTTTCTCGGTAACGGGAAACCAATTCATCTAGTTGCGCACGATTGGGGAGCATTGATTTGTTGGGCCTTCGTCGCCGATAAAAGGTATTCTCGATTCGTAAAATCTTATACGGCCATGGGAGGTCCGCATCCGATTTTAGCGAAAAAAAGTATTTTCCGATTACTCTTTTCGATCAATCCCGTTTCGATTTGGAAGGCCCTGACTCAGGCCCGTAAATCTTGGTACATTATATACTTTCAGATTCCGTTTTTACCGGAATTGTCCTGGAAATTATTTCCGAAATTTCTTTGGAAGACGGCGATGAACTTAGGCGGCGTCCCCAAGGCAGATTCGTTACGTTCTAAAACGAAAGAAGAAATTCTTGCTTCGTCGCTTTGGCCGATGAATTTATATCGGGAATTGTTACGCGGCGAAAAATTCCCGGTCCCGGAGTATATAGAACCTTCGGTACAGGTTTTTATTCCGGTCAATGATTTTGCGATTCGGCCCGAATCCTATAAGTTACATAAGGAAATTTGTTCTTCGTACCGGGAGTTTCGCTTTAACTCGAATCATTGGGTTCAAAGAATTTTACCGGGACTCATAACGGAAAAGATTAAGGAATTTGTTTGGGAAACCGGCTAAATATTCCTGAACAAAAAGAATGTCATTGGAAAGAAAATTACGCGTACGACTTAATCGTTTATTTTCGGATCGAGAGTCGGCGGCCTTGGTCAAATTCGGAGCGGTTACCCTTTTTATTACGAATATCTTTTTCGTTCAAAATTTGATCGCTGTGCAAGCCGTCATACCGACGGACTCGGACCTTAATGATTTTTTTCTATCGAAATGGAAGATAGAAATCGAACCGGGAGATAATGTAGAGCTGTATCGAGCCGTATATTATTGGTATGGAACTTCCCATAAAGATTTCGGAAAGGATGAGGACGGAATCGATTGTTCGCATCTTGCTTCCAAATTAATCGAACGAGTTTATCACCGTCAGATCGCCGGTTCCTCGAAAAGGCTTTCGGAGACTTTAAAGTCGGTAGAAGGTTCGGACTTACGGGAAGGCGACCTCGTTTTTTTCGATATTTATGAGAAAGGAATTAATCATGTCGGCGTGTATCTAAAGGATCGGAAATTCGTGCATGCCTCGGTCGTTCGGGGAGTCACGGTAAATTCTTTGGACGAGGCGTATTATAAGAAGAGATTCGTCATGGCGACTCGCCCTTAACCTTTAATTTAAGACAAATTAGAAAACCATGTATTCGGATCGATTGGGCTGGATTTTAGGAAGAGTTCGGCAATTCTGTCCGGTATGAAGCATCTGGAGATGTTCGACAATCGCTTATCTCGTATGTCCAAGCATTGGAAAAAATGGGCGAGAAGGCGGGAAATTACCTGCTTTCGTATATACGATCGAGACATTCCCCAGGTTCCTATTTCCGTCGATATTTACGAAGACTATTGTTTAGTCTCGGAATATTTGAACGAATATCCTCTTTCCGACGAAGATAGAGAAAAAGAAAGGTTGTTTATTCAATCTTCTATTTTAAAAATTCTCAATATTCCCCCCGATAATTTATTCTGGAAAAGAAGAGAGCAAAAAAGAGGAAGCGCTCAATATGAAAAAATGGGGGATCGAGCAGTTTCGATTATCGCGCGCGAAGGCGGGCTTAAATTCAAAGTAAATCTAAGCGATTATCTGGACACCGGCCTTTTTTTGGATCACCGGATCACTCGGGATTTAGTTCGAAAGGAAAGTAAGGATAGGAAGGTTTTGAATCTTTATTCATATACGGGATCTTTTTCCGTATATGCGATCGACGGCGGTGCCAAGCGCGTTACGAGTATCGATTTATCGAAAACTTATCTGGATTGGTCGGAGGAAAATTTTCGATTGAACGGAATGTACCCGGACGAGAACGAATTTCTGAGGGAAGACGTAACCGAATGGCTCAAGAAAGAACGATCAAATCCTAGGCGGGAAAAATACGATCTGATTATCGTTGATCCTCCCACTTTCTCGAATAGTAAGAAAATGAGGGATATATTCGACGTGCAACGCGATTATCCTTTTCTGTTAAATGCAGTCTTCAAGGATTTTTCCGAACCGAATGCGACATTGTATTTCTCGACTAACTTTCGGAAATTTAAGATGGATCCAGATTCTTTACTTTGGGAAGATATACAGGATTTGACGAAAGCTACTCACCCCGAAGATTTTCGAAATGAAAAAGTCCGAGCAGTCTGGAAGATGAAAAATAAATCTTAACTGTTTTTATCTCAATTCGATTTGCTCAATAACTTCTTATAGTCTTCTTTTAGGTCGCTTGACCTATCTTTGGAAATAAATAATACTGGCACGATTCGGACGGAATTATGAGAACAAGCATATCGATCCTATTTATTTCCGTTTACATACTTCTAATCTTTTCCCTAAATGATTCGATTCTGGCCCAGGATAAGACCGAATCCGCAGTACAACCTGCTTCGTTAAATGGAGATCTTCAGGTCATTGAAGAGGATCAGATACAGAGGCGGGCAAATCGTAAGTTTTTCCTGGGTGGAATCGGGGCGAACGGCTTTACCTGGGTGGGAATCGGACACCAACTCTCTCAAAGATTTGCCGTAACATTACTATGGCAAGAGCAAAGAACAATCCAAAGATTTGACCTACAATTAAACGGAGTCCAATCGGATTTATCTGCACAATTTACGCTAACGAATCATGAAAAAAAACAAAGACAAATCGGATTGCAATTCGAATGGTTTCCTTTCGCTAATCCATATTTTTTCGCTGTAGGAACTGGCTTGGAAACGTTTTCAGAAAAACAACGAAAGACAGTAACTTGGGTTCCGATAGGAGCAACCCAGGATCACGATTGGAATGTGCTGCAAAAAAAAGGTTTTATCTCCGCAGGAGCAGGGTTCCGTTATTTCTTTGCTTCCGGACTCTTCATTCATTTCGGCGGCAATCTCTTACTTTATTTAAACAAATCCTATCAGGCTCATCGAGGGGCTTATATTGCTAATACGTATTGGGATCCACGGCAATTCCAACAGGACTGGCTGGAGCCTGACAAAGTCGGCCGAGATAGACAGGCAGGATACGGAGCTCAGGTTCAGATTTTGCTCGGATTCGCCTTTTAATTTAAAGAAAATTCAATATATTTAATATAGTAGTAAAATATAGATCCGATTTTCTTTTCATGAATGGATTTCGAAGTAAAGTTACTACTAGATTCTCCGAAAAGGCGCGTGGATAAAAAGGTCTGTCGCTCGGATAAAATCGAACTTTCTTTCTTCTTCCGGCGAACTCCCTTCGACTAAGAAGACGAGATAATATGCATTTATGTGTAAAAATACATATTTCGCATATTATTATATAAAAAAATGTAATTTTAAAGAAAAAAAATGGTAAAATACTATTTTTTATATATATTTTAACATATGCTAAAGTTGGAATTCGGTAAGTACGAGGCCTCGATGGAAGAAGAGAGCTTTCATAAGCTTTTCAACGGGGCGATTTTAAACCTATGCAACGAACTTCCGGCTTCTCTGAGAACGGAAACGCTTCGTTTTTTAAGAGAATATTCGGGAGGTGCGATATCCAATAATTTCGATTTTTTTAATAAATACCACGGACCGTGTTATACGATTATCTATTGGATAAATGAGCGGGCCCATAATCTTCCCTGGGATGATCCTTGGTTGACCTTGCTCATTCAATCTCATTCGTCCGCCTTATTGCTCTATTCTCTCGATGATCACTTAGTCGATAAATCGTTAAAGACATCCGGCACTCTGCTTCAATTACGTACTCAGGCATGGGAAAAATATTCTCAAGCAGGTAAATTATTCGATAAGGAAATTCATAAGGCTTCTCTCGTTCGAGAGGAATTTATAGATAAATATTTTCGCTCGATCCGCGATAATGGCTTCACTGATACATTGGAAGACTATTTAACTCGATTTCGTTCGCAGATGGCCATTTGGTCTCTTCAGCCTTATTTGTTGGCGAGGTCGTTTCTTTCGAGAGAGCAAGCGGAATCGGTTTTAAAAATGTACGAATCTTTCGGAATAGCATGGCGACTCTTGGAGGATTATCGGGATTTAGGCGAAGATATCGAAACCGGATCAGTCTCTTCTATGATCTATTTTCTTCCGGAGAAGGTTCAGCTTGATTGGGGAAAACAGACTCGCGTCAAAATGCTTACTTTGTTTGAGGAATCGAATTTGGATCAAAAGGTTTCCGATTTGATTAATTCTTACTTAAGTGAAGCTGCACAGATAGCTGCAAAACTGCATCTGACGGAATACGCACATTGCTTATCGTCCATGAGATTACCGATCGTGAATTATTCGAGCTTGGAATCTAAAAACATCAAAACATAATACTGATCGAGGATCTTCCATATTTCCATTTTATGCATTTTCCGGGTTCGATTGTTCTGCCTCAATAGAATGAATGTCGCAAATCGGTTGATTCGATTCTAAAATCCAATCATCATTCCTCCATCTACCCTTAAGGTTGTACCGGTGATCCAGTCCGCTTCGTCCGATGCTAAGAAATACACGGCGGATGCGACTGCCTCTTCGGGGTTTCTATCTATCTTTAACGGTATCGTATTTAAGATAGAATTTCTTATTTCTTCCGATAGGTTCGAGGCAAATCCATTCGCGATAAACCCGGCAGCGACGCAATTTACTGTTATATTACGAGATGCTAATTCTCTCGCGGATGATTTAGTGAGTGCGATCAAACCCGCTTTGGCGGAGGAATAATTACTCTGTCCTCCATTCCCGTAAAATCCCGAAACGGATCCTATATTGATGATTCTTCCTTTCTTGGTCTTGAGCATGATTTTAGCCGCAGTTTGCGTTCCCAAAAAAGCCCCTTTTAAGCAGACATCCTGAACTAAATCCCATTTTTCTTCGCTAAGCCGGATCAAAAGATCGTCCTCCACGACTCCCGCATTGTTGACCCAGATATCAAGAGAACCGAATTGATCCAAAGCAAATTCCCCTAACGATTTGTTTTGTTCTTTGGATCGAACGTCGCAAGCCTTTCCTAAGACGGGGCTTCCGGTTGCAGACTTTAATTCATCGGCAGTATCCTCGCAATTTTTCTGGCTAAGATCGGAGATAATTACGTTAAATCCCCGTTCCGCGAAAATTCGTCCGATCTCTTTCCCGATTCCCCGTGCAGAACCGGTGATTACCGCTGTTTTATTCTTAGACATAAAAAATTCCTTCATTATTATTTCGATATCGAAATAAATGCTGTTAATACGTTAATTGCTGTATCTTTTCAAATTTCAAAATTAGCATGGATTTTGGAAAGTAGTCGCATGAACTCCGCCTTTTCAGCTTCTTCCAAACCTTTATACAATTTATTTAAAGTAGTTTTAGAGGCTTTTATCACTTTTTCCACCGATCGGTTCCCTTTTTCGGTTAAATCCGCAATGGTGACTCGCTCGTCCGGATCTAGTTTTGTCCTAATTACGTAGCCGAGCTCTTCCATCTTATCCAAAAGTGCGGTCGCCGTCGAATTCGTGCGATCAAGGATCGTAGCCAACTCGCTCATTCGCATTGGTCCAGTCTTGCTCAATGCAAAAAGGACTCCTGCGTGAGCTGGAGCTAGGTCGTGAATCCCTTGTTTTTCCAATTCTCGTCCGAGAAATTTTTGAATTCTATCCCGAGTTCTGGATAATAGATGGATTACATAATCAGCTCTCATATATTTCGACATCGAAATATATGAGTCGACAACGAGTAAATGAAAAAAAGTCGTGATTTTATTTTTTTTTAGAGATCTTCGAACAATCTAAAAATAGGGTTTGTATCGAGCAATTAGGATGCCTCGCTTCGGTTTGTCGATGACAGAAATCGGTTGAATTATCGCTTTTCGTTAAGCGACAATTTCTATCGTAAGGCTCGTCTACCCGATATATTCTGCGACCAGTAAGGCCATATCATCCTGATGCTGATAAGAATAGTTTTCTCCCTGATAAGCTTGTACGGCCTTCATAACTGCATCGCATAAATGCTCGGGAGTCAGGTTTGAATTTTGTCTCAATATTTCCGCAAGATACTCCTCTCCTAGTAAATCTCCCTCGGAGTTCCTAGCGTCGGGAATTCCGTCAGTGTAGAGAACTATTTTATCTCCCGGACCTAACGGGACAACCTCGGTTTGATAATCGGTAGGAATGGACTCGTAGATAGCGACGCCTTTCGGTCGATAGAATTCGATTTGCCCGTTCTTTCGTAAAACCAAACACTCCGGATGCCCTGCATTCGCGATTAGCGCGTGGCCTGTCTTTAAATCTATGGTGATAAACGTGGCGGTTAAAAAATGTCCATCCAACTTTCCTTCCAGTTGCTGTCGTATATGCTGCAATAACGCCGACGGGTCCTGTAGATGGTTTGCCCAATTCCCTAAAGTCATCTTTACCATCGACGCAAGTAACGCAGCGGAAACTCCGTGTCCGGTTACGTCTCCGATGAACATTCCTAGCGTTAACGATTTCGAGTCATATAAAACGTCCAATAAATCGCCTCCTACTTCCATCATAGGGCGATAACGGTATGCCATAGAAGCGTGGGGAATGACCGGAAGTTCTCTAGGGAGTAGGGAGGATTGGATTTTCCCGGCGATAGAAAGGTCCTGTGCCAGGATTTTTCCTTTTTGCTCTAATTCGGTTTTTTGCAATTCGATTATGCGAGTTCTTTCTTCTACTTTCGATTCGAGTGATTCGTTTAATATTTGCAATTTGCTTTGAGAATTTTCCAGAGCTCTGAACACCTCGGCATACCGTTTTGCAAGCGCGAGACTGAATAAAAGGGTCAATCCTAAAAAGCTTTCATTTACCCAAGTACCTGCGTTGCCGATTCCTGCGAACGAGAGCACGGTGTAAAAGGAGGAAGTCGCCACCAAAACTAATCCGGAAACGACCCAACGAAAGGACAAGATGCTGGTTTTACGATATTGTATGAATATGTAGGTCGTATAAATGAAGAAGAAAACTAGAACGACGATGAAGGTATCGAACGCATATCGACTGAAAAGGAATAAACCTCCAGTGAACCCGTACTCCAAAGAAGGCCAGAGAGTATGTATGAAAAAAGTAATCTCCAATATTGTCCCGATTTTATCCCTCGGAGATTGAAAAATTCCGCGAGTGAATTCATGAAAGAGGATAGGTAAAAACGCTCCCAACGAATATCCAAAGAAAATATAAGTCCACGGCGAATCGAGTACGTATAAGCTCCAGCCCTCGTAAGACGGATACCATAACGCTAAGGATAAATTCAGGATCGAAAAAGAGAGATTGAATTTATCCTGTCTTCTTCTTAAGTAAATAAATATAAAAAAGACGAACGAAAAGAGTTCTAACGAAGTGAAGAATAAAACTCTAGTCGCTTTCAATAAAAAAACGGACTGGATTTCTTCGAACGTTCCTAAGATCGGATCTTCCCGCAAGCTTCTCGGACCTGCAAAAGGCGATAAAACTAGATCTAAATGTTCTTCTTCGTTGAAGGCTTCGATCGGGACGATTCTTGGTCGTGAAACATTCTGCTTTTGTCGTTTGTATAAATTTATATCCGATTCCAATACACTCCCTTCGCGCAGTAGGATGCAACCCGAAGGGCAAAATGGAAGATATACTGCGACTCGATACGGGCATTCCCCGCCCTCTCCCGCAGGGGAAGAACATCGAATTGTATGGGAATAGACGGAGAAATAATTTTCCCGGGAATCCGTTTTAGGAATTTGGGGTAGGGATACTATCTCACTCTCGCGAAACGTCTCGGTATTGCGCGAGTTCAATAATGGATCCTCCGCAAAATGTCGGGAAGACCATTCCTTCAAAATAGCCGGAGATTTTTTGAGAGACCAGTCGGACTTAGGAGGTTCGGAACGAAGAGCATTAATAAATATTAATGAATATATTAATATTCCGACTATCTGGAAACGGGTTTTCTTTAAAAGGTTTTTCAATTCGATTTTCATTTTTACGCATATATGGCCGAAGTCGGCTAAGAGTTATTATTTGTAAGGATCGCATCATTGTTGCAAGATTTTATTCGTCCGAATCTTTAGCACAACGGAAGCCGAAATGGTGATATTCGGGGAAGTTCTGCGGGATATGTGCCCTGCGCTTGGAACCTCTTGCGTAATAGGCAGACCACCACCAAGATCCTCCCTTTAACACTTTTCTATCATATCCGGGGCAGGGTTCTTGGCCTTGGCAAGGTCCTTGCGGATCGACACCTTTGCAATCTTCTCCACAGGCCGCGTAATTCGGAGTATACCAATCCTGCACCCATTCCCAGGAATTTCCCGCCATATCGTAAAGACCGTATATTCCGGGAGCTCTAGTTCCCACATCGGAAGTCGGCATTAGGTTTGGAGGATTCAATATTTCTTGCGCACAGCCCTTATGTTTTTTCACATTGATGACTGCATTTTTACAAGTGGCGGGCTTGTTTCCCCAAGGATATAAATTTCCGTTAGGACCGCGAGCTGCCTTTTCCCATTCAGCTTCGGTCGGTAAACGTTTGCCCACCCACTCGCAATATTCCTTTGCGGTATACCAACTAACTCCTACAACGGGCTGTTTAGGTTTGAGATAAGGATCTCCGTATTTCGGACCTATAAAATCGCAGGTTCCGTTCCGGAGGCAATCCTTGCATTTTCCAGCGGCAGTACACTTGTCAAAGTCGGCGTTCGTGACTTCGTACGTATCCATAAAAAAATCGCTTATATAAACATTGTTTTCGGGTCTTTCGTCCAGTTCGTATTGATTACTCCCTCGAATAAAATCTCCTGCCGGAATGCATTTCATATTCGGAATTTTCTTTCCTCGGCAAGGTTTACCCGCATCCGGATTTCCCATGATATGAGGAGCAATAATAAAGGCTAAAGAGAGTAATAGTAGGAATATATGGACCGGACGAAAAGAGTTCATGACGACATTACGTCTCGGAATTCATAGAGATTAATTAAATTTTCTGAATGGGGATTCTTGCTGGCAAGAGAAAAATTCATTTAAAATGTCGGTAGGCTGCAGGAAGAGAAATCGATCGAACCGGCGCCGGAGGCGGAATTTCCTTTGGTATCCGTACCCGAATACGAGTAAGTCCCTTTCCCACCGTTAAAAATCACCGTCCCACTTCCGCTCCGACTTCCCGAAAGGGAAAATGAAATGCTTCCGGATTTTGGAAGGCAGTCCACATAACGCCATTTTACAGGCGATACTATTGCAACGGTGGCCGTGAATCCTTCTTCCTGGTGAACGACTTGAATGTTTCCGATTCCCCAGATCCGGTACCAATTTAGAAAATCGGAACTACTCTTATCCACTCCGATTTGCAGCGGAGTCGGAGTACTGACCGTATGAGAAAAAAGAGGATTCGATCCCGTATAACCTTCTCGTAAAATACTAATCGTCTGGGTATAAAAGGAAATCGAAGAGCCGGAAACGCTAGTCCAGGATATCGAGGTAGCTTGTTTAGTAGAAGGAGACGCGCCTGAAAACGATAATGTGGAACCTGTTCCGGTCAATTTTGTAATCCTGTTTGCTCCGCTTTTTACCGTTCGATTCAGTCCTATGGATAGCGTTGAGCCGCTTTGGACAAACGGTCTTGCTCCGGAAAGTCCGCTCCAAATTGCCTCCGAACTTCCTTCTATCTGCCAGCTCGTAAAGGGAAGGAAAGTACAGTCCTGAAACGTTTTCGAAACGAAGAATGTGGAGTTGGGAATTCGCGAAGAACTGACTAAATAATTGTCTATAAAATCGTAGCCGTTGACGGAAGTAACCTGCCGTTTATAACTACCGCCGCCCCAGCATTGAAAAGAAAGATTGTAGGCTCCCAATTCGCCGAAATCAAATCCTCGGTTCCAGTATCTACCAAGAATCGAAAGAAGCTTTTCTCCTGTGCCGCCTCTTTTCTCGGAAAACGCAACGCTGGACCCTTCGCCGGTCAAACCTTCCATAGAAGAAGATACTGAATCCAGCGCCGATGTAACGGATTCTCCTACCGGATCGTATTGGCCGGAGAGCGCCAAGGCGGTCAGAAGAGTTTGGTTTTGCCGATCCGTTCCTTGATTTTTACAATCGAATTGCAGAATGAAGGCAGTTGTCGCGAGGAAAAAAGAAATTATTCTGTATTCTACATGCATTTCATCCAAACCTACATTATCGAATAACTGTTCAAAAAAAGTCGAGAGACGGAGCCTGTCTACTCCGTTTCATTCTACAAGATGAGTAAAAACCTGTCAAACACCAGGTTTTTACTCATTTGAAACACCCTTTCCAGGGAAAAAATCCCGTATCAAAGAATAGTTTGCTTGATCCAACCGAATCGGCTTTAAATATAACTCTTTCCATAAAACATGTAAGGGGTTCATCGACCATGAGAAAATTACTCATTCTTTCTATTGCCTTGGCTGCATTTCTTGTTTCAGACGGGATTTTTGCAGATCCTCTTCCCGTTGTAGGGAAGTGGAAGACGATCGACGATGAGGACGGAACCGAAAAATCGGTCGTAGAAGTCTACGAACAAAGCGGAAAGATTTATGCGAAGATTGTCAGCCTAAGGGATCCGGTCGATAAAGACGGAAAACCGAAGGTTTGTACAAAATGCGAGGGCGCCGATAAGGATAAGCCTGTTATAGGACTAGTCATCATGAAAGGCCTTTCTGCGGATGGCGACGAATTTACCGGTGGTACGATTATGGACCCGAACAACGGTAAAACGTATAAATGCAAAATAAAAGCCGTCGAAGGCGGAAAAAAACTGCATGTGCGCGGATTCATCGGATTTTCGTTGATAGGGCGCACTCAAACTTGGGTTAAAAAATAATAGACTAGAATCCTCCGGGCGGATTCTAGTCCGGAGGATGAAAATATAAGGAAATTATAATGAAACGAATTTTTATTTCACCGTATTTAATTTTATTATTTCTGATCCCGGGAAGCCTACTCACACAACCTCTACCCGTGACCGGTTCCTGGAAGACGGTTAACGAGCAAGGAAAAGAGGAATCCGTCGTCGAAATCTACGAGCAGGGTGGGAAAATTTTCGGGAAGGTTACGAGCTTAGCGGAACCGAACGATAAGGACGGAAAACCTGCGAGATGTACCGAATGTGACGGTGCGGAAAAGAACAAACCCGTACTCGGTATGGTAATCATAAATGGGTTATCTGCCGACGGCGATAAATGGAGCGGCGGACGTATATTAGATCCTAACGACGGAGTATGGTATAAGTGCTTTCTCCGGCTGGTCGAAGGTGGGAAGAAATTGGAAGTTCGAGGTTACGTGGGCTTTTCGCTGCTAGGCAGGACTCAATACTGGATAAAAAAATAATACATCTATCTTTGCATTAGGATAGATTCGGTAAAATACCCCTTCCTAGATTTGAGCTTACCGTTTTTTCTTGGTTTGCATAAGAAGGGGTATTCGATTATCTTTGCCTCCGGTGCAGCTCCCGCTTCGATTTCGCTTATTCATCATTCCTGCTGGATGCCTGATTCTTTCCTCATTGGCATCCTGTCTATACCGAACGACAATACCCTCTCGACCTCTGAACGATTCCGGTAAAACCGCTTTGCTACGGGTGGATCGAGGGGCCAAGGAAGAGTTTCTTCGAATCACTGATTATCGCATTCCATTTACTTTCGAAGAGAAAGATTCATATTACGCCGTAATATCCAGGGCAACGCTTAAGCAATACGGTTTTCCGAAAAGCGGGATATCGATCGTAAACAAATATCCGTTTAAATACTATTCCGGAAATTATCAGGATTTAATCAACGAATCCATTTTCGCTCTCGGCGACGTAAAAAAAGGGTATAAGGATAATTCTTTAAATTTTCATTATTTATATTGGACAACGAAGTTATTTCCCGGTCAGGCTTCGTTCGAAGTGATCGGGAAATCGGCCAGAGGTTCGGACATTTTCGCGATCCTACTTACCGATACTCGTCTTTCGGATGACGGAAAAGTTTCCGTTCTTTTCAATTGTGCTCATCATTCTAACGAAGTGATTTCCGTCGAGCATTGCTACGACGTGATATACGGTATTTTATCCTCTAAAAAGGAATATGCGGACGCTCTTTCTAAGCTGAAGATCTGGGTCGTACCGATAGTAAATCCGGACGGAGCCAAAGTTTTTTGGCAGGATACCATTGCCATGGGGCGAAAAAACGGAGCGCCCGGTTACGGACCTATTTTAGAAAAGGATAATCCAGGTGTCGATATTAATAGGAACTATCCTTTTTTTTGGGGGAAGACGAATTCCAATCAAACATCTTCGATTCCTGCCAGTACGTTTTATCGCGGCCCCGGTCCAGCATCGGAACCGGAGACAAAGGCTATGATCGCCTTGGCGGAAAAAGAAAGATTTGCCGGTTCGATTAGCTATCACGCTTATGCGAATTGCATCTTGGTTCCTTATTCCATCGATGATACGAAAAATCCGGAGCCTGATCTTACTTGGGATCTCGGAAAAAGAATCGCGTCGGAAATTCGTAGTTACAATCCCGAAAAGTCGTTTCAAGCAAGAAAAAATATTTACGGAGTCGATGGAGTCGATCAGGATTATTTTTTCTTTAAATACGGTACTCTCGCTTATCTTTTGGAAACATCTCATTCCAACCCCCCTTATTCCGACGTTCCCAAAATCGTCGAATCGATGCGCCCCGCTTGGACTTTACTGTTGGAGGAAATTTTGGAAGGAAACAAAATCTTCTTCCGGATTCGGGATGAGGGCGGACATCCTATATCGGCTAATGTAATATATGAAAATCAAACGTTCTTTCAAAACGAAACTCGCTCTTCCCGTCCTAGAGACGGACTTTTCTTTCAAACGTTTCCGTCTCTTCGAAAGATACGAATTCGTCTGGAAAAAGACGGTTATGAAACTTTATATTGGGAAGGGCCGACTTGGAAATCTTGGAAAGCGGTGGATTTGGTCTTGAAGAGGCTAAGATAGTGGCTCGTAATTTCGTTAAAAGAAGCGCGCCGAAAAGCGGGTCATTCATTCGAATATGGAACAAAGATTTGCGATGAAGCAATTCAAAAATGAAGGTGCTCTCATACTATGTACCCTAGTATGGGGAGGGACGTTTACTGCAACGAAACTGAGCCTAGTTTCCGTTTCTCCGTCCCTTTTTTTGGGAATTCGATTCGCGATCGCTTCGGCGGTATTTTTAATTTATGCCCTATTACAGAAACCGACAAAAGAATTTTACGGAGAATCGAAAAAGCCTCGACTATGGTTCCCTATTCTTTTGGGATTCTGGATGTTTCTGGGATTCGCTTGTCAAACAATCGGCCTAAAATTTACGACAGCAACAAAGTCGGGATTTTTGACCGGGACATTGGTCGTCATAACTCCTATCTTGCAGACTATCTTTTTTCGCCGAATTCCCAATGCGGGAAATTTACTAGGCGTAATCATCGTCATGCTGGGTTTGTTCTTTCTTTCGTTCGATCCTGAAGTAGGCAGCGGTAAGCTATCCTTTTTGTTTCATTGGGGAGACGTCATAACTATCGCGGGGGCTTTTTTCTTTTCACTTTATATTCTCTTAATGGATAGGGTAAGTCGGGAAGTTTCGATACAAACCTTACTTTTATCACAAACGCTAACCACTAGCATACTGTCGTTTTTACTGGCGTTCGGCTTGGATTATTTGGGGTGGGAGACTTTGATGTGGCATTGGGAAACCGGAGTGCTGCCAGCTTTGGTTTATAACGGTTTGATTTCTTCCGTCGGGACTACGTTTTTACAAACGAAATATCAAAAAGCGGTAACTCCGACGAGGGCGGGGTTGATCTTTTCTTTGGAGCCGGTTTTCTCGGCAGTTATCGCATATTACACTTTAGGTGAACGTATGCAATTTGTCGGGTTACTCGGGTGCGGTTTGGTAATGACCGGAGTTTTATTTGCGGAACTCTTCGGATCCTCAAAAGAAAGAGTCTCCAAAACCGGGGCTTGATCCTAAAAGCGAAACGACCATTCGGTGCGAAAGCCGCTAGATAATCCTGCCGGAGTCGCTTCGTAAGTTGGAGTCACGGATAGTCGACTGTAACGACTTAAGATCGCGGAACTCGGAGAAGGTCCATTAAAATAAGTGAATACTCCGTCTATTAATACCAGTAATATGAATAGATTCGTCGTCGATCGTTTTCTTCTCTCATATTCGTCATGATCGATGATATTGTTTCCGAAAGGAGTATAAACGTGAGTCGACAAGTGTTCATATCGAGATAGGATGAGAGAAAAGGCCTTATCGTTGTTAGACTGTAAATATTTGTCTCCTAAATATAGGAGCGTGATATCCTCACCCGAGGAGAGCGTGGAATGCGAAGGTCGTCTATAAGCTGCCGCCAATAGAAAAGAAATCGATTTTCCGATTATAAGACCTATCCCAAGATTCCTACGATCGGTTCCGAGTAAACCAGACCGTATCGGTGCGGGTGCCCAAAGCCAAGATAGATTTCGTTCGGGTTTAGCGATCAGTGGAGGGACCGGAGGTTGTATCTCGATAACTTCGACCGGAGGTATTATGGGAAGAGCCTCCGGGATTTTAGGGGTATCCGGAACCTTTATAGTTTCCTCACTTTCAGGTTTTTTAGTCTGGGAAGGTTTGATTTTAATTTTAGGCTTTGTAGAAACAATCGGGCCGGGTTCGATCGCCTTTACCATATCCATGGGAAAGGATTGAGCAGTGCCGTCCGGAGATTCGAGTCGAATCTCCTTGCCTTCGATCTTGCTTTTAACGTTAGTGATTACACGACCGTCTTTCAAGCGCACGGTATCGGCAGAGATTACCGATTGCGTTAAATATGCCAGAAGTAATGCGATTACATTCCGTTTAATCGCCAAATGAGATGTCACTCGAATTCAATCCTTCGAATTTGAGAGGCTTTTATTTCTTCTATCCGATTATCCATTATAAGAATATATATATCTTTATTTTGTAATAAGCCGTTTCCTTTTTTGACCCTACCGTCTTTTAATAAGATCCGGTTTCCTGGAACCGGAACCGCTTCCGGGAAAAGGATTTTTCCGGGATCGGCACCGGAGGATCTCCCTTCGTTATTAGGTTCCATTCCGGAAAATAGGCGCGTAAGAATCGTTTTTTCCTCGATCGATAAGGGTCGGATACTAGAGTCTTCATCCTCAGTAATGAAAGTTACGGTTTCATTTTCAAGTAATTGCTCGCCGACTCGGGAGACACTCGATTCCGAATTAACGAGTCTTACTCCCCCTTCCAATACTTCCAACTTCGTACTATTCTCCGGCCCCGGACTGACTCTAATTTTTGTTCCGAGTAAAATCGCTTTTTTAGATCCGAAATTAACTTCCAGATCTTTCGCAAATCCTCCGAGGAAAGTTTCATTCGTATAAGATTCTATAAGCAAAGATCCTTTTTCGTACTTGATAGTCCATGTTCCATCTATGAGAGAAACTTGAGCTTCGGAATTAGGTAAGAGCCTCAGTCTTAAGGATTTACCCTTGGAGGAGGTATGAAAGAAATAATCGCAGACTGAAAGCTTTTCGGATTTGAGATTCGAAGCTTGGTTTGCGATACAGGTTCCGAAAGTCAGGATGTCGATTCGCTCCATTTTACGCATCGGGAGCATCCGAGTAAGATAAATGGAAAGACCTATCAGGATCGCTGCCGCGATTCCGCTTGCAGGGATTACGATTCTTAGAGCTTGGAATTTTGATCTATGTTTATTCGTAATACGAAATGCTTCCGTCAGACCTATGTGTATTTTATTGATCTCTTCGAATTTCTTCCGTAAAATGGGCGAGGCTTTAAGCAGATCATGGAGTTCGTCCCCCTCCGTTATATTTTCATCGAGTAAGAAGGATGCGACCAATTCTTCGAACGGAACCGGATCGGATTCGAACGCCTTGACTTGGTCCTGAAAGTTCATAAACCGACTCCCTGGTTCTTTAAGCAATTACGAAGATTTCTCAGAGCTTCAGCGTATCGTCTACTTACGGACCGTTTCGTGATTCCTAATTTGGAACCGATCGTTTCTAAACTATCGCGAGTGAGGTATTTTGCATCTATGACTTTGCGTTGATGGTCAGGGAGTTCCTTTAAACATTCGGAAAGACGGGCGATACTTTCGGATTCGATACGCGGTTCGTCGGGTAATCTTGCTGCGATCGAATTCATATCCATTCCCTCCAATACTTTCTTGGTTTTCCGCTGACTTCCAAAGTAAAGATTACGACCTACAATCTTCGCCCAAGAGTAGAAATTCCCTTTTTGCGGATCGAATTTGCCGGGATCGTTCGTAAGGATTAGAAAAACCTCCTGCACCAAGTCGTCAGCCTTGTCAAAATCTCCGGTTAACGAATAGAAATAAACGAATAGGGATTTTTTGTTAATTTCGTAAACTTCGACGATTGGATTCTTTTCTGGCATAGGAAGGATTAATTCGATTCCCGCCTAAATCTTTCCTCCAGTCAAGAAGTTTCGATCGTATAGAAAGCGAGTTCGCTAGCTTTCAATGCGCCGAATGTAATATGACGATTCTAAAATATAGGGACGTCCTTTTTCGCAAAACCGTCCTATTTCCTATTTTTTCTCCGATTCTTTCATGGATTCTTGTCGATGTTCGGAGGAATTCTCGATCGCTCCGGAGTTATCGGTTTTTATCTCTTCCCATTCGACGCCTTTTGCTTCCTCTTCGAACGAGAAGCTTCTATGAATATTGAATCCGACCGAATATTGGCGCTTTCCGAAATCGAAATCTCCTCCGTTGAGAAGCTTGGTCTGAGCCAAAGCGCGTATGTCCGTGATAAAAAGTTGAAATACATGTCCTCCGGTTTCGAAATCGACGCCGAAGCTGAACGGAACGGTATAATGTGGAACATGTTTATGGAGGACTACATTTTGAAAATATACGGCAGGTAGATCCCGTGGAAGGACGTAAAGAGTATTGATATCCGTCGCAGTTAGGGTCCGGACTCCTTGCAAGGTGGTTGGTCCGCTCGCAGAGACGTAATCGGTTCCGATGTAGTCGCGTTGTTTCGTAAAGATGGCCTCGAAGGTAAAATCCACTCGCTTAAATAATTTAAGCCTTCCTCCCACATCGACTCCGAATCGATCGTTGCGAAGCGTCGATTTCACGAAATTGCGATGAACGAACGTCGGCGAAAGTTGTAACGAAAAATATTTATTGAATTTTCTGGAAACCAAAATCGAAGCCATGTAACTTCTTTTATCATTATCCGTTAAGGTGTAATGATTTACGTTTTGGGAAATATTCGCGTCTAGAACGGAAATGCCGGTCGAAGGCGGTTGAATTGCGGGATTTAAAGGGATGATCTCTTTATCTGTATCTTGCGAAGCGACCCCCCACAAACTCATGGTGAACGGTAAAATCGAAGATTGAGATAATAACCGAACTTTAGAGCGTAACTCGTAGGTTTTATTCTCGGAGATCCTGGCAGCTCCGACCGAAATTGCTTTCGTAATTCCATAATCGGCTCCGATTAAAATGTTTGCTCCAGAATCCAAGCCGAAAAGATCTTTAAAGCCGTTCTGAGCGTCTCCGAATCTATGATTGAATCTAAGATCTAAATTTTTATATCCGACATTTTCCGTCGAAGGCATATTGATTAGCGTCGGGCTCATGAATGCGGAACCTTCTCCGAAAAGAGAATGTGAAATCAGAAAAATCAGGAAGATAAAATATTTCTTTTTCATTGAGGACTTTCTAAGAGAAAAACGGTTCTGACTTCGATTTTTTGGTTTAACTTCAGATTCAGTAATTTAGGCACCTCGATCAAAAAATCTCTCAGTAGTACGGTGAAAGTGGCTGTATATACTAGGTGTCCGTCCTTCCCTGACAAAATCCCTTCGATGGTAAAATCGCTTTTTTCTCTTCCGTGTAGATAAAGAGTTCCGATCGTTTTCGCCTTTCCCGTGATCGAATCGAAGAAAATAAGCTTTCCTTTGTACTTCGCAAACGGAAAGTCGTCGCTCTCCAGATAATTATCATGCAAATGAGCGTCGCGAAGTCGATTTGCGGTCGTGAAGTCGCGAAGATCGATGTCGATAGTTAACGTTTTTTGAATCGGATCGATTTCACCGGAAACCGTCTGTCCGACGCCTCGAATGATTTCTTGCGGAGCTTCGCTTTTAAAATATACTTTACCAGAGGCGACTTTGAGATTCGAATTCGGCAACTCGATTCCGGCGATTTCATATACCGGTAAAGCCGAAATCGCCAGGAATAGAATTCTTAACGCGTACAATCTTCCATTAATGGAGTCCGTTAAGTAGCTCATGGACCTGCACCTCCCTTAATCCAACAATAAATCGCTTGGTTCAACAGGTCCGAGGTGAACTGGGACATTAGGCCGCCGGGAATAACCACCCGAAATAAGATACTACTGTTCGGGTTATTCGAAACGACTATCGAGGATAAAGAAGCGTAACTCGTAACGTCCACTCCTGCGCGAATGTTTCCTCCACTATGACATTGTCCACAGTGAGAAGTGATTCCTTGTCCTTGGTCGAGGCTGGCAAATGTGGGTTTCGCGACCGAGCATTGATAGGATATTTGTTGCCCGCTAAGAAGAAGAGTCTCTAACGCGCCGCCTCTGATTTTATCCGCTCCCGAATTTTCACAAGATAGGACTAAAGCGGCGATAAAAATCAGGACAAAACGAACACTTATGACTTTAGATTTGCATGTCGGGAAAATGAATTTTAAGTTCCCGACTCTAAATCCGCGGATTAAAATGTTTAGTCTTAATCCGTGCATCTTAAAACAGAGCCTGTGCCGATACGTTGAATGCGGATTTTAATCCGAGTTGGGGGCCGTTTAAATGTTGCTGGATTGGAACACCATATTCGAAATTGATTCTAGTTTCAAGATCAGAAATTAATGGAAGTTTAATATTTGTTCCTGCGAAGGCGATCGTTCTTCTGCCTCCTTGTTTTTCGGGATCGTTTTGCGGATTCATCGCTATCGGTAAGCTCGGGTCCGAGCCGGACAAATTCTCCCACTTATCGAGCTGTATTCTTCCTAGAAACGAAATCCAATCCTTAACTTTCAGGCCTATCCAAAAAGAAGCTTCGTAACGGTTTCCGAATTTATATCCGTTTGCGTTTTTCCCGTCTCTTAAGTTGGCCAACGCTTGCGTTCCCCAGAATATTTTTTCCCATTTTCCGGTATATGTTAATCCGGGAGAAGGATTATAAGTTCCGGTTCCCGGTTGCATACCGTACGGGACTTTTATTCGGGGTAATCCCGGCGCCATGAAGTCCTGTTGATCGATCGAGCCCGTCGGAAAACTTAGGCCGAGGCTTAATAAAAGCGAATGATTTTCTTTATGCATGGTTCGATATGATATTCTGCCTTGAATGTCTCCCACTCCTTGTGCACTCATATAAGTTTTTAAATAACTGCCGCCGTTCAACATTTCCATACTGTTCCTTACGAAAGGAATCATTGCCATTGCTGTAAGGTTTTCGGTAATCGCGCCCATGACGGTTGCCATATGCATTTCCATATTCATTCGGGTAGGAGTCATCATGTAAGTCGAATTTCCAAATGTCGGCGAGGCTGTAGGCAATCCGATAATACTGCCGTTCGTCGTCGTTTGGTGAGGAAATACGAGGGGCAGCATGGGATCTATCTTATTCGAGCCCTGATACAAACCGGACATATTCATAAGCATATAACGATATTCTACCATAATATTCCCCGGTACGTGAGTGTGAGTTCCCATTAATCCGGATGGGGCTTCCAGTAGGTGATTGGAAGCATGCTTGCGGGAATGTTCGGACTCCTTTTTTTCGACCACTACCGGGTTCTTACCATCTTCCTTTAACGTCGATGCGTCTTGCTCGTCGACATTAAAGGAAGATGAATCTTTTTTCGGTTCGGCCGGAGATTCCTTTTTTTCGGAATTTTCCGGAAGCTTGCTTCTTTCCGAGTTTTCGGATTCTTTATTTTTACTTTCAGAAATATTTTTTGGCGACTTTTTGCTACCCTCTTTATTTCCGAAAAGATCGTCCAGAATTCCCTCCTCCGCGGAGAGAAGAGTGCCTCCGAATATCATGGAAATTAAAATGATTTTCCGAGTCGTCTTCAAGAGGGAACCGATTCGATTTGATAAAGGCATATTACATTCCACTCATGCCTCCCATTCCGCCCATACCACCTAACGCATCTGCTCCGCCCGGTTGGAAGATCGTGGAATAAGTGGGGTTTCCATTTACCGATACGGTCGTTAAGGGGTTGTAACTCATTCCATCTATAATCGTGACGGTTCCGTCGCTATAATTCGGAACAAAAAGATTCTTTACAGAGCCGCTCATCGCGTTTATCGAAAAAGTTCTGTATGATTGGTTGGAAGATCCGACCATCGCGGTCTGGAGTAAGCTCGGATTTGGAAGGGATGAACTGTCGAAAATATAGAATGCTCCCGAGTTGATCGAAGAAATTTGTGTCGATGTTCCGGAAACTGCTGAGGCTACGAAGAGTCTTTTTCCGTCCGGTGATTGCTGAAAATCGGAGAAACCTGCCTTAGGAATTCGAGTTAAACCGAACGTAGCGCCGGTCGGGTCCGCTAAATCTAGAAATCTTAAAATTCCATAGGCTAAAGAACTGTAAGTAGTCGTATCCGTACCGGAAAGAATTAGGTATCTACCGCTTACGTCCGTTTTCATTACGGTATATCCCTTGCCGACGTTAAGCGAAGAACCGAGTAAGGCTCCGGTTCCGCTATTTCCGTTAGGGTCGATCACGGAAATCGTACCGGCTCCGGTGTTGTATACATAGAACAGATTCATAAATGAAGAATAGGCTACGTTTAACGGTGCGGTTCCGACCGTGATTGTCCTTAAAACTCCGCCGTTTGTGTCGGGAGGATTGATTCCCGGCGCCCCTAAAAATGTCGGAGAATTTGAATCGTCGTCTATTACGGAAACCGTATTGTCCGATTGATTGGTGACGAGCGCTAAGAAAGGAGAAACTGTCTGGAAGGCGACTTTATGCGCTCCTTTTCCTACACAGATAGAAGCGTGAATGTACGCGATGATAACGGGATCCGGATCGTCGTGCACGACTGAAATCGAAGATACGTTCGGATTTGCTTCCGACGAACATAAGATCGAATCGATTCCGGATGCGTTTCCGTTATTCATCGTCCAATGATGGTCGGTATTGTTCGGGTCGACGACGATTTCGAGCGGGTTCGTTCCGACGGGGATGGTTTTTAAAACGGTTTGTTGAGCTCCGGTTTGAATAATCTGCACTATATTCGAATTTGATAAAGTGGACAGAACATGTCCGGTCCCGATTCCGGATGCGATTAATCCTGCGGGTTGGACGGAAGACGAGATTTCCGGCAAAGTGCTAAATCCTCCACCAACTTGAGCCTGTATCGGATTAATTCCAAAGGAGGAGGTGCTTGAATTGGAAATATAGACGTACGCCTGCGTTTGACCCGCGGCTAAAAGATTAAGAAGAGTGGCGGACTTATTATAGTCCCCCGCTTTCGTTACGGTGCATCCTATGCTGAAAACACAGAATACAAGCGGTAAAATGCTATTTTTTGTATAGAGTGACATGACCGTATGTCCACCTTATCCTATTGATTCGGATGATCTCCGTTAGAGAAAGGTAATGGATGGAAAGATTCTCAATTGAGAAACGATATTATTCGTTCTTCTTAACATTCGCCCGGAACGTTCGATAGTCCATGCGTTTGAAATTTTAAAAGAATAATCTTTTAGAAGGGGTCCACGGATTACGGAGAATTCCGTGGCTCTAGCTCACTCCCATCCGTCTTGATCAACGATGGGGTGGACGAAATGGATTCCCTTGATAACCGGAGGATAGGGGAACCTCGGAGGCGATTATGGTTGCGGAGTTTATCTTAATCGGAACGAAATTTATATCGGATCTTTCATTTAAGAATTGGAAAGAAAAACCGGGATTTTCATAGTTCTTCTCGTGCTTTTTACAGGCACACTCGTGCTCCGATTGTTTGTCTTTTACGGAATGACAATCTGGAAGCTTTCCGGACCGTTCGACAGAGAGGATTTGCAAGGAAGAATCCGTCTTTGAAACGAAGTAATCGTCTTCTATATCCGCTTCATGAGTCTCCGCTTTCGAGGCATGATTACAAGTGCAAATCAGGCTTACGAACGCATATTGTCTAAACGCAGCCTCGGCAGATTGAACGCCGAAGGTCAGCAGGATCACTGAGAGTGAGACCTTGTTTAACATTGCGATAGAGACTCTTTGTCGAGAGTCGAATTCCGAAGAATTTTGGTCAACGAGAATCCCTCGTTTCCTTCTCGAATCCAGGGAGACATTTCTCAATTTAAAAATCTTAAAACCTTTCTTCGAACCTAGTTTCTCCTGCAATTGTTAAGCGAAATGTTTACGTTTCAAGATTATAAAAAACGGGGGATATTCCGATCGAGAATTAACTTTTTTACTTTAAAAAAAAGAGGCTTATGCATTCTTTCACCTCGCTATGAGTATTCGTGCTAGAGTTTCCATATATGTCTCCTTGGTTTTGATTGCGGGCTTTTCTCTTTTAACCGTAGTTAATTCGATCGCCTCCTATAGAAATCTTCGAAGTGAAATAGAACGTAATTCCGAAGTTACGGCAGAACGCTGGGCGCTGGAAGTGAAGGACATGCTTGACGTAGGTTTGGGAATGATCCGAGGGTTTCGATGGCCTTTGATTTACGCAACTCCAGAACGAAGCCAAGTCATCAACGCTATTCGCGGAATGTTGGGGCGGAATAAAAATTGGTTCGGAATGTGGCTGATTTACGAGCCCAACGCTTTCGACGGGAGAGACGCACAATTTAGAAATACTGCCGGTCATGATGCTACAGGAAGATTTGTACCTTATATCGGTCGATCCAAAGGCGCTGATGTCCTGGACTTGGAACCGAGCGTAAACTACGACACTAACGATGAAAAAGCAGAATATTATAATATTCCAAAAAGAACTAATGAAATGGCTGTGATCGACCCGTATATTTATCCGGTTGCCGGTAAGGATGTTTGGATGATCTCGCTCGTGGCTCCAATCAGCCTGGACAAGGACGTTTACGGAGTAGCGGGTATCGATATTGCGTTAGACCAGCTTCAGGCTTTTTTTAAAGATATAAAACCCTTCCGAGGGCAGGGATATATTTCTTTAATTTCATCCAAGGGATTGTATGCCGCCCATAGCCAACATCCGGAACTTCTAGGTAAGCAACTTCCGAATTCGGAAGAATTGGATTTAGTTATTCGGACCAAGGAACAGGCTAAGAAATTCTCTTTCGAATCCGAGGATCATTTACATTATTATCTTCCTTTTCGACTGGGAAGAGACGCGAAACATTGGGTCGTCAAGATCAGTATTCCTAAGTCGATTTTTTGGGAAGATCTAAGCAAAGTTATTTTAGAGAGTATAGTGAGTTCGGTATTAATCCTGATCACCGTATTGATAGTTCTAAACGTTATTTTTAAAAGATTGATCACTTCCGGACTTTTGCAAGCGATCGGATTTTCTCAGGAGATTGCGAAGGGGAACCTTACCGTGCATACCGACTATGATAGAGACGACGAGATCGGAAAAGTTCTAGGGGCAATGGCCCAAATGAGAGACGGTCTTCGTAAAATCGTGGCTGAAATCAGTTCAACTGCGGGAAAAATTTCGAAGACTTCGGACGAGATGAATTTTTCCTCGAGTCATTTTTCGGACGTAGCACAAACTCAAGCCTCGGCAGCGGAAGAATCGTCGGCAGCCGTCGAGGAGCTTGCCTCTTCCGCAGAGAACGTGGGAAAATCCATGGAACGAGCTGTCTCTAATATGAAAGAGATCGACGGTAACGTGATTCTGTTACGCGAACAAATCGCCAGTATTAATAGCGAGATGCAAGGGCTGGCGAGTCTAGCGACGGAATCGAAGGAAGAAGCTTCGAGCGGGGAAAACGCAATGAGTTCCTCCACGAGGGCAATGGCAGGCATCCGGGATTCGGCCTCACGCATTACGGAAATCTTATCGATTATCACGGATATTTCGGAAAAGACGAATCTCTTGGCCCTGAACGCCGCGATCGAAGCGGCCCGCGCAGGGGATGCAGGTAAAGGCTTTGCGGTCGTGGCAGAGGAGATCGGAAAGCTTGCGGCTCAGACGTCGGTATCGGTGCAAGAAATAGGCAATTTAGTAAATTCGACCAACGAAGCGGTCGCAAATGGAAACGCTAAGGTGGGGGAAGCCTCCGAGGTCTTAAAACGCCTGAAAGTTCGGGTCGAAGAGTTTGATCGGACGGCAAAGAGCGTTCTCGTCTCGGTGAAAACGCAGGAGAAAAATACCGTCGAAATTAGGCAGAGCGCTTCCAGCCTAATGAATTTTAGCATGCAAATCGAAGAGGCGGTCCTCGAACAAAAACGGGCTACCGATGAGATTACTAAAACGATTCTGAGCATTTCGGAAGGAACACAGGAGATAGCAGCTGGTGCCGATCAAGTGACCGGGTATTCCGGAGAGATGCGAGGACAGGCTTCCCATCTTAGCTCCTTAGTGGGCCGGTTTCAAACCGACTAAATCCCTACTCGCTCGGAAGGGTTTAAATTATGCTAATTAATAGTAATTTAAACTCTTCCGTAAGATCATGCTAATGGTGCCTGCTTTCCGGTGGTTATTGCGATCCGATTCCATGAATTAATCGTGTTTATTAACATGATCAATGCCACAAATTCTTTTTCGTCGAAATAGGCTCTTGCATTTTCGTATACATGGTCCGGTAATCCTTCCTGAGAAATTTTAGTTACGTATTCCGTAACCTCTAACGCTGCTCTTTCTTTTTCGGTATAGTAAGGAGATTCCTTCCATGAGTTGAGTAAATATATCCTTTTTTCCTCCTCGCCTTCCGATCGGGCGTCCTTCGTATGCATATAAAGACAAAATGCGCAGCCGTTTATTTGCGAAGCCCTGATTTTAACCAGTTCACGCAGTTTAGAGTCGATTCCTCCCGATTTAGTGAATTCCTCCAAGGACAGCATTGCTTGCAATGCAGCCGGATATGCTCTGGCATAATCGAATCTAAGATTCATATTTTTCTCCTTCTTTAAAAGAAAGACGTCTATACGAACGCAATGTGACAGTTCCCATATAAGAATTCGAATCCAGGACGGTTCATAAACCGCAAAGGCCATTGCGTTCGCAATTTCTGGAGCCTCTTCGCGGTTCCGGTTTTTACCTTTAGGGATGATTTTATTTCTTAGAGATTTCCTCTTTGAAGGAATCAGAATCTCTGGCCTTTCCTATCTTTCGTAAAAAAATCGTCGGAAATTCCCTGTAAAAATCTCGTATCGATCAAGTGGTCTATCGAAGTCTGAAGCCAAGTTCGAGTGAAATTTCAAATAATCCAAAGATTGCAAAAACTTTATATAGGCCCTATATCAAAACTCGGCTGAACTGAAGGAAGAAATTTTGTTCGTAAAAAAATCGAGCGAGGCATAACGAAAATCCGGAATTGATATCCGAGACCAGATGCACATTCCAAGATCATTCGACGAAAATAAGAGGTTGGTAATAGTACGTAGATTCGGATAGGCTCTGTAAGTAGTTCTACGTACATTAAGAATATTTTATTCTTTTTTGAATTCCATTCCTGCAAATGTTATAAAAAAATAATTGCCTTATTTTTATTTTGTTCTATAGGAATTCGTATGAAGCTAAACAGTCGTCTTCTTGCTTTAATTATTCCTTTTCTTCTGCTACTATCTTCGTGCAAGAAGGGAGGGGGGAACTCCGATCAAAATATGATGTTGTTCCTACTTCTTTATAATTCACCGGTCGCCGATTTCAATCCGGTATTAGGGTTTCCCGGTACAGTCAATACCGTAACTAGTACGGGATCGTTTACTGCCGCTAGCTCCAATTATGCGGTCAGCG